>CAYUWD010000025.1:9613-32981 GCA_964448235.1 uncultured Bacteroidales bacterium | reverse complement strand
GGGTGCATAATATTGGAAAAGTCTTAGAATTAAAGTTAGAAGCTGTTGGAATTTTCTCTTTGGAAGATATGAAAGAAGTAGGAACAGAAGAAATATTTTTAAGATTACTATCTAATAATAAAAATACAAGTAGAAGTGTATTGTTTTCAATTGAAGGAGCTTTGCAAGGGGTTCGTTGGCATAATTTGGATGAAGATAGAAAAAATGAGCTAAGAGAATTTTACAATTCAATTGTAAAATCAAGATAGGTCATCTATAAAATCAATAATATTATTAATAATATCTGACAAAACTCATTTATTAAATATTTAATAATTTGCAATTTTGAAAATTAAAGTTCAAGATTGTTTATTATATAATATAATTATATGCAAAAAATTGAAAAACATCCCATTCTAAATGTTCCGGAAGATAATTTAGTGCGATTTACATATAATGGGCATGAGGTTGTTGGAAATAAGGGTTTTACTATAGCTGCAGCTTTACATCAAGCAGGATTTCCAGTTCATAGCCATTCATTGGATAACAGAAATAGATCTTTGGAATGTGGTATTGGAAAGTGTGGAGCTTGCGAAATGCTTGTCGACGGTAAAATTCGTCGCATCTGTATTACAAAGGTTGATAATGTAAAAGAAGTTCGTGAAATTCCTAAAGATTATACTCCTCAAACAGAAACTATAAATACTGTAGAAGAAATAGCCATTTATAAGACAAGTGTAGCAATCATTGGAGCAGGTCCTGCAGGTTTAGCTGCAAGAGAGTTGTTAAATAAGCATAAGGTTGATAATATTGTAATAGACAATAATGATAAAATAGGCGGACAGTTTCTTATGCAAACTCATCAGTTTTTCTTTTTCGAAAAAGAAAAAAAGTTTGGGGGAATGAGAGGTTTCGAAATAGCCGAAACTTTAGCAGGAGAAAATAGAGATGGCATAATGTTGAATTCTGTCGTTTGGGATATTTTGGAAGGGAAAAAATTGGCAATTAAAAATATTGATACTAATGAAATATTTTATGTTCAAGCTGATCATTTGATCGTTGCAACTGGGGCTATCCCATTTATGCCTAGTTTTAAAAATGATGATGTTCCTGGTGTATATACTGCTGCTGTAATACAAAAAATGATGAACAATGAATTCACTTTATTAGGTAAAAATATTTTAACAGTAGGGGCTGGTAATATTGGTTATTTAACTTCATATCAACTTATGCAGGCAGGAGCAAATGTTAAAACTATTATTGAAGCTATGCCATACGAAGGAGGATTTCCGGTTCAAGCAAATAGAGTAAGGCGTTTGGGTATTCCTGTTATGACAAGTTATATTCTTCTTGAAGCAATACCAAATGATGATTATACTGGAGTTGTTGGTGCTGTAATTGCAAAATCCGAAAACTTTAAACCAGTTCCTGGAACAGAAAAAATAATAACAGGAATTGATGCTATAAATATTTGTACAGGCTTGGTTGCAGATGATCAACTAATGACAAAAGGTAGTTTGCTCTTTGGTAGAAATGCACATGCTGTTGGAGATGCATTGAGAATTGGAGAAGGCACTAGTGCTGTATTGCGAGGTAAACAGGCAGCTTACGAAGTAATTGATGCTATTGGAATTAGATATGATTATAATGAATATCTGTCTGTTTCTAAAGAGTATATTGATTCACAGCAACATCCTACGAGGGTTATTGATGAACCGTTTAAACCAACAAGAGAAAGAGCCGAAGCAAAACCTTATGTATTAATTGATTGTTTATATGGATTTGCTTGTAATCCATGTGAATTTGCTTGTCCTCATGGAGCTATAACTAAAACATCAACAAGTACAGTGCCACACATTGATTTTGAAAAATGTGTTGGTTGTATGGAGTGTGTTTATCAATGTCCTGGATTAGCTATTTTTGGTTATAGTGAAAAGAAAAATTGGATTTTTCTTCCAATTGAGTATGAGGCAAAAGAAAATGAAGAAGTATTTCTTGTTGATAATAATGGAGCTAGAGTGGGTGAAGGAATTATTGAAAAAATCTTAAAAAAACCTAATAAGACAAATGTTGCCAGAGTAAAAGCTCTGGATTTAAAAGGTGAGAGTTTAACTAAGGCTCGTGGATTTATCGTTAAAAGTAATTATCCTAAACCAATAGAAATAAATGAATCTAAATCTGAACATCCATCTGAAACATATATTTGTCATTGCGATGATGTAAAATTAGATGAAATCTTGGATGTGATTGGTGATAGAAAATTTATCTCTATTGACGAAATAAAACATACAACACGTTTAGGAATGGGAGCTTGTCGTGGGAAAAGATGTATTAAAAGACTTAAACAAACAATAGGGCCATATAATATTGAAATTGTTGGAGATGCTACACCTAGAGCTCCACTGTCAAATCAGGTGTCTATGGGGGAACTTTTGCCTCATAAATCAGAAAAAATCTATACTAATACTAATAAAAAGCAAAATAAAAGGATCAAAGTACAATCTTTAATTGCTGGAGGAGGTATGGCAGGTTGTTCAGTATTTAGGTATATGGCCGAAGCAGGCTTAAAACCATTATTGATTAATAAAGACAGAGGGGCTTCATGGAGAAATATTGCGGGTGGTAGACCTGCATTTTCATTACCAGCACTTGCTGATATTGCTCTGAAAAACAGAGAAATATTTGAAGATTTGCAACAGATTGCTAATATTGATTATAAAGCTATAAGATATATTTCATTTGCGCACGATGACCAAACTTATCGGGATTTAGATGCGTCAAGAGCATGGTCAGACGCTTATCTTGTTGATAGTAAGGATTTTGTAAAGGAGATTTCTCCACATTTTAATACAAATCTTAAAACATATAAGGCTGCATTAGTAACTCATGATTGTTGGCAAGCAACACCTGGTAGAACAATAGATTTAATTAGAAAATTAGGAATCGAAAAAGGTGGTAAAATACTTGAGGATTGTGAATTAATCGACTTGCAAAAAGAAGGAGATAATGTTATTGCACTTGTTAAAAAACATGATGGAGAATATGTTGAATATGAAACAGAGCATTTTATTAATGCACTTGGACCACAGGCTGAAAAGTTTGCAAATAAGTTAGGAATCGAAACAAGTCTTTATCCTGTTAAACATCAAGCATTTATTACAAGACGGTTGCCATTTTTAGGCAAAAATGGAAATATTCTTGATATGTTAATTGATAGAAGAAAGTATAAAGGATTTTCTGCAGTTTATGGTCAGCAACTTGCTGATACAGGTCAAATTATTGGATGTGCTTCTCCTGCAGTAGATTCTATGGAAACAGATAAGAATTTGCAGATTAATAGTAAAGAATTTTTAGAAATAGTATCTGAGGTGTTTGTCGATTGGATACCTAAACTTTCAAGTGTAGGTTTTCAAGCTGTGTGGTCTGGTTATTATGTTGAACCAAGATATATTGTTGATGTTGATAAAGGTTTGTTAATTGGACTTAGAGGACATGGCTTTATGTTAAGTCAATATTTAGCTAAATTATATGTTGATAAATTAATAGGTAAAGAAGTTCCGAATTATTTTAATGATTTGAGTCTTAAAGGACCGGGATTGTATGAAGCTGCATTTAAATAAATATTTAATTGAGAAGTAATATTTTATTTTAGGTAATAATAAAATATATTATAAACTTATTTAAGAATGATTTTTGCTTTTATAGCTAAGTCTGATACGTTTGTTTCCTTTAGATATTTGATAAATCTTGTTGTAAGGTCATGGCACATGTTCTGAAAGAAACCAAATGTAGCTTCATGTCGATTTCTACCTACACAAATATTATCTTCATCAATTTTACCATTTAATGCTTCAAAGACTTCAATAAGTTTAATCTTTGTTGCTGGCTTATTAAGAAAATATCCTCCTAATGGACCTCTAGTAGAATAAATAAGTTTTGCTTTTATCATAGTTTCCAAAACTTTAAAGAGATGATTACGAGAACATTTTGTAAGTTTAGCTATTTTATTTGCGCAAATACCTTGTCCCTCAGAAGCTGCAATTAATGCGATGCTGTGGAAACTTAGAATATTTGCTTCGGATAATGCTAAAATTTTCATATTTATAATAATTTTTTATCAGAATCAATATTGTCAATTATATTCTGTAAAGTATGTTTCTTTAGATATTTTAACATTGTCTCTCCAATATCATAACAAATCCCTCCCATTATACAGCCTCCAAAAGGACAAATATCATTATCTATAGGACATTCGTTAATTGTAACTTCACCTTCAATTGCTTCTAGTATTTCTATTAAAAGAATTTCTCCAGCTTGTCTTTTGAGATAAAAACCTCCACTAGGACCTCTTGTAGAACCAAGTAAACCTTCTTTTACAAGTCTTTGTAAAACCTTTGAAGTGTGGTGTCTTGATGAATTTGTGATTTTAGCAATTTCAGTTGCATTAATAGAAATTTGAGATTTGGCAATTAGTGCCATAGCATGAAATGCTATGGCATTAGCTTCTGAGATGGCAAGTATTTTAGTCATTCTGTTTTTTTGTTATTTTTTGTCTGAATAATTTACTGATAGTTTAATATAAATATTTCTGTGTTAAAGATAAAAATAAATGATTAAAAAATCATAGTTTATTTGTAAATACTTAAAAAACCTCAAAAAAAATTTGAGGTTTTAAATCAGTGTATTATTCCTCAGTTCGCAAACTCATTATATCTCTATCAAACATATATAAATTATGTTTTCCTAATAAGTTTAGTTTGTCAATAACTAATTGAGCACTACTTTCTTCCTCAACTTGTTCTGTTACAAACCATTGAATCCAGTTTTGTGTCGCAAAGTCATTTTCTTTTACAGCTAATGCTAAAATATCATTTATACTTGCACTTATGTATTTTTCGTGTTCCAATACTTCATCAAATAGCACAAAAACGTCTTTCCAATCATCCGGTGCTTTTTCTAGAGCTGGAATAATTGCTCTGCCACCTCTTTCATTGATATAATCTACAAATTTTAGCATATGCATTTTTTCTTCTTCTGCTTGTGCAAAAAGCCATTGAGCTATTCCAGCCATTCCTTTACTATCTGCCCAACTTGCCATAGAAAGATATAAAAATGAAGAATATGCTTCTTTTTCAATTTGTTCATTGAGAATCTTTTCAATCTTTTGTTTTAACATAATGTATTAGTTTTAATTATTTATAAGTATTATTAAAACAAAAATATAAATAAAAAGTTTAATTTTATAGTCAATTAATTATAAATTTTATTATGAAAAAAATTGAAATTACAGATAAGATTGCAATTAAAGAAATAATTGATTCTACAGATGTTTGTACACTTGCTCTTATAGACGGAGAAAAGCCTTATTGTGTTCCAATGAATTTTGCTTATTGTGATGAAATTGTTTATTTTCATGGAGCTCCATTTGGAAGAAAAATAGAGGCTTTGAATAAGAATCAAGAAGTTTGTATAGCATTTTATTCTGAAGAAAAGTTAAATGTGAGGAACGAGAACGTTGCATGTTCATACTCTATGAAGTATAAATCGGTACTTGCTGAAGGGAAAATTGTTTTTGTTGAAGATTATGATGAAAAGATCAGAATTTTAAATATTATTATGAAAAAATATTCAGGACGTGATGACTTTAAGTATTCAAAACCTGCAATAGATAATGTTAATGTATTTTATCTAAAACCAGAAAATGTCACAGCCTATAGAAGAGGGTATTAAATATATTTATAAATTAAAATTAGACATATTATGAGTAGAATTAAAGGAACAGAAACAGAAAAGAACCTGCTAAAATCGTTTGCAGGAGAATCTCAAGCTAGAAATCGCTATACAATGTTTGCTAAAATTGCAAAAAAGGAAGGTTATGAGCAGATTGCTGCTTTATTCCTTGAAACTGCAGAACAAGAGTTACAGCATGCCAAAGTGTTTTTTAGATATCTAGAAACAGGAGAGGCTGTTGAGATTACTGCAATGTATCCAGCAGGAATTGAAGGTACAACTAAAGAAAATTTAAAAGCTGCGGCTATGGGTGAACACGAAGAGTGGGCAGATTTGTATCCTGAATTTGCGAAAGTTGCAGAAGAAGAAGGATTTAAAGATATTGCAGTATCATATAAAATGATTGCTAAGGTTGAGGCCGAACACGAGAAAAGGTATTTAAAACTATTAGATAATATTGAAAAAGATAGGGTATTTGAAAAAGAAGACAAAATAGAATGGATGTGTAGAAATTGTGGTTTTGTTCATACTGGTAAAAAAGCATTAAAAAATTGTCCAGCATGTCAACATCCCGAAGCATATTTTGAAATACATGCAACAAATTATTAATATTCTTAGTACATGACAGAAATTTTTATTATGTACTATCATATTAATACTTTATCTTAGCAATAATATTTTATAAAAAAGTCGTCTCAAAACTAATTGAGACGACTTTTTTATGATAAATTATAAGTTTATAAATATTGTTGTTTAATACTATCTAGTAATGCTTGTTCTTCCGAAGAGATGTTCCCATCAATAGCAGCAGCTTTATGCATGAGTTTATATATCTTTTCGCAATCTTTTTTGTTTTCAGGCATTCTGATAACAAGTTGATTGTTTCTTGCCATATCAATCATTCCTTCAAGTTTAGATGGTGCATAGCCCCATTTTTTTGCTAATTTATTAGCATAATTGATTTCTTCTACATCAAATACGCCATCGGCAGCAATCATTACTAGGACATTATTAAATGCGTAATCACGAACTTTGTACATTGCATCTAGCTTTTTAGGATTAACGTTTGCAATAAAAAGATTTGAATGAGCTTTGAAATAATTAAGATAATCCTGCTGATTCATAAGATCTGTAATAATCCATTCGTTCTTTGTACTGTTTAGAAGATTTCCGCAATATGGACAATTCATATCTGTAGTATCAGATATTGTTCCACCACATGAAGGACATTGATGAGCATATAAAGAACCTTTGTTCTCTGCTGTGATAATGTCTTTGCTCATCAACATGACTTCATTTTTGCTTGTAACTGCAAAATCAATAAGCTGAGCTTTACCATTTACAATTTTAACTCTTTGGAAAGATGATTTTATAGCTAAAGCAAGAATATTCTTACTATCTTTTTGTAATGCCCCTATAAGTGTTACATCATTTAAGAAAATACGATTAAAAATAAAATCATTTTCAGATTTCATCATAACTTCAAATTTTGAATAAAACTCATCCCCAACAAAACGACGCATAATCTTAGGATCTTTTAGAACTTTTGCAGTCTGGAGTTGTAGGTATCCATTACTAGCCTTATCTTCAATAAGTTGAACAGCAAAGTCTTTTTCGGAATCTGATATCTCTTCTATTTTGTTTCCAAGTGTATTGCTCATATCGTGCAAGTGGCTTGTAGTAACATAATCGTCTGCTTGAGTGATTTCTGCTAATACCCAGTCGAATTCTCCACTATTAGTAAATGTTCCACAGAATGGACACTTACATACATCACCCATTTCAGAGTTGGTTAAATCACCTCCACAATTAGGACAGTTATATGTTGAATACATGTCTTTGCCTGTTGCAGCAGTTTTTCGAATAAAAGACCAATATTCAACAAATTCTTCATAATTTGTTTCATTAAGATTTGGATATTTATCTGATATAAACTTGTCTTTAACACTAGCTAGAATTCCTACATGAATAACATCAAAGGCTCCATCACTATCAACTTTATCAATTGTTATTGATTTTATATTAAGCTTTTCTAACTCATTTCTTTGAGCAAGTATGTTCATCATTTTGAATTGAGTATTAACTCTTTGATACATTCCATCAGAGATGAAACGTCTAACAAGTTTTATGTTTTTTTGTGCCCATGCATTCTGAATTTCTGTAAAAGCTTTAGTGACTTTTTTAACAAATTCTTCTTCCTTAAAATCAGGGTGTATTTGTGTAAATGTTGTAAGACCTTTAGTATCTGTTTTTGTTGGAACTTGATTGCCAGGAACTTTGTTTAAAATAGAGCCACGCCTTTTTAGTTTGGAGTAAATAAGAGTTCCTATGACAAGTAGAATAATTATTGCAATTGGGACAATTGTATCAAAAGGTGGTGGTAAATTTCTAAATAGTACAAAAATTAAATAAATAATTAAACCTCCAATTCCTCCATCTCCACCGCTACTGCTGCTACTACTACCTCCTCCACCTCCCATACGGGCAAAAGTTTCAGTGCTAATTAAACAGGCTGCTATTACGACAAAAATAAATACTATTACATGTTGGTGTTTTTTAACAAAGTCTAAGATTTTTTTCATGGTATATATAATTTTTTGTATTAATTGTAAAACTATAAAATATTTATATAAACTAAAAATTAATATTTAAACATGGTTGAAATAATGAAGATGGTATAAGTTACTCTCTTCAAAAAAGAGTTGTAGTGCTTAAGTTCAATTAGTAAATGCACTTTTTTCTCTCTTCCTGAAATGTAGCGTAGCGAAATGAAAGGAAGAGAGAAAATTCATAAAGAATTTCCTCTCTAAAGTTTAAATACTCATATTTGTCTTCGACTAAAAAGAAATTTATGAAGCATTTAAAACTAGAACAAAGGTACGCCATTAAAGCCTATTTGAAAAGTGGTAAGAAGATAAAGTTTATATCCGAACAGTTATCAGTACATGAATCTACTATTCGCAGAGAAATAAAACGCAATAGTACAATAACAGGTAAATACAATCCTGATTTTGCACAAGAACTTGCAGATGAGCGTAAAGAGCGTTTTGTAAGTAATCGAAGATTTAATATTAATATGCAGCATTTCATTGATAAAAAACTACTAGAAGAACAGTGGTCTCCAGAGCAAATCAAAGGGTATTGTGATAAGCATAATGTTGAAATGGTTAGTATCGAGCGCATTTACCAATATATTAGGGATGACAAAGCTAACGGAGGAACTATGTATAAACAATTGAGACATCAACTTAAGCATAGGAAACGGCCTGTTGGAGGTGATAAGCATCAAAACATAAAAGATAAAGTTTCAATAGATGAACGTCCAGATGTAATAAATAATAAAATGCGTTTTGGAGATTGGGAAATAGATCTAATCGTTGGTAAGGATAATAAAGGGGCAATGGTTACTATTGTTGAAAGAAAAACAGCTTTAATTATGATTAGAAAACTTCCATTTGGTAAAAATGCATACGAATTGGCAAAGATTGTTATTGATATGCTACTTCCATATAAAGCAAATGTACTGTCAATTACTAGCGATAATGGAAGTGAATTTGCTATGCACAAATTGATTGCTCAAAAACTTGATTGCAAGTTTTATTTTGCTCATCCATACGCTTCTTGGGAAAGAGGACTAAGCGAATATTCAAATAAAATAATTAGACAATATATTCCTAAAAAATCTTGTTTTGATGATTTTGATAAGGATTATATTAAATTTGTACAATATAAAATTAACAGAAGACCAAGAAAAAATTTAAACTTTGAAACGCCTGTGAAAATCTTTTACCAACTAGTTGCGTAAAAAAGTGCATTTGGAACTTGAATCTACGATGTATTTGTTTGTACTTTAAAAATCAATTTTATATCTTTGAATCGAGATTTTACTCGTGGACAGGAGATCTAGTGGCTGATTTATTATGGTCTCCTAAAACAGAATATGAAATAGAAAACATCTTTTATTATCCATCATAAATTCTGATTTCACCTCTTTTTATAGTTATCAACACTAGAATTGTATAGTTTTATTTAATTTAGGCAACAATATTGTAAATATAATGTTATGTTTGCAGCTAATTCTATTTTATGAATAAAAATAAACTAACAATACCGAATTTTTTAAATCGATCTTTTGAAAAATATTCTGCAAATGATTTTCTTGGATTTTCTGATGAAAAGGCAAAATCATATGCAGAAATACAAGAAGAGGTTAAGTCTGTAGTTGCATTTTTAAAGAACCTTGGAGTAGAACAAGGTGACAAAGTTGCAATTTTTTCTAATAATATGCCTAATTGGGGTATTACATATTTTGCAATAGTCTCTTTAGGGGCTGTTGCTGTGCCACTATTGCCAGATTTTAGTGAAACTGAATTAGAAAATATTTTGAATCACAGTGAAGCAAAAGTAATTTTTACTTCAGAAATTTTAGAAGATAAAGTTGTAAATCAAAAAACGAATTACTTGGAATCAAAGGTTCGTATTAATGATTTCTCAAATATTAGTATTAAAGGTAATGCAATACACGACTATAATGTAAAATCTGATACTGTTATTGATGTTGATGAAGATGATTTAGCTGTAATTATTTATACATCAGGAACAACAGGAACATCTAAAGGAGTGATGTTGTCACATAAAAACCTTTGTTTTAATACAGAAAAATGTGCAGTCTTACAACCAATTCGTGAAGATGACGTTTTTCTTTCATTTTTGCCATTATCACACGCTTATGAAAACACATTGGGGCTTTTATTACCAATGAATAGTGGAGCTTCTGTGTATTATTTGCGTAAATTACCGTCTCCAGCAGTTTTAATTCCTGCTATGCAGGCAGTGAAGCCAACAATTATGCTTTCTGTTCCGCTAATTATTGAGAAAATATACCGTAATAAAATATTAGCTTCTCTGAATGCTAAGAAAACTACAAAAGTTTTATATAAAATTCCACCAATACGTAAGTTGATTAATGCTGCAGCTGGAAGAAAATTAATGGATAATTTTGGTGGTAGAATAAGGTTCTTTGGAATTGGTGGAGCAAAACTTGATCCTGTTGTTGAGAAATTTTTATTAGAAGCTAAATTCCCGTATGCTATTGGTTATGGATTAACTGAAACATCTCCTTTATTGGCTGGAGTAAATCCAAAAACAGTTCGTTTAGGATCCACAGGACCTGTTATTGAAGGAATAGAATATAAATTAAATGATGTGAATCCAAAAACAGGAGAGGGTGAGCTTTGGGCAAAAGGGTCAAGCATTATGAAAGGATATTACAAAGAACCTGAGTTAACTAAACAAGTGCTTACAGATGACGGATGGTTTAATACTGGGGATCTAGTGACAATTGATAAAGATAATTTTATCTTTGTAAAAGGTAGAAGCAAAAATGTTATTGTTGGTTCGAGCGGTGAAAATATTTATCCTGAAGAAATTGAGTCGATTATTAATAACTTTAATTTTGTTACTGAGTCATTGGTAATAGAAGAAAAGGGGAGGCTTGTTGCTCTTGTACATCTAAATATGGATGAGTTGGAAAAGAAATACCAAAATGTAAAGCATGAACTTGATGATAGAATAGAAGATTTAAAAGCAGATTTAAAGCTTTATATCAACTCTAAAGTAAATAAATTCTCCGCAATAAAGTTTGTTTCAATACATGATAAACCATTTGAAAAAACTCCTACTCAAAAGATTAAAAGATATAAGTATAATCAATAGCCAACAGCCAATAGCCAACAGCCAACAGCTAACAGCCAATAGCCAACAGCCAACAGCCAACAGCCAACAGCCTTTATTTAAAACAGCCCTTTTATTAATTCTATAATAAATATTGCTGCAATAAAACATGAAACAAACAGTTTTAAAGCAATTCCAAATATAAGACCCAAAAATGATCCAAAAGCAGCTTTAATTGATTTTTGAAATTTTTTCCCCGCAGTATCTGATTGGCTTTTTTTTCTATTTCTATATAGAATTTCACCAAGGAATGCACCAAGAAATGCACCAAAAAATGGACCGATAAAAGCTCCTAATATTGGACCAAGTATGGTACTAAAAGGACTATAGAATAATCCTATTAATAAGCCTAATGCACTTCCACGCATTCCCCATTTTGAACCTCCTGCTTTTTTTGTCCCCCAAACCGGAACTAAGTAGTCCAGGACAGTTGACACTATAGCTAATAAAGCTGTTATTATTAGCATAGTAGTGGATATGTCAACTTTTGAAGTGAAATGTAATAATAGGAGTCCTATAAAGCTTAATGGAGGACCAGGTATGACTGGCAATATACAGCCAATAATTCCGGCGATGATTAAAACTATACCTAATATTATTAGTGCTATATCCATTTATTGTGTAACATCTTTTAAACGACGATTTAATTCTGTGTCAATGGTTTCTTTACTTATCTCTATGGCAATAAATGATTTAAATGAATCTCTTTTAGGGATTGTTCTTGAACATACAATATTAATGTCTGATAGCATTGTCTTTCTTGCAGCAGTAAGTTTAGCTTCAAATTCAGGATCTTCAAGAAAACTCTCATAACTAAACTTGTCTAAAATATATATGTCAACTTCTTCTGAGATGTTCTTCTTTGCAATCATTAAAGCCTTTTCCTGCGAAAGTTGGGAATTTGTACTTATTGCATTTGCATGTGATCTAAAACAAAACTCATCACTCATATAATTACTGCAAATTTTCTTTTCAAGTATATTACAAGATTGTAAACTAAATATTATTAGCAATGGAAGTATTATCCGCTTTATCATATTTATATTTTAAATTCTTTTTATGTTTTTTGCAATAATCCAACCTTGCTTACCATCTGATAGACTAATATTGTACCATAAATCTAACGAATCAACAATTTCTACTTTTAGTCCAACTGGAACTTCAAATAAATTGTTACTTTCCTCATTTGGGGATGATTTTACTAAACATTTTTCAAATACAATAGCAAAATTATTGCTAACTATACGTTTTGATAGATTTACTGAAAATATTATTGAAAGGACAGTAAATACTAGTGTAATCAATCCTAAACTGAATCCTGTTTTTCTGAGATTTATGTTTGTGCTAAATAGATATAAACCTGCAAAAATAAGGCTGATTACAAATGAAATTATAGAGAAAATAGCCCAATTATCACTTGACATAATTGATATTACACTATTGAACCATCTTTTGTAAAATGCAATTGGTAATTGTTCAGTTTTGCATTCTACCTTTTTATTTGCAATACTAAGATTATGTTTAATGTTATCATTATTTGGATCTAATTTTAATGATTTTTCATAATAAAATATTGCATTTGCTAAATCCCCTAGTTGATAATGACAATTTCCTGTGTTTAGGAATAACTCAGTTGAACTATAATTTTCAGATATTATGCTGTCATAAAAAACTAATGCATGCGTATAGTCAGCTTTATTATAATAAAATGAGGCACTATCTTCGAGTTGATTAATGTCAATAGCCCATATATTGATGCTAATTAGTAAGTTAAAAAACAAGAAGGCCGATATTTTTATATATTTTAAGTTCATCATTTCTTGTATTTTATAGTTTGTTCTAAAGTTTCAATAATAGTCGTAGCTTCATTATATATATATTCTAATTGGGTTTCTTCATTTTCAGGTGAGAAATGTGCATATTCACATTTGTCAATGATTTCAAGTAATCTGTTGATTACTATTGTGTCAAGACCTTTTGCGTGTAGTGTTTCTGATATTTTATCCTTAGTTAAATCTGCAATTTGAATTTCAAGTTTGTCACTACAATATCCCCACAATGCAGTAATAATTTCTTTGTAAAATTCATAATCTTTATTTGAAACCATAAATTTGCGAGCTTTTTTTAATCTTTTTTGAGATGTCTTGCCAGCTTTACGTTGTTTTACCAGAACTAAATCAGCATTTTCTTTAATCCTTTTTCGGAGGACAATTACTAATATGATAAAAAGTAATAATGGAAACAATAATATACTAATATATAAGTTGCTGTTGATAAATGGAACATAATTTTTATGTAAATTTAGATTTTTTAAATTTATAAATCTTATATCATCCTCGCTTATATAATCCAGATTCTTTTGTGAATAGTTGTATGAGTTTTCTCCAAAATTGATGTCATTTTCATCCTTTTTTACGGCTATTTTAATATTTTGTGTATTAGTGGTTTTATATTGTTTTGTAGATGTGTCAAAGTATGTAAAACCAATTGATCCTAAGTCAAAAATGCCCGGATATCTTGGGATAATTGTATATTCCCATGTTTTTGTTCCGTTTAATCCTGATGCGTCTGAATTTATGTTTTGTTGTGCTACAGGTTCGTAAATCTCAAACTCTTTTGGCCATGTAATACTTGGAGTTTCTATCATATTAAAGTTGCCATTTCCAGAAATAGATAGTTTAATACTTATTGCATCATTTACCAGGACTGTGTCTTCGGATTGTTCTAAATTAAGCTTAAATTTTCCTACTGCACCACAGAAAGAATTTGGAGCTTGTGGTAATTGTTTTACGTTGATTTCTATTTCTGGAGATTTTACAGTTTTTGATTCTGATTCATAATAAGTAAAAAAACTCCTCATATTCCCATTTTGTGCAGGTTGACGCACCTGACATACAATCTCACACGGCTCTATTGTAAGCTTGCCTGAGACTCTTGGAGATAGAATATATTTCTTAATTAAACCAACATTATATACTTGGTTATTAAAATTTTCTCTAACAAGGTTGATTCGATCGGGAGTTTCTATTTCTTCTGCATAAAAATCATCGAATTGAGGGAGTTTAATGTCTTCAAATCCAATTAAGTCAACTTTTGTGTATATCTTAACGGTAGCAATTATATGTTCACCTTTATATAGATTTGTTTTATCTACATAAATTCTTACAAATAAATCATCTGCTGTTATTTCTTTTGCTTGTGCATTATTATTATTATTATTATTATTTCCATATCCCATCATATTATAGAAATCAGCCCAAGGGTCATAACTATTAGTGTTTCTTCTATTATTGCTTTGTACAGGTTCGCTTTGGATTGTTATATTTACACTATTAGATGTATAAGCTTCATTGTTAATCTTTGCAGTTGCTCCTTCAATAGTATAAGTGCCTGTTTGAGATGCTTGAAATATATATGTATATGTGTAATTATTTTCTTGTGTGTAATTTCCATTAACAATGCTTATGTTTTGACTAGATGAGATAGATGGACCATTAATTAATTTGAGTCCAGAATAGTTTCCCAAATTTATTTCTGAAGGTTTTTGATTTATTGTAAACTGAACCTGAAAATTTTGTCCTACACCTGCTTTTGATGTTGACTTTGCAGTAAATTTAATCCCATCTGCAAAACAAAACAAACTAGTAAATAAAACTATTGAAATTAGTACAAACTTCCTCATAATCTTTCAATTCAATTAGTACAAAAATAAAAGAAAATTACTAACTATTTATAAATAGAGTTTTTAAGTTTTAAAAACTTTTACAAAATTAACGCAATCAAGGTATATTTGTTATTGCTTTTTCTTAAAAAAAAGTTAAAGATAATTAGTCGTTTACAGCATTTTTTCATATTTTTAATATAAATTATTCAATGAACTAATTATGACAAGATTTTTTTTTGATGCACTGGTCAAGCTTTTTGCTATATCTGTAAATAGAATTCCTGATAGTGATACGTCTCTTATTAAAAAGTGTTTTAGAGAATTTTTATTCGATAATCTGGAACCTAAATATGTTGAAAGCTTTTTATTGTTTTTTGATAAATATCTGATAGAATATTCTTCGAGAGAATCAGAAAAGAGATTATCCCTAAATTCTGTGAAATTAATAGGTTTATGTAATGATACAGCAAAGTATTTAAATCATAAAGATAGAGCGATTATTGTGTTTGTTTTAGTCAGACTAATTAATGAAACGAGTGAGATTGAAGATTCCAAAGAGTTTATTTTGCTTATTGCTGAAATATATGAATTAGATATTGTTGCTACTAAAGAACTTCTAAAATTCATACAGAATTATGATAGTGTTAGTAATATTAAATTAAAAGTTAAAAATAATTGTTTTGCGAAGGCTATTTATTTTACACAGGATATATATGTATTGATAAATATAAGTTCAGAAAATTTTTTAATTGATACTATTGTAGTTGGAAAGTCTAAATTTTGTTATGCAATAAAAGAATCTGTAATAACTTTTAGTGATCAAGTTAAAGTATATTTTAACGATTATATCTCTTATTTTAATTTTGGATATCAATATGACTTTAAATTATTTTTGAAAGATGTCGCTGTTTATAAAAATAGTAAGACAATATTAAACAAAATATCAATTAGTTTGTCGAGTGGTGAGTTTGTCGGAATAATTGGAAACAGTGGTTGTGGTAAGACAAGTTTTTTAAATGCAGTTTCCGGGAAAGACAAAAAAACTAAAGGAGAATTTTATTTAGATGCCGAGTTAAAAAATCTAAATTATTCGTTCCTAAATCAAGATTACCAATTTATTCCAGGGTTTTCTGTTAAAGAGCATCTTAGACAACGTGCCGATTTTCTACAAATAAAACCAAGCCTTAAAAACGAATTAATAACACAAGTGGCAGAATCAGTAGGCTTGGGTAAACATATAGATAAAATAGTTGTAAAAAAGGATAATACTTCTTATCAACTTTCAGGAGGACAGCAAAAAAGATTAAGAATTGCGATGGAGTTATTATCAATGCCTGATGTTTTTTTATTAGATGAGCCTACTAGTGGCCTTTCATCCGAAGATTCATATCAAATATTATCTTTATTAAGTAGAATTGCTCAACATAATAAACTTGTTATTGCTTCAATACATCAACCCGATTATGATAGTTTGATTTTATTTGATAAAATATTGCTAATTGATGACTCAGGATATCCGGTATATTATGGAAGTCCATTAAAAATTACTGAATATTTACGCAATAAAACTAATACTGTTGATAAAAATACTGTTCTTGAAATAAGTAAAAACCCATCTGTAATATTAAATCTCTTAGGTGTTTCAAAGTCATTTGAAAAATCTGTAAAAGATAAATCAAAATTCTGGTACCAAAATTTTATATCCTCTGATATGAGTCTTAAGAAAACTGAACATCTTAAAAAGAAGATTTTGCCAGGCAATAAGCGTAAACTAAATTCTTTTAAATCATTTATAAGTAGTTTTAATTTTGATGTCAAAACAGAGTTTAAAAATAAATTAAGACTTGTTTTATTATTTATTATCCCTTTTATTACAGGTTTAAGTTTTGCTTTTATTTCAAAGTATTATACTAATGAATCTTATGAATATTATCTTAATTCAAATATTCCTGTTTGGATTCTAATTACTGTTATTACAGCAATTTTTATCGGAATGGTCAGTTCAGGAAATGATTTTATAAATTTTAGGAATTATCATATTGCAGATTATTATTTAAAAAATAAGTATTTCTCCTTTTGTTTTGCAAAATTCGTAAAATACATAATTATATCATTTATACAAGCTGTGGTAATTGTTTTGCCTGCTGTTTTTATTTTAAAAATGGAATTTGTTTTGCCGGAATTGATATTAATAAATTGGATTTTATGTTTCTGGGGAGCAGTTGCAGGAATGTTGGCTTCTGTGTTATTTAAATCTTCATCAGTTGTGTATTTGGTAATACCTTTTATTATTGTTTTAAATATGTTGTTTTCTGGTGTTTTGATAAAATTTGATACTTTTAACAATAAAGTATTTGGCAATAATCCTGTTCTGGTAACTAAAGTTGCTAATCTGTTACCGGCATTCCCGACTATAAATACTTTAACTACAGAGTTTTATCTTTATAATGACCGGATGAATAATGTGTTTGAGGAAAAATCTATGTATTATGAAGCTGTTTATTATACAGATTATTTTATTCCTGAAATAGTTGATATATATTATAAAGATTCTGTAGTTGCGAGAAATATGCTAATTTGTGAATCACATAGGAACAATTTATTTCCACAAATTATTGATGTTAATTGTTTATCACTAATCGATAGTATTAATTGTTATTATAAAAATCAAAAATCTAATCTTTTCATAAAGATAAATGAGAACGAAATTTTATATGAAAAAGATAAAAATTATTGTAATAAAAGCATTGATGCCATTGTCGAAAATTATTATACTAATTTAATTGATTTCGATGAGAAAAGTTTGAATAGATATTATATGACGGCATATATTCCTCCTTATTGGGAGTATAATAATATTAGCTTTAATCCTTTTGTAAGTGTTTTTAACAAGTTTGTAGATTTGTATATATTCACTGTTTTAAAAATATTTTTGTTCTCTATTATTATGTTTATTATAATACTATTTTTAAAGTTTCGCTATAGATGATTTGTTTATTAAATTTCATATTAATAAGTAAAAGTATTAGCTTTACAGAATAATTTTTTAAATAATTAGCACATGGATATTTTATTTCTCTTAATAGGTCTTTCTATTGGGTTTTTAATTGCCTTTTTAATATTCAAAAATCGTAAAGATAAGCTTCCTGATGAATCCAGTGATATAATTAGTGAAATGAAGGAAAATCTTATAAAACTGAAAACAGAAAAAGAGCAATTGGAGAGTTTGCTTATTGAAAATAAAACTTTAGTAGGTAAGTTAAATGAAGAAAACAAATCTTTAAATTCATCGCTTATAGTTGCAGAAACAAATTATAATAATACCAATGAGCGTTTGGAAAATCAAAAAAAAGATCTTGAAGAATTGCAAAAACGTTTTTCTTTACAATTTGAAAATCTTGCAAATAAAATTTTTGAAGAAAAATCCAAAACATTTAAAGAATCTAATAAACAACAACTTAATACAATTTTAAACCCATTAAATGAAAATCTTAAAGAATTTAAGAATGCTGTAAAAGATACTTATGAAAAAGGTTTAAAGGAAAGAACTGAAATTTCAAGCGAATTAAAACAAATACAGAGATTGAATCAGCAATTACAAGAAGAAGCATCAAATCTTACTAAAGCTCTTAAAGGAGATAGCCAAAAACAAGGTAGATGGGGTGAAATTATTTTGGAAAAAATTCTGGAATCTTCAGGCTTGGAAAAGAATGTTCAATATAAAATGCAGGATTCATTTACATTAGATTCTGGTAAAAGACTGAGACCAGATGCTGTAATATATTTACCAGAAGAGAAGCACATAATTGTAGATTCAAAAGTATCTTTAGTCGCTTTTGAGAAATTTGTAAATGCAGAAGATGAAGATGATAAAGCTAAATTTATAAAAGAGCATATACAATCAGTACGTAATCATATAAAAGAATTGTCTTCAAAGGATTATATTGCAAATCTTGATATTGAAACTCCTGAGTATTTACTCATGTTTATTCCTGTTGAAGCGTCATTTAGTGCTGCTGTATCTTATGATAAAACTATTTTTAATGAAGCTTGGGATAATCGGATAGTTATTGTGAGTCCTTCTACTCTGATAGCAACACTGATGACAGTTTCTGCAATGTGGAAACAGACAAAACAAACTCATAATGCATTGGAAATTGCAGAAAGAGGGGGTAAACTGTATGATAAGTTTTGTGGTTTTATTGATGATATGAAAAAAATTGAAAATAGTCTCGAAAAAGCATACTCTGATTATGAAAGCGCATTTAAAAAGCTAAGTACTGGCAGTGGTAGTCTTATTCGACAAACTGAGATATTAAAACAACTTGGCGCAAAAACTAATAAAGCTCTTTCAAAAAAAAATATAGGAGAAATTGATATAGAAACAGATGAAAACCAATTATCTGATTCTTGAAATAGATCTTACTAATGCTTCATCCTTTCCAATAGCCCTTATTGCAAGATATGTGAAAATTGCAGCAATTAAAGGTGTAATAATCGTTATTTTTGTGTTCCAAGATTTTCCGGCAAGTCCTTTAGCTTGAAATAAGTAAAATAACATGAGTCCTATACTTCCAATTTGAAATATAAAATTAAATACATTAAAACGAATTTGCAGCATTCTTTTCTTAAAAAGAAAAATACTGATAAATGTTATCAACATACTGATTGATAACATTATTGTTAATGGTAAAATAGTGAAATGTTCACTATTGCCATTTTTTATATAATCAAAACCCTGTATTCCAAGTTTTATTGTTTCTTGCGATTTTAATGTTATTTCTCCAAATGGGAATATTAATAGTAAGCCCATACATGCAAAAGCAAGCAAAAGATATAGTGTTTGTATGCGTTGTATCATTAGAATATTTTTTTACAAAAATACTAATAAAAATTTAAAATCAATATTATTGATTTTTTTTGATACAACAATTATAGTTACCTTTGTTCGTTATAAATTTTTAAAGTATAGGTTTAAAATATGGATACATATAAAGATAATGTGGAGGCAATTAATGCTTTAAGGGAAAAATATAATGAGTTATTGAAAGAGATAAATAAGAAAATTTATGGACAGGATCAGGTAATTACAGAAGTTTTAATTTCTATCTTTAGCCGTGGTCATTGTCTTTTAATTGGTGTTCCGGGACTTGCAAAAACATTACTTGTTAATACAATTGCAGAAGTACTTGGGTTAAAAAATAAGAGAATTCAGTTTACTCCTGACTTGATGCCGTCAGATATTATTGGTACTGAAATATTAGGTGAAGATCGTCAGTTTAAATTTGTTAAAGGTCCTGTTTTTGCAAACTTTATTCTTGCTGATGAAATAAATCGTACACCCCCCAAAACACAAGCTGCATTACTCGAAGCAATGCAGGAAAGAGCTGTAACTGCTGCCGGAACTGAGTATAAACTGGACGAGCCATTTTTTGTTATGGCAACTCAAAATCCAATAGAACAAGAAGGGACATATCCTTTACCAGAAGCACAGTTAGATCGTTTTATGTTTAATATTATGGTTGGATATCCTGAATATGAAGACGAATTGATTGTAGTGAAAAATACAACCATTGATAAAGAATTTGATATCAAAAAAATATTAACTGCTGAAGAAATTATCTTCTTTCAAGGTTTGATTCGGAAAGTTCCAATTAATGATAATGTGCTTGAATATGCTGTAAAACTTGTAAATATGACAAGACCAGATTCTCAATATGCACATGATTTTGCAAAAAAATATTTACATTGGGGGGCAGGTCCCAGAGCTTCACAATATTTAGTTATTGGAGCCAAAACACATGCAGTCCTTAATGGAAAATATACTCCGGATATTGAAGATGTAAAAGCTGTGGCTAAAATTATCTTGAGACATAGAATAATAAAAAATTATAAAGCAGAAGCAGATCGAGTTACTATTGAGCAAATAATTGATGAATTACTTAAATAAATGAAATGTAATTTTTTAAAAATATCTTTAGCTTTGTGTGTTTTGTTATGCACCCAAATTGCGTTTGCTCAAGATAATCCTGATAAACCAGATAAACCAACTAAAGTGGAGATTATTCATGCTAATAGTCTTGAATATGATGAATCAACAGGAGTAAAAGCTAAGAAATTGCTTGGAAAAGTAGTTTTTAAACACGAAGATGCATTTATGTTTTGCGATTCTGCATATTTTTATGACTTTTCAAATACTATCGAAGCTTATGATAATGTGAGAATTAAACAAGGAGATACGATTTTACTTGTAGGAAATTATTTGGAATATGATGGAAATTCCAAAATTGCTAAAATGAGAGATTCTGTAATACTAAAACATCGAGAATCTTTGTTGTTAACAGATTCTTTGGATTATGATCGTACTAAAGATATGGCTTATTATTTTGAAGGTGGTAGAATCTTTGATGGCGACAATAAATTAACGTCTAGAAGAGGATATTATTTTACAAAAAAGAAGGATTATTATGCTGTTGATACAGTCGTTTTAAGAAATCCTCAATACGATATCTTTTCAGATACTTTAAGATATAATACAGATTCTGCTATATCATATTTTTATGGTCCTACAAATATTGTTGCAGATTCAAACCTTATTTACTGCGAAAATGGATATTATAATACACGAACAGATGTTGCTGGTTTTTCTGAAAATGCATGGTTAAGATCCGGTCCAAATTATCTTAAAGGAGATAGCCTATATTATGATAGAAAAATTCGTTATGGAGAAGCTTTTGATAATGTCTCAGTAATTGATACTGCTGAAAATTTATTAGCTTATGGAAATTATGGATATTATTATGAAAATCCTAAAAATGCTATGTTGACAGATAGTACAGAAGTAATTTATGTTACAGATGGAGATAGTATCTTTTTGCATTCTGATACTGTATATATTTCTGTTGATTCAATTGATAATAGATTGATTCGTGCATTTAATAAGGTACAAGTTTATAAAACAGATGTGCAGGCTAGATGTGATTCTTTAGTTTTTATGTCTAAAGATTCAATTGCAGAAATGTATTATAACCCTATTGTTTGGTCTAAAGAAAATCAGATACGTGCTGATAAAATAATTGTACATTTTGTTAATAAAGAACCTGATAAGTTTTTCCTTGAAAACAATGCTTTTGCAATTCAGCAATACGATTCTATTCATTTTAATCAAATGAAAAGTCATAAAATTACTGGATATGTGATTGAAAAGGAAATTCGTAAAGTAGATATGATAAATAATTGTCAAACAATTTATTTTGTTATTGACGAAGAAATAAATCAAATTATTGCACTTAATAAAGTTGTTAGTAGTAATATGACAATCTTTCTTAATGATAATAAAATTAAAAACATTTGGTTTTATGAAAAACCTGACGGAGAAACCATCCCTATAGAACAAGTTACTGATGAGCAGATTATACTAAAAGATTTTAAATGGTATGATTTTATAAGACCTCTTAGTAAAGAAGATATTTTTATTTGGAAAAGTATTGATTTGGAATAGTTTTATTTGACAAAATTGAGATTTTATCATTAATGTCTAAATTATATATTTGTGTCCTAAAATTAAATGAATTTAAAGTCTCAATTTATTTGCAATCGCTATTGTAAATAAATTTTGTATATTTATAGAAAATTTTAAAATATGGGACGAAAACTACTTATCGGAGTTCTTGGAAATCTGGGAGCTGGTAAAACAACTACATGGAATAAGTTTTTTGGACGAAATGTACATACTGGTAAAAATGTTAGATTTATTAAAATACATGATGAGAAAATCCCCGTATTTTTAATAAATGGAGCTCCTTTGGAACGAAAAACAAATCTAGAATACATTTTACCCGAACAAGATCCCAAAATTGTATTGTCTTCATTCCTTTACCATAAAGATGTAAAGAAAAATTTTGAGTATTTTGTGAAGAAAGGTTATGATTTATATGTCTTATGGTTAAATCCAGGATATGAAGATAATAATGATAAAGTACTGTTTTATAATACTGGAATAATTAATTATTTGTTAGGTAAAGGAGCAACAGTATCTGTGAAAAGCGGTAAATTATTACCAGATTTAAGGGTGGATGATATAAAAAACTACATTTATGCTTGGAATAAAGTAAATTAAGCGTTTTTTTTCGTAAATTTGATTTAGGTATTTAATAGCATAATAACTTAAATATTGTTTGTTTAGTATAAATAATATATTTAAATTTGCATAAAAATTATACAGAGTATATATTTGACTTAAATAAATAATGAATTAAATAT
>CAYUWD010000025.1:0-9544 GCA_964448235.1 uncultured Bacteroidales bacterium | reverse complement strand
GGGTGCATAATATTGGAAAAGTCTTAGAATTAAAGTTAGAAGCTGTTGGAATTTTCTCTTTGGAAGATATGAAAGAAGTAGGAACAGAAGAAATATTTTTAAGATTACTATCTAATAATAAAAATACAAGTAGAAGTGTATTGTTTTCAATTGAAGGAGCTTTGCAAGGGGTTCGTTGGCATAATTTGGATGAAGATAGAAAAAATGAGCTAAGAGAATTTTACAATTCAATTGTAAAATCAAGATAGGTCATCTATAAAATCAATAATATTATTAATAATATCTGACAAAACTCATTTATTAAATATTTAATAATTTGCAATTTTGAAAATTAAAGTTCAAGATTGTTTATTATATAATATAATTATATGCAAAAAATTGAAAAACATCCCATTCTAAATGTTCCGGAAGATAATTTAGTGCGATTTACATATAATGGGCATGAGGTTGTTGGAAATAAGGGTTTTACTATAGCTGCAGCTTTACATCAAGCAGGATTTCCAGTTCATAGCCATTCATTGGATAACAGAAATAGATCTTTGGAATGTGGTATTGGAAAGTGTGGAGCTTGCGAAATGCTTGTCGACGGTAAAATTCGTCGCATCTGTATTACAAAGGTTGATAATGTAAAAGAAGTTCGTGAAATTCCTAAAGATTATACTCCTCAAACAGAAACTATAAATACTGTAGAAGAAATAGCCATTTATAAGACAAGTGTAGCAATCATTGGAGCAGGTCCTGCAGGTTTAGCTGCAAGAGAGTTGTTAAATAAGCATAAGGTTGATAATATTGTAATAGACAATAATGATAAAATAGGCGGACAGTTTCTTATGCAAACTCATCAGTTTTTCTTTTTCGAAAAAGAAAAAAAGTTTGGGGGAATGAGAGGTTTCGAAATAGCCGAAACTTTAGCAGGAGAAAATAGAGATGGCATAATGTTGAATTCTGTCGTTTGGGATATTTTGGAAGGGAAAAAATTGGCAATTAAAAATATTGATACTAATGAAATATTTTATGTTCAAGCTGATCATTTGATCGTTGCAACTGGGGCTATCCCATTTATGCCTAGTTTTAAAAATGATGATGTTCCTGGTGTATATACTGCTGCTGTAATACAAAAAATGATGAACAATGAATTCACTTTATTAGGTAAAAATATTTTAACAGTAGGGGCTGGTAATATTGGTTATTTAACTTCATATCAACTTATGCAGGCAGGAGCAAATGTTAAAACTATTATTGAAGCTATGCCATACGAAGGAGGATTTCCGGTTCAAGCAAATAGAGTAAGGCGTTTGGGTATTCCTGTTATGACAAGTTATATTCTTCTTGAAGCAATACCAAATGATGATTATACTGGAGTTGTTGGTGCTGTAATTGCAAAATCCGAAAACTTTAAACCAGTTCCTGGAACAGAAAAAATAATAACAGGAATTGATGCTATAAATATTTGTACAGGCTTGGTTGCAGATGATCAACTAATGACAAAAGGTAGTTTGCTCTTTGGTAGAAATGCACATGCTGTTGGAGATGCATTGAGAATTGGAGAAGGCACTAGTGCTGTATTGCGAGGTAAACAGGCAGCTTACGAAGTAATTGATGCTATTGGAATTAGATATGATTATAATGAATATCTGTCTGTTTCTAAAGAGTATATTGATTCACAGCAACATCCTACGAGGGTTATTGATGAACCGTTTAAACCAACAAGAGAAAGAGCCGAAGCAAAACCTTATGTATTAATTGATTGTTTATATGGATTTGCTTGTAATCCATGTGAATTTGCTTGTCCTCATGGAGCTATAACTAAAACATCAACAAGTACAGTGCCACACATTGATTTTGAAAAATGTGTTGGTTGTATGGAGTGTGTTTATCAATGTCCTGGATTAGCTATTTTTGGTTATAGTGAAAAGAAAAATTGGATTTTTCTTCCAATTGAGTATGAGGCAAAAGAAAATGAAGAAGTATTTCTTGTTGATAATAATGGAGCTAGAGTGGGTGAAGGAATTATTGAAAAAATCTTAAAAAAACCTAATAAGACAAATGTTGCCAGAGTAAAAGCTCTGGATTTAAAAGGTGAGAGTTTAACTAAGGCTCGTGGATTTATCGTTAAAAGTAATTATCCTAAACCAATAGAAATAAATGAATCTAAATCTGAACATCCATCTGAAACATATATTTGTCATTGCGATGATGTAAAATTAGATGAAATCTTGGATGTGATTGGTGATAGAAAATTTATCTCTATTGACGAAATAAAACATACAACACGTTTAGGAATGGGAGCTTGTCGTGGGAAAAGATGTATTAAAAGACTTAAACAAACAATAGGGCCATATAATATTGAAATTGTTGGAGATGCTACACCTAGAGCTCCACTGTCAAATCAGGTGTCTATGGGGGAACTTTTGCCTCATAAATCAGAAAAAATCTATACTAATACTAATAAAAAGCAAAATAAAAGGATCAAAGTACAATCTTTAATTGCTGGAGGAGGTATGGCAGGTTGTTCAGTATTTAGGTATATGGCCGAAGCAGGCTTAAAACCATTATTGATTAATAAAGACAGAGGGGCTTCATGGAGAAATATTGCGGGTGGTAGACCTGCATTTTCATTACCAGCACTTGCTGATATTGCTCTGAAAAACAGAGAAATATTTGAAGATTTGCAACAGATTGCTAATATTGATTATAAAGCTATAAGATATATTTCATTTGCGCACGATGACCAAACTTATCGGGATTTAGATGCGTCAAGAGCATGGTCAGACGCTTATCTTGTTGATAGTAAGGATTTTGTAAAGGAGATTTCTCCACATTTTAATACAAATCTTAAAACATATAAGGCTGCATTAGTAACTCATGATTGTTGGCAAGCAACACCTGGTAGAACAATAGATTTAATTAGAAAATTAGGAATCGAAAAAGGTGGTAAAATACTTGAGGATTGTGAATTAATCGACTTGCAAAAAGAAGGAGATAATGTTATTGCACTTGTTAAAAAACATGATGGAGAATATGTTGAATATGAAACAGAGCATTTTATTAATGCACTTGGACCACAGGCTGAAAAGTTTGCAAATAAGTTAGGAATCGAAACAAGTCTTTATCCTGTTAAACATCAAGCATTTATTACAAGACGGTTGCCATTTTTAGGCAAAAATGGAAATATTCTTGATATGTTAATTGATAGAAGAAAGTATAAAGGATTTTCTGCAGTTTATGGTCAGCAACTTGCTGATACAGGTCAAATTATTGGATGTGCTTCTCCTGCAGTAGATTCTATGGAAACAGATAAGAATTTGCAGATTAATAGTAAAGAATTTTTAGAAATAGTATCTGAGGTGTTTGTCGATTGGATACCTAAACTTTCAAGTGTAGGTTTTCAAGCTGTGTGGTCTGGTTATTATGTTGAACCAAGATATATTGTTGATGTTGATAAAGGTTTGTTAATTGGACTTAGAGGACATGGCTTTATGTTAAGTCAATATTTAGCTAAATTATATGTTGATAAATTAATAGGTAAAGAAGTTCCGAATTATTTTAATGATTTGAGTCTTAAAGGACCGGGATTGTATGAAGCTGCATTTAAATAAATATTTAATTGAGAAGTAATATTTTATTTTAGGTAATAATAAAATATATTATAAACTTATTTAAGAATGATTTTTGCTTTTATAGCTAAGTCTGATACGTTTGTTTCCTTTAGATATTTGATAAATCTTGTTGTAAGGTCATGGCACATGTTCTGAAAGAAACCAAATGTAGCTTCATGTCGATTTCTACCTACACAAATATTATCTTCATCAATTTTACCATTTAATGCTTCAAAGACTTCAATAAGTTTAATCTTTGTTGCTGGCTTATTAAGAAAATATCCTCCTAATGGACCTCTAGTAGAATAAATAAGTTTTGCTTTTATCATAGTTTCCAAAACTTTAAAGAGATGATTACGAGAACATTTTGTAAGTTTAGCTATTTTATTTGCGCAAATACCTTGTCCCTCAGAAGCTGCAATTAATGCGATGCTGTGGAAACTTAGAATATTTGCTTCGGATAATGCTAAAATTTTCATATTTATAATAATTTTTTATCAGAATCAATATTGTCAATTATATTCTGTAAAGTATGTTTCTTTAGATATTTTAACATTGTCTCTCCAATATCATAACAAATCCCTCCCATTATACAGCCTCCAAAAGGACAAATATCATTATCTATAGGACATTCGTTAATTGTAACTTCACCTTCAATTGCTTCTAGTATTTCTATTAAAAGAATTTCTCCAGCTTGTCTTTTGAGATAAAAACCTCCACTAGGACCTCTTGTAGAACCAAGTAAACCTTCTTTTACAAGTCTTTGTAAAACCTTTGAAGTGTGGTGTCTTGATGAATTTGTGATTTTAGCAATTTCAGTTGCATTAATAGAAATTTGAGATTTGGCAATTAGTGCCATAGCATGAAATGCTATGGCATTAGCTTCTGAGATGGCAAGTATTTTAGTCATTCTGTTTTTTTGTTATTTTTTGTCTGAATAATTTACTGATAGTTTAATATAAATATTTCTGTGTTAAAGATAAAAATAAATGATTAAAAAATCATAGTTTATTTGTAAATACTTAAAAAACCTCAAAAAAAATTTGAGGTTTTAAATCAGTGTATTATTCCTCAGTTCGCAAACTCATTATATCTCTATCAAACATATATAAATTATGTTTTCCTAATAAGTTTAGTTTGTCAATAACTAATTGAGCACTACTTTCTTCCTCAACTTGTTCTGTTACAAACCATTGAATCCAGTTTTGTGTCGCAAAGTCATTTTCTTTTACAGCTAATGCTAAAATATCATTTATACTTGCACTTATGTATTTTTCGTGTTCCAATACTTCATCAAATAGCACAAAAACGTCTTTCCAATCATCCGGTGCTTTTTCTAGAGCTGGAATAATTGCTCTGCCACCTCTTTCATTGATATAATCTACAAATTTTAGCATATGCATTTTTTCTTCTTCTGCTTGTGCAAAAAGCCATTGAGCTATTCCAGCCATTCCTTTACTATCTGCCCAACTTGCCATAGAAAGATATAAAAATGAAGAATATGCTTCTTTTTCAATTTGTTCATTGAGAATCTTTTCAATCTTTTGTTTTAACATAATGTATTAGTTTTAATTATTTATAAGTATTATTAAAACAAAAATATAAATAAAAAGTTTAATTTTATAGTCAATTAATTATAAATTTTATTATGAAAAAAATTGAAATTACAGATAAGATTGCAATTAAAGAAATAATTGATTCTACAGATGTTTGTACACTTGCTCTTATAGACGGAGAAAAGCCTTATTGTGTTCCAATGAATTTTGCTTATTGTGATGAAATTGTTTATTTTCATGGAGCTCCATTTGGAAGAAAAATAGAGGCTTTGAATAAGAATCAAGAAGTTTGTATAGCATTTTATTCTGAAGAAAAGTTAAATGTGAGGAACGAGAACGTTGCATGTTCATACTCTATGAAGTATAAATCGGTACTTGCTGAAGGGAAAATTGTTTTTGTTGAAGATTATGATGAAAAGATCAGAATTTTAAATATTATTATGAAAAAATATTCAGGACGTGATGACTTTAAGTATTCAAAACCTGCAATAGATAATGTTAATGTATTTTATCTAAAACCAGAAAATGTCACAGCCTATAGAAGAGGGTATTAAATATATTTATAAATTAAAATTAGACATATTATGAGTAGAATTAAAGGAACAGAAACAGAAAAGAACCTGCTAAAATCGTTTGCAGGAGAATCTCAAGCTAGAAATCGCTATACAATGTTTGCTAAAATTGCAAAAAAGGAAGGTTATGAGCAGATTGCTGCTTTATTCCTTGAAACTGCAGAACAAGAGTTACAGCATGCCAAAGTGTTTTTTAGATATCTAGAAACAGGAGAGGCTGTTGAGATTACTGCAATGTATCCAGCAGGAATTGAAGGTACAACTAAAGAAAATTTAAAAGCTGCGGCTATGGGTGAACACGAAGAGTGGGCAGATTTGTATCCTGAATTTGCGAAAGTTGCAGAAGAAGAAGGATTTAAAGATATTGCAGTATCATATAAAATGATTGCTAAGGTTGAGGCCGAACACGAGAAAAGGTATTTAAAACTATTAGATAATATTGAAAAAGATAGGGTATTTGAAAAAGAAGACAAAATAGAATGGATGTGTAGAAATTGTGGTTTTGTTCATACTGGTAAAAAAGCATTAAAAAATTGTCCAGCATGTCAACATCCCGAAGCATATTTTGAAATACATGCAACAAATTATTAATATTCTTAGTACATGACAGAAATTTTTATTATGTACTATCATATTAATACTTTATCTTAGCAATAATATTTTATAAAAAAGTCGTCTCAAAACTAATTGAGACGACTTTTTTATGATAAATTATAAGTTTATAAATATTGTTGTTTAATACTATCTAGTAATGCTTGTTCTTCCGAAGAGATGTTCCCATCAATAGCAGCAGCTTTATGCATGAGTTTATATATCTTTTCGCAATCTTTTTTGTTTTCAGGCATTCTGATAACAAGTTGATTGTTTCTTGCCATATCAATCATTCCTTCAAGTTTAGATGGTGCATAGCCCCATTTTTTTGCTAATTTATTAGCATAATTGATTTCTTCTACATCAAATACGCCATCGGCAGCAATCATTACTAGGACATTATTAAATGCGTAATCACGAACTTTGTACATTGCATCTAGCTTTTTAGGATTAACGTTTGCAATAAAAAGATTTGAATGAGCTTTGAAATAATTAAGATAATCCTGCTGATTCATAAGATCTGTAATAATCCATTCGTTCTTTGTACTGTTTAGAAGATTTCCGCAATATGGACAATTCATATCTGTAGTATCAGATATTGTTCCACCACATGAAGGACATTGATGAGCATATAAAGAACCTTTGTTCTCTGCTGTGATAATGTCTTTGCTCATCAACATGACTTCATTTTTGCTTGTAACTGCAAAATCAATAAGCTGAGCTTTACCATTTACAATTTTAACTCTTTGGAAAGATGATTTTATAGCTAAAGCAAGAATATTCTTACTATCTTTTTGTAATGCCCCTATAAGTGTTACATCATTTAAGAAAATACGATTAAAAATAAAATCATTTTCAGATTTCATCATAACTTCAAATTTTGAATAAAACTCATCCCCAACAAAACGACGCATAATCTTAGGATCTTTTAGAACTTTTGCAGTCTGGAGTTGTAGGTATCCATTACTAGCCTTATCTTCAATAAGTTGAACAGCAAAGTCTTTTTCGGAATCTGATATCTCTTCTATTTTGTTTCCAAGTGTATTGCTCATATCGTGCAAGTGGCTTGTAGTAACATAATCGTCTGCTTGAGTGATTTCTGCTAATACCCAGTCGAATTCTCCACTATTAGTAAATGTTCCACAGAATGGACACTTACATACATCACCCATTTCAGAGTTGGTTAAATCACCTCCACAATTAGGACAGTTATATGTTGAATACATGTCTTTGCCTGTTGCAGCAGTTTTTCGAATAAAAGACCAATATTCAACAAATTCTTCATAATTTGTTTCATTAAGATTTGGATATTTATCTGATATAAACTTGTCTTTAACACTAGCTAGAATTCCTACATGAATAACATCAAAGGCTCCATCACTATCAACTTTATCAATTGTTATTGATTTTATATTAAGCTTTTCTAACTCATTTCTTTGAGCAAGTATGTTCATCATTTTGAATTGAGTATTAACTCTTTGATACATTCCATCAGAGATGAAACGTCTAACAAGTTTTATGTTTTTTTGTGCCCATGCATTCTGAATTTCTGTAAAAGCTTTAGTGACTTTTTTAACAAATTCTTCTTCCTTAAAATCAGGGTGTATTTGTGTAAATGTTGTAAGACCTTTAGTATCTGTTTTTGTTGGAACTTGATTGCCAGGAACTTTGTTTAAAATAGAGCCACGCCTTTTTAGTTTGGAGTAAATAAGAGTTCCTATGACAAGTAGAATAATTATTGCAATTGGGACAATTGTATCAAAAGGTGGTGGTAAATTTCTAAATAGTACAAAAATTAAATAAATAATTAAACCTCCAATTCCTCCATCTCCACCGCTACTGCTGCTACTACTACCTCCTCCACCTCCCATACGGGCAAAAGTTTCAGTGCTAATTAAACAGGCTGCTATTACGACAAAAATAAATACTATTACATGTTGGTGTTTTTTAACAAAGTCTAAGATTTTTTTCATGGTATATATAATTTTTTGTATTAATTGTAAAACTATAAAATATTTATATAAACTAAAAATTAATATTTAAACATGGTTGAAATAATGAAGATGGTATAAGTTACTCTCTTCAAAAAAGAGTTGTAGTGCTTAAGTTCAATTAGTAAATGCACTTTTTTCTCTCTTCCTGAAATGTAGCGTAGCGAAATGAAAGGAAGAGAGAAAATTCATAAAGAATTTCCTCTCTAAAGTTTAAATACTCATATTTGTCTTCGACTAAAAAGAAATTTATGAAGCATTTAAAACTAGAACAAAGGTACGCCATTAAAGCCTATTTGAAAAGTGGTAAGAAGATAAAGTTTATATCCGAACAGTTATCAGTACATGAATCTACTATTCGCAGAGAAATAAAACGCAATAGTACAATAACAGGTAAATACAATCCTGATTTTGCACAAGAACTTGCAGATGAGCGTAAAGAGCGTTTTGTAAGTAATCGAAGATTTAATATTAATATGCAGCATTTCATTGATAAAAAACTACTAGAAGAACAGTGGTCTCCAGAGCAAATCAAAGGGTATTGTGATAAGCATAATGTTGAAATGGTTAGTATCGAGCGCATTTACCAATATATTAGGGATGACAAAGCTAACGGAGGAACTATGTATAAACAATTGAGACATCAACTTAAGCATAGGAAACGGCCTGTTGGAGGTGATAAGCATCAAAACATAAAAGATAAAGTTTCAATAGATGAACGTCCAGATGTAATAAATAATAAAATGCGTTTTGGAGATTGGGAAATAGATCTAATCGTTGGTAAGGATAATAAAGGGGCAATGGTTACTATTGTTGAAAGAAAAACAGCTTTAATTATGATTAGAAAACTTCCATTTGGTAAAAATGCATACGAATTGGCAAAGATTGTTATTGATATGCTACTTCCATATAAAGCAAATGTACTGTCAATTACTAGCGATAATGGAAGTGAATTTGCTATGCACAAATTGATTGCTCAAAAACTTGATTGCAAGTTTTATTTTGCTCATCCATACGCTTCTTGGGAAAGAGGACTAAGCGAATATTCAAATAAAATAATTAGACAATATATTCCTAAAAAATCTTGTTTTGATGATTTTGATAAGGATTATATTAAATTTGTACAATATAAAATTAACAGAAGACCAAGAAAAAATTTAAACTTTGAAACGCCTGTGAAAATCTTTTACCAACTAGTTGCGTAAAAAAGTGCATTTGGAACTTGAATCTACGAA
>CAYUWD010000024.1:31856-33890 GCA_964448235.1 uncultured Bacteroidales bacterium | reverse complement strand
TTATTTTTACTTGGCTTCCCGATTTTATCAAATTTTTATTGCGGATTTAAGGTATACATTTATTAAATTTCAGTTTCTTTTTATTAAAAAACATACAATTAATTAGTATAAATACTCATTTTTTTTTATTTTTACATTGAGTTATTGAAGAAGAGTGTTTTGTTTTTACTAAAACTATTTGTGGGATTGTTGTGCATCAATAATTTGTGGTGTTTATTATTTTGTTATTTATCATATAAGATTTATTATGAAAAAAACTTTACTTTTATTATGTGGTGTATTGTTTACACTTTTTATGTTTGGTCAGGAAGTTGAATGGGCTAAGCTTGGTAAAAGAGCTACTGATAACAATGGCGTTTATGGAAATGCAGTAGGAATTGACGACGATGGAAATGTTGTTTCAGGAGGTTATTATTATTCAAATTTTGATAATATCGATTTTGATTCGGAGTCGATTACTGGATTTCAAACAGGTATTTTTATATCTCATGGATATGTTGTCAAATATAATAATTCTGGAACAGTACAATGGGTTGAGAGGATTGGTAATACTACCGGTCATACTAAAGTAAATGGTGTAACTTGTGATGATTCCGGGAATGTTTATGTATCTGGAGAATTTAATCAAACATGTAAATTTGGATGTCCGGATTCAGGTAATTGTAGTAGTGGTTACGGAGCATCAGTAACATCTGCATATGGATATGATGGTTTTATTGCAAAATATGACTCTAATGGAAACTTTTTGTGGGTAAAAACTATAGCTAGTTCAACATCTTCAGTTTATGCCGAAAGAACTAAATATGGTAATGGATCTAAAGCTCTTTTTGTAAGTGGACAGTTTTCTGGGACAACTGTTTTTGGAGAGGGGGGGGCTCAGGTTACTCTTGTTGCTAGTGGTTCTAATGATATTTTTCTTGCAAAATATGATTCCAATGGTGTATTGCTTTGGGTAAAACAAGGTACAGGAACTTCATGGAGTTATTCAACTGTTTTGGATCTTGATGATAGTGATAATGTATATTTCGGAGGCCAATTTGCCGGTCAATTAACATTTGGTTCAACTACTTTGACAGCATCCGGAGGTGCTTCAACACCAGTAAATCCTTACGTCGTTAAATACAATAGTAGTGGAACCTTGCAATGGGCAAAATCCTTTGTATCAAATACAAGTGTTAATGTTTATGCAATTTCAGCGGATGGAAGTGGTAATGTGTATTTTGGAGGAGGCTTTAGTGATCAGTTGACAATTGGTTCAACAACACTGACATCCCCTTATGCAAATACACTTGCATATATTGCAAAACTCAATACATCTGGAACAGTTCAATGGGCAATGAAAACTGGGACATTACCAGATGCAACAGGTTGGTCTGATTGTAAAGGAATAGCAGCTAAATCATCGGATGGGTTTTATGCATTTGGAATGTATGTCGATGATTGTGATTTTGATGGAACTGCAATTAGTGACTATGGATCTACTAGCTATAATGTATGGTATTCAGAATGGGATGGTGATGGAAATTTGACTACTATTGATAGAGCAGCTGGAACAAATTCTGATTATGCAAACGATATGGTTAGTGATGGAACTGGAGCTGCTTATATTTCGGGTGATTCTTTTGGAGTTTCTCCATACACATGTGATTGGGGTACTTTTACATTATCTCCAAATAGGACATCTACAGTTACTGCAAAAATTGTTTTTTGCGAACCATCAACAGCACCTACTTCAGCAATTGTTAGTCCAACAAGTGTGTGTCCATCGACTCCGACAAATATTACATTAACTGCTTCTGGTGGAACTTTGGGAACAGGGGCTGATACGTATTGGTATACTAGCAGTTGTGGAGGAACGCTTGTTGGTTCTGGAAACCCATTGGTCGTATCACAAACCTTGAGTTCATCAACTACATATTATGCAAGATATGAGGGTGATTGTGGAACAACATCTTGTGCTACAACCACTGTCTCTGTGTATACAGAATCTACAGCACCAACATCAATATCAGGAACGACGACAATATGTCCTGG
>CAYUWD010000024.1:0-31756 GCA_964448235.1 uncultured Bacteroidales bacterium | reverse complement strand
TTTCACCATCAAGTACAACAACATATTATGTGCGTCGTACCGGAACATGTAATACAACTTCTTGTGCAAACGTAACAGTAACAGTAAATACAGAATCTACAGCACCAACATCAATATCAGGAACGACGACAATATGTCCTGGAGATAACACAACATTAACAGCTGTTGGAGGAACTAGTGGAACAGGTGCAACTTATCAATGGTATGCAGGAGGATGTGGTTCAGGCTCTGTTCTTGGAACCGGCGTTTCTCTGGTAGTTTCACCATCAAGTACAACAACATATTATGTGCGTCGTACCGGAACATGTAATACCACTTCATGTGTTAATGTAACTGTTGATGTACTTTCTGCACCAACTGCACCAACCGCAGGTTTCCCAAGTTCAAATAATTTTTGCGAAGATGATCCTGGAAATATTGATCTTATTGTTAGTGGAGGTGGTAGTGGAACAGTACATTGGTTTGATGATGCTTGTGGCGGTACTGAAATTGGAACGGGTAATCCTTTAACAATTGCATCTCCAGAAATTTCGACAACTTATTTTGCAAGATATGAGTCAACATGTGGGAATTCTGATTGTTTTAATTTTGATGTAACAGTAGTAGAACAACCGGTTGCTCCAATTAAAGCAGAATCTGATATAAATAATATTTGTGCTGATCATTCAGGTAATATCGAGTTGAATGTTGTAGGAGGTTTGGGTGATGAGGTGCAATGGTTTACAGGCTCTTGTGGAGGAATATCCATTGGTGTTGGTAATCCTTTGATAATACCATCACCTGATATTACAACAACTTATTATGCACGTTGGGCAAATACTTGTGGAGAGACATCTTGTGTAGATCATACAGTAACGGTATTTCCATTACCTACAGATCCAACAAGTGTTACATGCAATATGAATAATTTTTGTTCTGATGATGCCAATAATATGTCATTAGAACTTGTTGGAGGTACAGGTGATGATGTTTACTGGTATACCGAATCATGTGGAGGAACACTTATAGGAACAGGTTCACCATTGTCAATAGAAACACCAAGTGTAACAACTACTTATTATGGTAGGTGGGAAAATTCATGTGGAGAAAGTTCTTGTGAACAAGTGACAGTTAATGTTATAGGAGTCCCTGAAGCTCCTACATCTATAGTCCCTTCATCAAATGATATATGTGTTGATGATCCTGGCACAATTAATCTTGCAGCAGTGAATGGTAGTGGTACCACATTACATTGGTATACTGGTTCATGTGAAGGTACAGAAATAGGAACAGGAAATCCTTTGACTATTGATTCACCAACACTTACCACAGAGTATTTTGCGGCATGGGAAAATGCATGTGGAATATCTACATGTACATCGGTTATAATAAATGTAATTGATGCACCAACTGATCCTACCGAAGCTCAGGTTGATATTAGTGAAGTTTGTGTTGATGATGCAGGAAATATTGAATTAACACTTGTTGGTGGTGCAGGGCCAACTGTAGAATGGTATTCAGGCTCATGTGGTGGGGTACCTGTAGGAACAGGAAATCCTTTGACTATTGAATCACCAACTGTTACAACAACATATTATGGGCGTTATGAAAGTTTATGTGGTAACTCAGCTTGTGAATCAGTTGAAGTAGTTGTAAACCTATTACCCGTAGCACCAACAGAGGCTTTGGTTAATAGAACAGATTTTTGCGCTGATGATTCTGGAGATATTGAATTATCTGTTAATGGTGGAAGTGGAGATGAACTTATTTGGTATACAGAATCTTGTGGAGGAATACAAATTGGTATTGGTAATCCATTAGTTATTGAATCTCCAACATCTCCAACAACATATTATGCTTCATGGTCTAACGGATGTGGAACAAGTTCTTGTCAGTTTGTAAATGTAAGCGTTCTGGAAACACCAGAAGCTCCTACATCTATAGTCCCTTCATCAAATGATATATGTGTAGACGATCCTGGAACAATTGATTTGGCAGCAGTAGGTGGAACTGGTACGACTCTGCATTGGTACACTGGTCAATGTGGTGAAACAGAAGTTGGAACAGGTAATCCATTTACAATAGATTCTCCAATAGAGGATACAGAATATTTTGCAGCATGGGAAAACTCATGTGGACTATCTACATGTACCTCAGTTCTTGTAAATGTAATTGATGAACCAATAGATCCAACAGAAGCTCAGGTTGATATAACTGAATTATGTTTTGATGATGAAGGTGATATTGTTTTGACTCTGATTGGTGGTGAAGGTCCAATAGTAGAGTGGTATTCAGGTTCATGTGGTGGTACACCGGTAGGAACTGGCAATCCTCTTACCATTGAATCACCTACAGTTACAACAACATATTATGGTAGATACGAAAGTGCTTGTGGTATCTCTGAATGTGCTTCTGTTAATGTTAAAGTAAATGAGTCTCCGGAACCTCCAATTTCAGCAGAAGTAAATGTTAATGATTTATGCTCAAATGATGATGGAAATATTGAACTTTCTGTTACTGGTGGCAGTGGATACGATGTTTATTGGTATACTGAAACCTGTGGAGTAACATTAGTAGGAATAGGTAATCCATTAATTGTTGATTCTCCAGAAGAAACAACAACTTATTATGGACGTTGGGAAAATGTTTGTGGAGCTTCTGTATGTCAGAACGTAACAGTTAATATTATTCCTGCTGCGGATGCAACAATAAATCCTACAGGTCCATTCTGTATAACTTCTTCTCCAACTGTTATAACAGCAGCAGAGACTGGAGGTTCATGGAGCGGTGATGGTATAAATGAAACAACAGGACTTTTTGAACCATCAGTAGCCGGAGTTGGAGAACATATCATTACTTATACTATAACAGGAACATGTGGTGACACTGACCAGACAACAATTACAGTCATAGATAATTTTGATGCTACAATTGATAATGTTGCTGAGCTTTGTGAAAACGATGCTGTTATTATATTAACTGCTGCAACAGATGGTGGAACATGGAGTGGAAATGGAATAACAGATGCTGATAATGGAGTATTTAACCCTTCAGTTGCTGGTGCTGGTAATCATACAATTGTGTATGAATATACAGGTATGTGCGGTGGTTATGATGATATTGTTATAGTAGTAAATGCTGCAGCAAATGCAACAATTACTCCTGTTGGACCATTCTGTGAAGATGCAGATCCTATAGTTGTTGAAGCAGCAGAAACAGGAGGGACATGGAGCGGAACAGGAATTAATGCTACAACTGGTTTCTTTGACCCTGAGGTAGCAGGAATTGGCGATCATATTATTACATATACAATTGATGGTGATTGTGGTGATACAGATCAAATTACTATTAGCATACTTGAGTATTTTGATGCAACTATTACTTCAGGACTAGATTATTGTATTCAAGATAGTATGGGATTATTGACAGCTGTTGATCCTGGTGGAACTTGGGAAGCAGAGTATCTAACTGTTTATAATGATACATCTTACTTTGTGTATACAACCCTTGGGGATGGTACTTATGAAATAATTTATCATTATGATGGATTATGCGGAGATGCTGATACAGTTAATGTTACAGTTTATCCTAATGCAGACGCAACAATAACTCCAGTAGATACTTTAACAGATGAAGATGCTCCTGTTCAGTTAATAGTTGAACAAGAAGGAGGAGTATGGGATGGTATTTATGTCGATAATCTTGGTATTTTTGATCCTGTAGCAGCAGGAGTTGCAATTCATCCGGTTATATATACAATAGAAGGTCCTTGTGGAGATGCAGATACTATAAGTATAATTGTAATTGATGCCCCAATAGATGATTTATTAGTTCCAACTGTTATAACACCAGATAATGATGGATATAATGACAGATGGCGGATTCAGGGGATAGAATCATATTCTCAAATTAGCATAAATATATTTACTCGTTGGGGAGATGAAGTTTTTGTTTATGAGGGAAGTGGATCTAATTATACAATAATAATGAATCAATGGGATGGAACAAGAAATGGGAAAGAATTACCAACAGGTTCTTATGTCTATGTATTAGTGGTTGATAATAATGAATCTTATAAAGGAACAATAAGCCTGATACGATAAATTTGTGTAATTATAAATTGTAAAACGTTAAAAAAGAAAATTATGAAGAAGTTAATAATAGCAATAGCAGCAATAATAATTACAGGAACTATCAGTGCACAGCAAATACCTTTATATAGTCAGTATATGTTTAATAAAATGCTGATAAATCCTGGATATACAGGAAGTGAAGCAGATATACCGGTTCAATTGGCAGTTAGACAGCAATGGGTAGGTTTTGAAGATGCTCCATCAACCCAGATTTTGAGTGGACATTATTGTTTTGAAAACTATAATATGGGAGTTGGAGCAGTTCTATTTGTTGATAGATTTGGACATGAACGTCGTATAGGGTTTCAGGCAAATTATTCATATATACTCGAAGTCTATGATGATACAAAGCTCGGTTTAGGTTTAGGTATACAAGTATTCCAATATCAGTTAAACTATGACCAGTTAATTGCTTTGGATGATGCAGATCCTAACATTATTGGGAATGTTCAGTCAAAAGTTGTTCCAGAATCTGATTTTGGAGCATTTCTATACAATGACACTTATTTTGCAGGTATTTCTGCAAATCAAATGATAGGGATACCAATAAAGATAGGAGGAGAGGAAATACAGATGTCAAGATTAGTACGACATTATAATTTAATGGGAGGTTATAAATTTGCTTTAGGAACAGACTTTGAGTTAGAACCTTCTATATTAGCAAAAACCTCATTTAAAGCACCATCTCAACTTGATGTTAATTTGAGAGGAATTTATCAGAAAAATTATTGGTTAGGTTTATCATATAGAACAGCAGGAGATATTGTAACTTTCTTAGGATTAAGATTTAATGAGTTTGATTTTGGCATAGCAGCAGATTTTGCAACATCTGATATAGCAGCTTATGAGAGTGGGTCTTATGAGTTGATGTTAACTTATAGAATTCCCGTTGCACCAAGAAGTAAAGGGACGAGTAAATACTAATATAAAAGAATTAATAAAAGCGACTATTGGTCGCTTTTTTTAGTTAAGTGCTTAGTTGTTAAAAAATTATGTATGATATTCTATACAACTAATGGAAAAATTTGTTATAATTGTATAGAATTAAGCAATCAAAACTCGACTACTATGAAAAAAATATCAATGTTATTTATAATGGCATTTGCATGTTTATATGTATTTGCTGATGGCAATACATTTAGGAAAAACTACAGTTTTTCAATGATGGATTTTCCAGGAAGAATTATCAAAACTTCTGATGGAGGCTATGTGTTTTGTGGATTTAATATGGGTGGAATTCCTATGATTTATGGAAATGTGACAAAATTAGATGCTGCCGGTGATTTGGTATGGTCCAAGAAAGTTGGAGGTGTATCTGTAGCCACAACAATTAATGATATAATTGAAATTAGTCCTGCTCTCGGGGGAGGTTTTGTTATAGCTGGAGAGACAAGTCCGGGTGCTATCTTAGTAAGAATTGATGAGGATGGGGATTTTGTTTGGTCGCAAAAATATCAGTATCCTGATCATTCTGGAGCAGATTCAAATGAATCCTTTAATCGCGTTATTGAAACTTCAGATGGTTATTTTTTAGCTTGTGGTGGAGTTCAATATTTTTGGGATAATATATCTGCTTCGAGAAATGATTCGATTATGCCTTTCGCTGTTAAAGTGCTAGCATCAAATGGTAATCAATTGTGGGATCATTCTTTTGTAATAGCTGCTGCTAATGACGATGAACATCAGTTTTATGATGTCACAGAGACTACTGATGGGTATATTTTTGTTGGTTCAACATCGCAAGGTAGTGGGACACTTGATGATGATGGAGATTATTACCGAGATGCTCTTATTGTAAAAACTGATTTTGACGGAGATATGATTTATGCCAGAAAATTTGGTGATTCTGATAAATCCGAAGTAATAGAATCTGTTATAACACTTAGCACTGGTGATGTCCTTATGACAGGATATCGTGGTGATTATGGCTTTGTATTAAAATTGAATGGAACAGGTTCTACTCCTTCTCTTAGTTTTGGTTATAAATATATAAATAAGTATGAGATAATTCCTGGTTTCTCTTATCTTGATGAACCAATTTCTTTTTCAGAGGTTTTTGAAATGTCAGACGGGAATTTTGCAATAATCGGAATGTATTTTAATACTTATAATTTACCTGTTAATTTATTTGCTTCAGCAACTTGTATTAGTAGTGTAGATGGGAGTGTTATATTGGCTAATACTTTTGCATCTTCTCTACCAGAAGTGGATTTTAACTTTAGTTTATTGCCCAAAGGAGGTATTACTGCTGATGATAGTTTCTTTATGTTAATGCAATCTGCGACTACAACTGGTTATAATTATCATATGATAAAAACTGATGAAAATGGTAGTATGAATAATTCTGAATGCGAAGAGGGCCAATATGATCCTGAGAAATCTTCTTATACTCCAACTCTAGTTGCAATAACTCCAACTTTATTTGAAGTTGCTAAACCTTCGGAGTTTGTAAATCCTGCTGTAATTGATCTCGATCCTGATATTGAAACTATTTGCGAAGTAATCGTTTGTGTTCCTCCTGATGACCCTGATGCTTCTGCTTCCCCTACAACTGTATGTGAAGCAAGCGAAGTTACTTTGTCAGCAAGTGGTTCGGGAGCAGATGTAACATATTACTGGTACACAGTTCCTACTGGAGGAACAGAGTTTGATACAGGTGATGATGTCTATGTATATCCAACAGAAACAACCACATATTATGTGGCAGCTGAAGAGAATACAATGCCGGGCTGTTTTAGCGATAGAACAGAAGTAACAGTTACTGTAATTCCTACACCTGAAATAGATGCTGTTTCTGATATTGAAGAATGCGAATCATATACATTGCCAGTATTGACAAATGGAAATTATTTTGAGTCTTCGGGAGGAGTTGACCCTATAAGTGCCGGTACAGTTTATACAGAAGATGCTACAATTTTTGTGTATGCTGAAAGTGGAACAACACCAAATTGTACAAATGAAAACAGTTTTACGATTTCTATTTATACAACACCTGATATCAATGACCTTGATGACCAGGTTTTTTGTAAGAATTTTCAATTACCGGTAATAACAGGCACAAACCTTACAGGGAATGAAGCCTATTATACAGAATCAGGAGGTGCTGGAACACAATTGATTGCAGGTGAGGTAATAGAATATGCTGATTTTCCTTCATATCCTGTAACATTATACATCTTTGATATTGATGGAATATGCTCAGATGAAGAAATCTTTACTCTTACTTTGCACCAAACACCTGAAATAACCGGAATAACTGATCAAAGCGTTTGTGACCAATATACTCTACCGGTAATTGTAGGAACAGACCTAACAGGGAATGAAGCGTATTATACTGGTTCTGATGCAACAGGAGATTCTTATCTTGCAGGTGAAGTAATTTATTTTGCTGATTATCCAAGTTATCCAATTACATTATATATTTATGATGCAGATGGAGATTGTGCGGATCAAAAAAGTTTTACTCTCACTCTTTCAGAGACTCCTGATATTACAGATCTTGCTGACCAAGAAGTTTGTGATTCTTATCAATTACCTGTAATTGCAGGAACAGGACTTAGTGGTAGTGAAGAATATTATACTGAGACTGGTGGATCAGGGACATCTTTTGATGCATTAGATGTTATAGAATTTACTGACTTTGCTTCTTACCCCGTAAACCTGTATATCTATGACTCTAATGGAGCATGCACAGATGAGGAAGTTTTTAGTTTGACAATATATCAAACACCTGATATAGATCCGATTACAGATATGGAAGCATGTTCTTCATTAACATTGTCAGAAATAGTTGGATCAAACCTGACGGGAAATGAGGCGTATTATACAGAAACAAATGGAGGAGGAATCCAGTATTTGGCTGATGAAAATATTTTATTTGATGAATTTGCAACTTATCCTTTAACTTTATATGCATATGATATAAATGGTGTATGTTCTGACGAAGAGAGTTTTGAATATACAATTTATGAAAGACCCGAACTTGTTATTACAGATGTTTACTGTGATGCAGGACATTTGACATACACAGTTGAATTTACAAACTCTATAGGGGAATTATCTGTAACAGCAGGGACAATAAGTGGGAATTCAGTAATTGAAATACCTATCGAATCAAACCTTACAATTAGTTCAGAAAATGAGGTATGTCTTGTGTCTCAATTTATTCCTGCACCAGATTGTGATTGTGAAGGAGTTACTGTCCCTGTTGCAGAAAATCCGGTGGATCAGGAAAAATGCTTTGAGGATGTAAATCCTGCATTATCAGTTGATACTCCTGTACCAACAGAAGATTATTATATCAATTGGTATGATGTTCTTTATGGAGGCATCCCATTATTGACAGACTCTGAAGAATATACACCCGAAGTTTATGAACCAGGAGTTTATACATATTATGCTGCAGTAGTTGATATTGCTACCGGTTGTGAAAGTGATAGGATTTCAGTTGTTCTAACAATTCATGATGTTCCTATTATTTCCGGAGATTTATATGTTTGTGGTACAGGTTTAACAACTCAACTAACAGGTACGGGAACCGCACATGCTACAACTCCTTGGGAATCTGATGATCCGGGAATTGCTAGTGTTGATAACACAGGTTTGGTTACTGGAGTTTCCGCAGGTTATACAGATATTACATATATGGATGAGTTTGGATGTACTGTGATAGAGACCGTTGAGGTAATTGTAATACCAGCATTAACTGTTACAGATATTGCGGCCTTATGCTCAAATGATGATGCTGTTACACTTGAGGCAAACGTATTAGGTGGAGTATGGAGTGGTACAGGAATTACAGATGCAAATGCAGGTGTTTTCGACCCTTCAGTAGCAGGAGACGGAATTCATACAATCTTATATTCGTATTCTGGTGTTTGCGGTGAAGCAAGTGATGATACAGATATAACTGTCAACTTGGCACCAAATGCTACAATATCAGATCCTGGAGTCTTTTGTATTAGTTCATCTTCTACAATTTTAACAGCCGCTGAGTCTGGTGGAACTTGGTCAGGAACTGCAGTTGATGCTGTTACTGGAGAGTTTGACCCTGCAACTGCCGGAATAGGCGATTTTTCAATCACATATTATTTGGACAATGGAACTTGTGATGATACAGATGAAATAATTGTTCATGTTATAGATGATTTTGACCCTACTATTGATGATGTAGATCCTTTGTGTTCAAATGATTCAGAGATTACTCTTAATGCAGCAACTGAGGGTGGTGAATGGAGTGGAACAGGAATCACTGATGTTTATAATGGGATTTTTGACCCGTCTGTAGCCGGAGCCGGAAATCATACTATAACTTATGAATATACAGGTGCTTGTGGTGGCTCAGATGATGTTGTGATTACAGTAATTCAATCAGCAGATGCAACAATTACAGGTCCATTGACTTTCTGTGAAGGTACTGCTGGTGGTGTTATAAGTGCAGTTGATGCCGGTGGTGTTTGGAGCGGTGATTATATTGACCCGTCAACAGGTGATTTTGATGCTGAAACAGCAGGTTTGGGATCACATAATATTACATATACTATTACTAGTACATGTGGTGACACAAATGTTGCTACAGTAAATGTAATTGAATACTTTGATGCAACAATTACAGCAGATACACTTTATTGTATTTCATATGATACAGTTGGATTTGTTGCTAATGAAGGAGGAGTGTGGTTTGGAGATGGAATGAATTCTCTTACAGGAGAGTTTGATATAAATGATGCGGGAATTGGTACACATGAGATAATCTATCAATATTCGGGAGCATGCGGAGATGCTGATACAGTTAATGTTACAGTTTATCCTAATGCAGACGCAACAATAACTCCAGTAGATACTTTAACAGATGAAGATGCTCCTGTTCAGTTAATAGTTGAACAAGAAGGAGGAGTATGGGATGGTATTTATGTCGATAATCTTGGTATTTTTGATCCTGTAGCAGCAGGAGTTGCAATTCATCCGGTTATATATACAATAGAAGGTCCTTGTGGAGATGCAGATACTATAAGTATAATTGTAATTGATGCCCCAATAGATGATTTATTAGTTCCAACTGTTATAACACCAGATAATGATGGATATAATGACAGATGGCGGATTCAGGGGATAGAATCATATTCTCAAATTAGCATAAATATATTTACTCGTTGGGGAGATGAAGTTTTTGTTTATGAGGGAAGTGGATCTAATTATACAATAATAATGAATCAATGGGATGGAACAAGAAATGGGAAAGAATTACCAACAGGTTCTTATGTCTATGTATTAGTGGTTGATAATAATGAATCTTATAAAGGAACAATAAGCCTGATACGATAAATTTGTGTAATTATAAATTGTAAAACGTTAAAAAAGAAAATTATGAAGAAGTTAATAATAGCAATAGCAGCAATAATAATTACAGGAACTATCAGTGCACAGCAAATACCTTTATATAGTCAGTATATGTTTAATAAAATGCTGATAAATCCTGGATATACAGGAAGTGAAGCAGATATACCGGTTCAATTGGCAGTTAGACAGCAATGGGTAGGTTTTGAAGATGCTCCATCAACCCAGATTTTGAGTGGACATTATTGTTTTGAAAACTATAATATGGGAGTTGGAGCAGTTCTATTTGTTGATAGATTTGGACATGAACGTCGTATAGGGTTTCAGGCAAATTATTCATATATACTCGAAGTCTATGATGATACAAAGCTCGGTTTAGGTTTAGGTATACAAGTATTCCAATATCAGTTAAACTATGACCAGTTAATTGCTTTGGATGATGCAGATCCTAACATTATTGGGAATGTTCAGTCAAAAGTTGTTCCAGAATCTGATTTTGGAGCATTTCTATACAATGACACTTATTTTGCAGGTATTTCTGCAAATCAAATGATAGGGATACCAATAAAGATAGGAGGAGAGGAAATACAGATGTCAAGATTAGTACGACATTATAATTTAATGGGAGGTTATAAATTTGCTTTAGGAACAGACTTTGAGTTAGAACCTTCTATATTAGCAAAAACCTCATTTAAAGCACCATCTCAACTTGATGTTAATTTGAGAGGAATTTATCAGAAAAATTATTGGTTAGGTTTATCATATAGAACAGCAGGAGATATTGTAACTTTCTTAGGATTAAGATTTAATGAGTTTGATTTTGGCATAGCAGCAGATTTTGCAACATCTGATATAGCAGCTTATGAGAGTGGGTCTTATGAGTTGATGTTAACTTATAGAATTCCCGTTGCACCAAGAAGTAAAGGGACTAGTAAATATTAGTGATAGAGATTTTTTATCCTTGAGCTGTCCTCATGGACAGCTTTTTTTATACCCCAAAAATTTATCTGTAAATCGTTCAATCGAAAACTGATTTTACACTGAGGTGATACAGTGAGGTAAGAACTTGAGGCTCTCGAAATAAACACTAAACATCCTCTACGGCAATAATTATAGAGCTACATATTTACAATGCCACCGAATTGGCAACTTGTGATGTACAATACTTTACATTATATAAATGAACCTAATTGCATCACTTTGCAATTTCATTACAAATGTACAAAATAGAGCAAATAAATACAATAATTTTAGAATGAATATTTCATTTATAAATTACAATGAGTTTTTAACTACAGGGCTATTTAAAAACAACTACATTTTCCCTAAAGCCCATATCAGGTTAGAATGGTCAAAAAACCTAAAACTAAAAGGTAATGTATTTGCTAACACTATTGAATATTCCCCGTTCTTACCTGATGATCTTGTGTACACTGCCGACAAACGCGGTAAAGGGATTGAATCCTTGCTTAGCAGTTTCATCGTAACGCCGGTTTATACATTTGATTATCATTCTTTTCCCTCCGGAACCGAAAACAAATTTTCCGGATTATACTATGCTATTGATGCCAGAGGCCAAAAAACTTATGCCCCGCAGATCCATCACTGCGAATTTACAAACAACTTCCGTGGTATTCATCTTAAAGCGACAAATGGTGCAAGGGTTTTATATAATAAGATTTATACTACTGAAGATAATTTAACTGTTGATGCTATTGGTTATTCAAATGTGGATACTCCAAACGGCAATGTAACTTACGCTACTTACTTAAATGGTGCTAAAAACACTTGGTTCGAAGAAAACAAAATCTTTAACGGTATGGCAGGAGCTTATGTTTACAACTCCGATGATAACGGTGGAACCCGCTATTATCGCAACGACTTCGGTGGCGAAATTATTAATGGGGTGATTAATAATAAAGGTATGAACGCAGCTTCGATCGTTGTTGGGAAAAACTCTAACTGGAATGCCGCTAATCCACCGGTATATATTACCGGTCTAGAAGTTCGTTGCAACGATTATACGGGTAACGGCTATGCAATAAGCGCCATTAACGGCAATATGCGTAAAAACCAAGGGGTACAAGACGGACAAACAGACGAGCTTGCAGGTAATCAATTTCATGGCACTTATAGCCCTGCAATGGATTTTAAAGTCCAGATACAAACCGGTTCATTTTGGAATTTCTCAGGTTTCGACCTAGGCAAATATAACTACTGGCAACATGAAAATAATGAAACTCTTGATTATTACACACAGTTGGATAATTATACAGAATTAAAAATTCAAACTCATACATTGGATGTATTTAATCCTTTAAATTCGTGTCTTTCAAATTATCCCGGACCGTTTATAATAGATACAGAATTTGAATTATCAAGAATATCAACATTTAAAAATACTATGACTGATAAAGAAAATCAATATAACGATTTAGTTGACAGAGGAGATACTGAGAATTTGATAAATCTGACTGAGAGTATGAGCAATCGCAATTTTAATTCTATTTTCCCGATACTATGTAACGATGGATATATAAGCGATGAGGTTTTTGAGACTATACTTGATAATCGTTCAACAAATCGTCCGAGAATAGCTTCTATATTGATAGAAAATTCCCCATTGCCAGAAAACATTATGGAATTGGTCGAAAGTTCCGATTATTTGCAAAACGGACACAAAAAGCAAATTAGACGGGTGCAATCAGGTACAAGTCCACGACTTGAATTTGAATACGAAATTGCCGATATAAAACAGGAAATTTCAAAAATCGAATCAAATTTGATTAATCATGCTATTGACAATGATTCTGTTCCGGAATTAAGAGAAACTGTGATAAATTATTTGATAAACGATGCAGAAGAAAACAGCATTAATTATGTTAACAGATTCAATTTACAACTGGCACAAACAGAACTTACTGAGGCACAAAACACTTTGAATGATCTTAGAATATATGCTTCGGGTTTATCAAACGAAGATATGGCATCAGAAATTCAGAGATTCTGCGATGTGCACGATATTTATATTTCGATATTGCAGGATACTGTTTTCGATAATGCTTTACTCGTACAAAATCAGGAATTTTTAAAAGAAGCAGCCCTTGATTTTTCTCCATTGTATTCGGGCAAAGCACAAACACTTTACGAATTGGCAACAGACTCTGTGTTTATTGAACGGCGAATTACGAAGTAATCAGCGCAGCTAACTCCTCGCCGGAGGCAATACACTCCATTACCTTATGAGGAAATGTTGGTAGTGTCCACATTAGTGTGTCTGAGTTACTAAAAAGTTTCTAATATTTTTAAGAAGTTTTGGTTCATTTTTATTGTTTTCTAAACAATTTTGGTTCAATTTCACATACGGGGTTCCTCTTTTAACTACGGCATAAGCTCTTGTAATTAGTTTAAATTAACTGCATTAAGCACTGTTCCATGCTGTTTCCCTTCCTTTCGTTTTCTTTTATAATATGTTTTTAACTCAGGATCCCATATTACAGCAGCTCTTGCAGCGTTTGTTATGTCAGATTTGAGTTTTTTGTTTGCCATTTTGCTAACCCTTGTTTTACCACGAATACTTGACCCTGAAGTATGTTCAAATGGTGCCACACCACAGTAGCAAGCAAAAGACCTGGGATTGTCAATTCCCTTGAAATTATTAGAATAAATAATCATCATAACAGCATTTACTAATGAAATTCCTGTTATTGAGTTTAATAGATCAAAATTTATCTGAATATCAGGGTCATGACTAATACAATCAACAATTTCTTTTTCAATGGCTTTTCGATCTTCAATCATAATATCTAATAAATGTTTGGTTCTTTTTATTGCATTGTCAGAGATGTATGTTTTTAGCTCTTTTAAAACTTGTCGTTGTTTTGCAATACTTTTAGTAATACGTATTCTTTCTGCCATTAATGCTTTTAGAGATAATAGTGTTTTACTTGGCATTTTTTGTTCTTTAAGATCATTCTTAAAATTATAACAGAATTTTGCGATTTTAATTGAGTCAATTTTGTCTGATTTTTCCCTTGACAATCCCATACTTCGTTTCATATGTAATGGATTGCAAAAACAATAAGGTATTTTGCCATCAAGAAAACATCCTAGTTCTAAACCATAAATCCCACAATATTCCAAACAAACAAAACTGTTTTCAAGTTCTAGTTTGAAAATAATTAGTTTAGAAATCAAAGAATTAAAACCTTTAAAATCATTTGAGACAATAAAATGCTTACTTTCTTTTTGTTTAACTGGATTATAAATAGCTACATCCAATTTTTTCTTTGAAATGTCAATTCCAATAAACCATTTTTTTTCATAATTTTGTAATAATTAGTTCATAAATGGCAAACCAAATTGTTGATATGCTAAATCCTTTAATCGTTCTTTAACGAAAGTTCTAATTGGCACTTTCAACGATAAAAAGTAACAGGACTAATTCGAGACATAAATCATATTTAGAAGCCACCTAAGTTCTCCTGTTACTTTTGGTTTGCTTTTTTCAATCAAAATTAAAATTAATTTTATTTTTGATTGAAAAGTTTATGCAAACTAAAGGAAGTCACCGATCAACCCTTACCTAACCCTCAACCTTTGACCAATATTTAAAGTAGTATTTTCGGTAATTCCATTAATAGAACACAGATAGTTTATAGAAACTCCATAACGTCTGGAAATTCCCCAAAGCGTATCTCCACTTGAAACAACATGGTATTCGGAACCAACAACTTCTTTTACATGTCCAAACTTCTCCGGCATTAGATAAAGAATGTCTGTTTTAAGCTCTTTAGTTTCAAAATCTATTATCCATTCAGGATCAAAAGGATTATCCTTAAATCTTATTTCAAAATGTAAATGTGGTCCGTATGCACGTCCGGTACGGCCACCAAATCCAATACATTCTCCTGCGCTAACACGTTGATTATCTTTGCAATTTAAAGCATTTAAGTGAGCGTAATATGTCTCAAGTCCGTTAAAGTGTCGGACAATAACTAAATTACCATATCCTCCGTTATTCCATCCTGCAAATCTAACAACTCCGTCAAATGCAGATACAACAGAGTCTCCGGTTGCTAGATCAAGGTCTATACCATTGTGCATTTGACCCCATCTCCAGCCAAAACCTGACTGTTTATAACCAGGAACAGGAATAACAAATTTTCCAGTATCTCCTAAAAGTGGGATTGCAAATGTATCTAAAGCTCTTTCATAATTAATATAACCATAAGCAAATATGTTTACAGTATCCCACTTCTCTGAGAAAACTGTTAAACTATCAGGTGTATAAAGCTTTTCATTAAGGATATATGCATATACATTTACAGAATCCTCAAGATGAATCAAAGCCATTACACTATCATGGTTTACATATTCCCAAGTGTTATTATCAAATAATACAATTTCAAATCTACCACTATGAACAGTGTCCATAGCATTTTTTATAATCGAATCAGTTTCTTCTTGTGCAGAAATCGTAAAAAATGTAAGGGCGAGGGCTAAAAAGGCAATTATTCTTTTCATTTGTAAATTTTAAGGCTGCAAAAATGTGAAAAAATTGGGTTTTATGCAAGTTTTTTAGAATGATTCTAATCATGAGCTTGTAAATCACATGGCAAAATCAATAGAAAGATAAAATAATTTTAATTGAGTCTAATATTTCTCCCAAATCCCTGTCTTTTTTCGGCTAAGACGGATTTGTTATACGTCGAAACCTTATATGATTTTGTGTCAAAAAAATCAGTACATGACAAAAAATTGTAATTGAGAAAATGAATCCAGTTGATTTTCCATTAAAGCCCGTAGGGCTTAATGTTTGTAACCCCAGACAAGAATAAGTTCTTGTCTGGGGTTACAAATGTATTTACACTATTTTTGGCGTATATCTTTGCTATAATCGTTCCTAAAGCTTTCGGAATTAGGTTTGCAAAGATTACGATGTGCTGAGCATTTTGTCGAAGCATGACAAAATTTTTTGTCATGTGCTAAGGTCAGAAATGCCTATTATTCCTACCAAAACCTTGTCTTTTCAAACTATCCTTAATATCAATTTCATTATCTGGGTTTAAGTTGTTTCCTAAAGCTTCAATAAGACTTGCTTCATCATTTTGCGGCGACTTAATTTTATCAGAAATTGGATAAGCATCCATCAAATTTGTATCAAAAGGATAAAGCATATCTGTAATATCTGTTAATGCAGTTTTTGAGCTAAGCCATTTCTTTTCCTGATAGGGGGTAAGAATAACCGGTGAACGATGATGAGGAATTTTTTGCATTAGCTCATTTGCAGTAGTCGTAATAATAGAGAAACTACGCATTGTTTCTCCTGTTTGTGGATTAATCCAATCATCATATAATCCTGCAAAAGAAAATGGCCTTTGTTTGTTTTTAAGAAATATCAGATATGGTTCAGACAGACCGTTTCTTGTTGTTCCTTCGATAAAGGCATCTGCAGGAACTAAGCACCTTTGCGAGCGAATTGGCTTACGAAATGCGGGTTTGTTGATAATATCTCTTGCACCTTTAAAGTTTGGATCATTTTCTTTATTTCTGTCACCTTCACTACGTGCATTAAACAAATACATAGCTTTTTTTGCCCAAAATGGAGTTAAACCAAAAACTGCCGGCATTATTTTTTCAGGAGCATCACCGGAAATTATTAAACTCGATTTTCCTGGAGAAATATTAAATGATGGACTATAATCAATACCTTCAACAGCGGTAGCATTATATCTGGATTCCAGTTTTTCTAGCTTTTGTACAAGTATAAATCGTCCGCACATAGAATTTATTTTAAATAGATTTGTTTTGTAAGAAATCTCTGATATGAATATGTTTTACTCCTTTATAATCTTTTGCAAATTCATCTGCTGAAACAACAATCTTTTCAAAGTTATCATCAATCTTTAATAGATTGCCAAATTCTCTTTCTCTAACTTTTTCATTTGGAATCTGATATGTAACTTGTATATATATGGTTTTGTTTCCTTTTTGTGCTACGAAATCAATTTCTCTATCTTGATGTTTTCCTATATATACAGTGTAATTATCGTATATTAATTGATTGTACACTAGATTTTCAAATATATTGCTTATTTGTTTGCCATTATATGGAATAATCGAATGTTTTAAACCTAAATCAGAAAAGAAATACTTGTCATTTATCTCAAATCTTTTTTTGCCAATGATATCAAATCGTTGAACTTTGTTAATGAAAAATGAATTGTTTAGATATTTTAAGTAGTTCATAACGGTGTTAACAGACAAGCTTACTCTTTGAACTTTTAAAAAATCACTTATTTTTTTTGATGATACATAACTACCAAGATTGTCTGATAGATATTCAACTAATCGCTCTAAAAAATCTATCTCTCTAATGTTATATCTGGAAACAATATCTTTAAGAATAATTGTATTGTAGATACTTTTTAAGTAACCATAAATTATTTCATCATCAAATGGTAGATGTATGAGATAGGGAAGTCCTCCATATTGGATATATTTGTTTAATGTTTCATTGTTGTTTTCTAAATTGTGAAATTGCAAGAATTCGGTGTATGATAAACTACTAATATGAAACTCTATATATCTTCCCGAAAGATAAGTAGCTAAATCGCTAGATAACATCTTTGCATTGCTCCCAGTGCAATACAAATCAACATCTTCAATAAGTAATTGTCTTAAAGCTATTTCAAACCCTGCGATTTCTTGTATCTCATCAATAAAAACATGGTTTTCTGCTGTTTCTGATAACTTAGACTTTATATACAAGTACAAGTCATCAGAAGAAATGATTTCTTTAAAATCATTATGTTCTTTATTGATATATATGGTGTTAGCAGTATTGCTCATTTCTAAAATCAAATTTCTAATTTGTTTAAGAATTGTTGTTTTTCCAACACGCCTTTGACCAGTAAGAACTTTAATGATGTTCTTGCCAATGTATGGTTTAACTTTTTGGATATATGTTTCTCTAATATATTCTTGCTGCATAATGTTTGGTTTTTACAAATATAGTGTAATTCTCATTATAATGAAAATAAAAGTAAAAATAATAATAAGTTTTCAGTATAATGAAAATAAAGGCAAATAAATCAATGGGTTTTCATCATACAGTTAGATGGTGTAAATAGAACATGTCATTTGTTTCAACCTTATTTAATGGAATAACTCTGTTTTACAGTCTGTGAGAACAGCTAAAAACATTATTGTAGTAACAATTTCGTATTTTGGGTTTAATTGACTTTTCATAAAATGGTTTTTTGGTTTGATTTAACAAAGATAATAAATTAGCCTTTGTGCATAAAAAAGTATTTTACGAAAAATTACAGAAAATAAATTTTTCTCAAAGCCCGTTAAGAGGGCTTAATGTTTGTAACCTCAGACAAGAAAATGTTCTTGTCTGGGGTTACAAATTCAAGTAATATTGTTTTTGGCGGTGTTTTTGCCATGAGAAAATCCACAAATCGGTGGATTTGTTGCAAAAACCCTGACAAAAACAGTCTTTTTGCTTTTATTCTGCAAATCATAAAAAGTTTATTTGCAAACAACTCATAAAATATGCTATTTTGAATAAAATCTAAACAGATAAAAATGGCAAATGCTAAATACATATACACGTTCAAATACAATCATCACTACAGTCAATTATGTAAACTGGAATCTCGACAAATTTTTGGAAAAGAAGAGCAAAACAATCTTCTATTCTCAGATATTGAGCTTAACCCAACCATCAGTCCTTTTATAAGAGAAAGATTTGAAATTATTTTGTCCTCAGAAGATTACAATAAGCTTTTAAAAGGTATCAAAAATAAAATGATAAAATGTGAAGGTTTTAAAGCTGAATATTTGATGCTTGACGGTGATGATACAGGATATAAAGAAAGATTAAACAAACTGCGAGATGTTGGCTATAGAATCGAAGGAATTCCCGATTATAAAAATCCGATAAGAGTTTATTCAATATGCAAGTATCAGAATGTTTGGTATTTTGGGATTCTTAAAAAACACGATATAGGCTGGCATAAACACAAGCAAAAACCGCATTCGTTTAGTTATTCTATTGGTATGGTTGCTGCAAAAGCCTTAGGGAGTATAGCTGCAAAAGGAGATAGTAAATGCAAGCTTTTGGATGCATGTTGTGGTGTAGGCACCATTATGTTGGAAGCTTTATTCTCAGGCTTTAAAATTGATGGCTGTGATATCAATTGGAAAGCAGGAAGGCATACAAGAGAAAACTTGAAACACTTCAATTATTCTGCAGATGTATTTAAGTCAGATATCAAAGATTTAGATAAAAAATATGATGCAATCATTATCGATTTACCGTATAATATTTACACAACCTCAAATGATACTATCGGCCAAAATATCATATCTTCTGCAGCAAAGTTTAGTAGTAGGATAGTAATTGTGTCAGTTTCTGATATTAGTTCATTGATTGAAAACGCAGGATTAAAAACTGTAGATTTTTGTACTGTAGGAAAGCGAGGAAAATCAGGTTTTGAAAGGAGAGTTTGGGTATGTGAAAGACAGTCATAAATTGAAAGTAAGATGTTTTGAGGATATGGAATTACACTCTCTTACCGAAGAAATATCAAAAATGATTTATGGCATTATCAAAAACTATAATACTACCACTTTCCACTTCGGACTTTCAACTATTTTACTTATATTTGATGTCATAATCAACCTTCAAAATTATGAAAAGATTTACTTTACTTTTAGTTTGGAGCATTTGCATTATTCTGTTTAGCATTTCATGTTCAAACAATGAAACAAACAATTCTTCACAAAACAAGTCTGAGGAAAATTCTGAAGTTAAAGATAGTGTTGAAGTAGTAGATACAATAGTGATTTCAGAAGATGTTTTGGAGAATGAATCCTTAATTGAAAATATGGGTGACTCTACTTTGGATGTCGATCAGGATGTTATTGATTTCTTAACTTCACTTATTGGAGAGTATTCTTTAGAGTCTGTTGATGGATATATTGGTGCCAGTATGATGGATTTCTTGAAAATTGAAGAAGGGGCATGGAAAGGTACTGGCTATGTCTTGTCAGATGCCGGTAGAGAGGATAAAACATTTGACTTTACTGAAGATGAAATCAAGGAATTAGAGACCATGAAAATAATAATCGACGATGATTTTAATTTTAGTTTAGTTTGCAAGGGTGAAAAACTCATCGAATCTTGTTTGTATTGCTCGGATAGCTATCTTGAAAGAATAAGTAGTCGATATACTTCTGTATATTTTATTGAAAATGAGATTGTAGATGCAAATACTGCTAAAAAACTAAATATACTAAGTCATTATGGAGAGAAAATTACAATAGAATATCACGATAGCGAATTTAAAATGCTTATTACAGATAAAGGATACCCGGAAACGGATGTTAGTGTTGCTACTTATTATTTTAAGCGTAGAGATTAATGCTATTATTTCTTGTAGTGTTATCAAAAGAGGTAAATCCGGATCTGAGTGAAAATTTTGGGTGTGTGAAAAAGCAGTGTTAAGTTGAAAGTTTGAAGTTGAAAGGACGAAGTGATTGGTTAAAGGTAGGGATTAGAAATTAATATAGTTATGGTAATATCCAGATTTGAAGACATTTTTGCATGGCAAAAAGCCAAAGAGCTTTCAATTAGAATTTACAAATTGTTTAGAGAAAGCAAGGACTATGCTTTTAAAGATCAAATTCAAAGAGCGAGCATATCTGTAATGAATAATATTGCCGAAGGTTTTGAAAGACGAACCAATAATGAGTTCAGGCATTTTTTGTATATAGCTAAAGGATCATGTGGCGAAGTAAGGTCAATGTTGATTATTGCAGTAGAACTTAACAAGATTCCGCAAGATAAATTCAAGGAATTGCACACTCTTACCGAAGAAATATCAAAAATGATTTATGGTCTTATAAAAAAACTATAAAATACCCAACTTTCAACTTCTCACTTTCAACTTTCAACTTCTCACTTTCCACTTTCCACTTCTCACTTTCAACTTTCAACTTCGTACTTTCAACTCATAACTAACAAAACTTATTGAAGATATTTATTATTTATTCTATTATTCACTATTTTTACTCTCTGATCATCAATACAAGTAATTAAGAATGAAAATCCACATTTACCAAATATTTACCCGCCTGTTTGGCAACAAAAAAAGCACCAATAAACCCAATGGAAGCATTGCAGAAAACGGTTGCGGTAAGTTCAACGATATTACAACAAAAGCTTTGCAAGAAATCAAATCATTGGGAATGTCACATATTTGGTATACAGGTATTATCGAACATGCATCTCTTACCCCATATGAGGAGTATGGAATAAAAGCCGACCATCCCGATTTTGTTAAAGGTAAAGCAGGTTCGCCTTATGCAATTCGCGATTATTATGATGTTTGTCCCGATTTGGCTGTTGATGTTCAAAACAGAATGCAAGAGTTCAAAGAACTTCTGAACAGAACGCATTCAGCAGGCTTAAAAGCAATAATAGATTTTGTCCCAAATCATGTTTCACGAGTTTATAAATCTGATTCAAAACCTCAAGGAGTATCAGATTTAGGTGAAAATGATAAACCAGAGCTCTCATTTTCGCCACAAAACAATTTTTACTATCTGCCAGGCGAGGAATTGCACCTACCTAATGCAGATAAGCAGAATCCATATCAGGAATTCCCGGCTAAAGTTACCGGAAACGATTGTTTCTCGGCTTGTCCATCAGAGCACGATTGGTACGAAACTGTAAAACTCAACTATGGTGTTGATTACCAAAATGGTATGATAAAACATTTCGACCCAATACCTGATACATGGAATAAAATGACAGATATCTTGTTATTCTGGGTAGAAGTTGGAGTGGATGGTTTTCGCTGCGATATGGCTGAGATGGTTCCCGTTGAGTTTTGGAATTATGCAATTACAAAAGTAAAAGAAAAGTATCCCGACATATTGTTTGTTGCTGAGGTTTACGATCCAAAACAATACAGAAATTACATACATGCAGGTCGTTTTGATTTGCTTTACGATAAAGTTGGTCTTTACGATACATTGCGAGGAATAATTGAAGGACATAAGTGGGCAAATGTTATCACTGAATGTTGGCAAAGTGTTGATGATATCAAAGAGCACATGCTTTACTTCCTTGAGAATCATGATGAACAAAGAATAGCATCTGATTTTTTTGCAAAAAATCCGTGGAGAGCAATTCCTGCACTTGTAGTTTCTACTTGTATGGAGAAGGCTTCCTACATGCAGTATTTTGCTCAGGAAGTAGGAGAGAATGCTCCCGATGCCGAAGGTTTTAGCGGAAAAGACGGCCGAACAACAATATTTGATTATTGGGGAGTAAAAGAACACCAAAAATGGATGAATAATGGTAAGTTCGATGGAGAATTGCTATCTAATGAACAAAAGGAACTCCGTTTAAGATATCTAGAAATCCTGAATATGGCACAAGAAAGCTCTACAATAAAAAATGGCGCTTTTTACGACCTGCAATGGGCAAATAAAGAAAACCCAAATTATAACAGCCAATATATTTATTCATTTTTCAGATACACCGAAAAAGAAGTTCTACTTTTCGTTGTAAATTTTGATGATTCTCCACAGACTGTAAAGCTTAATATTCCTGATGATGCTTTGAAATTGACAGGACTTACCTTGGACTCTGAAGGAAAACAAGTATTTTCTGTATATTGCGACGTAGATTTATTATCTTTAAATCAGACTTTTGAGATTGGAGCGAATGGTGTATTGATTTTTAATATTGATTTGCCATGATATAGAAATAAGTAATTGATAACAAAAAATATTGAAGTAATGAAAAACATAATTAAAATTGGACTAATATTATTAATCACTGTGTCATGTTCTATTGGGAAGAAGGGGGTTTTTTACAGTGAAATGACAAAAAAGCCTACTGTTCAAATTGCGGACAAAATGATAGTAGTAAATACAGATAATTCAAACAAAAATTCTGCACTTTTGATTTATAAGATAGATTATTCAGTTGATACTGTTCAAAAGATTATTGAGTTAAAAGCATATCAGGCAGCGAATAAGGATTATAAAAACAAATTTGAAATACAAATCAAAGAATTGTCAAAATCGGAGCTTGCTAAATACGAATATTTTTGGTTAGACCCTGACAATAATAGGACAAAAATAGATATAGTTAATTAAAAGCCCAGATACAACACATGGTATAGTGTATGTGGATTTCAGAGTAATTTCATTTATTTTCGCCAAAACAAGCTATGGATCGCATACCATTAGAGAATATTTAAACATACTGACAATATGACTACTAGAATTTTAAGTTTCTTTTTGCTGATATTTTTATTTGCTGGCTGTGATAAATATTACGAGGCTGAATCAATAATTGAAAATAATACAAGTAAAAGTATAACTGTAAGGTATCAAATAGATTATTACACTATTTATTATAGTGACTCAATTTACGAGACAACAATTGGTCCTTACAATAAGAAAAGTATTTTCCATGATCCTAGTTCACATGGAATGAAATGTGAGGACGTAAGATCAAATCAAGAGAAAATTTATTTTTTGAATATTCATAGTATAACAAATTCTTCTAACGACACTTGCTTAAAGGCATACAATGATTGTTCCGAATGGAAATATGAATCTGAAAAACGAGAAGATGAATTTGACTTAATAACATATAGTTTAATATTGGATGAAGATGATTTCTAAACATCCTTTAATACCAGCCCGGCTATGTGCATATACTTTGGGAAATGCATAATAGTGCACGACTTCTAGCAATAATTTTAAATACCCGATAATGATTTAGTTAATCAATTTATGGAATAAGAAACTCAATTGTATCTTGTCCTTATAAAAATGATATGTATGAAAACAATTTTAACAATAACAATTTTAATAGGGATAATAGTCCCTACATTTGGACAAGCAGACACCTCAAAATATGCTTTGACAATTAAACAAGGTGAATATGAGAAAACAGGTACACAAACATGCTTGTTTGTACAAGCAACTCTGACTAACAATACTAATGATACTTTAAGATATTTAAGTATGTCCTGTTCATGGATGGAGTTTTATCATCTTGACAATGATAAATTAAATTTTGAATCGTGCTTATGTGAGAAAAATGGCCCTATTATATTGACTTTGGCACCACATGAAAGTGCTGATAATGAATTAAAACTTGTTATCAATCAAACTATCGATACTCCTAATTTAAAATTTAAGATAGGTTTTAATTTGGTGGAAGTAAAAAGCAGCATAGAAGAGGTGCATAGTGAATACCGAAAAAAGAGAATACATAATATTATCTGGTCAAATTCTATTATTTTAATCTAGACGAGAATTATGAAAAAAACAATAACAATTTTATTTGCTTTAATATTAAGCATGACAGTGTTTGCACAGGTTCCCTCAAATTCAAATGGAGAAATGATTGATAAACCAAAAAATGATACTGCAATTGTAATTCAGAAAACTGACAGCTTAGCAGTATCTATTTTGAAAACATATGATGAAAACAGTAAGCGACGGACGGGTGTCCCTCTATCAATAGAGCATTATGACAAAGCAATTTCTTTTAATGCTGAGCAAAACAATGTGCTGGTATCATATAGTTTTAATAGAGTAAAGTTTTTTGGTCCAACAGGTGCAGAAATCATAGTAGAAGATATCGATAAATATCCCTATTGTTTTGATATTATTTATGATTTTAAAACAAATAAAACTTATTCTCAGTTCGATGAACTAAGGTTTTGAGATTGTTGGAAATGGGTTTTTGTTATTGAAGTTTGTATTTTTATGTTGTATATTTCTAAGTTATAACCAAGTGCATAATTACAGGAAAGACAAATAGAAAATGTAATGTAAACCATGCCAAAACAATATAAAACAAATAAGTAAGATTTTAATATTAACTTTTATTAATAAGTAGTTATGCTAATCAAGTATTTATATATTTATTTAATCATTTGTACATTATTTACTTCTCAGTTATTCTGTCAAAATAGTGAAAAAGATACAGTTCAATGGGTGTTTTATAATAAAGATCCTTTCGTTGCTGAGAGTTCAAATTCAAACCAGCCTATAAAATCCTATTTGGAAATCAATTTAATTCTTACAGAATTAGAACCAGAACAGTATACAGATTCTTGTGTTAGCTTTATAGACACTTTAAATAATAATGAAATATTTATTTGTAAAAAAGATTTTTTAGTTAATCAGCATACTTACGATTTTGAGAAGTTTTTTATAGATGGAAAAGTATCATTTGGGCATGATGGCTTTTATGATATTGATTATGTAAAAAACAATTTTCATAGCGAATTAGATAGAATCTGTATTTTTAACAAAAAACAAAAAACTGAGATTAATATAGTTAATGCAGGATTTCCTGTTTATATTCATCCATACTTAACAGATAATAAGAAAAGTAGTACTGTCAAGGTATATCGAATAAAAAAATATTTTCAGTACTTAATTGTAATTACAGGAGGTGGCGGTGGAGCAGGTTCTTATGAAAGTTACATCTTAATAGGTATGTATAATAGGGGATGGATATATAACAAAGATATATTGACAGAAACTGTATCATTTGTTCCAATCTCTGAACAAGATGACCCTTTTTCAAAAAATGGAGAAAAAATATGGTATCACATAATAATGAAATAGTATTGGTTAGAATACTCGTCTTTAACAATAATTTGCTGATATAGAAAAGAATACACCAACAATAATACACAATAAAGTACAGGGCGTAAAGTGTAAATATTAAAATATATAATACTTAATCCGAATCTTGTCAAATGCATTTTGGTATTTAATATTAAAACGTCATTATCAGTAAATTTCAGACCATATTTACCACAAATCCCTTTATATATATACTTTCATGATTTTAATCATAAAATTGATAAATTTTCCTTATCTTCGCAGGTTCTAAATCAAAATTCAATATTTATGAATGATATTATTCTCAAAATCAGAGAGCTTTCTGATCGATACAGTGACTATACAGCTGAAAATTTATCAAAACTTGTTAAAATAAAATCACTTAGTTTAGGCGAAAAAGACGTACAACTTGAATTAAAACGTCAAATGGAAGAAGCCGGATTTGATGAGGTAAGAATTGACGGACTTGGAAACGTTATTGGACGCATAGGTAATGGTAAAAAAGTAATCGCTTTTGACGGACATATGGATACTGTTGATCTTGGTCAAATGGAAAACTGGGATTTTGATCCACTAGGTGGTGAAATTAAAGATGGTTTTGTTCATGGTCGTGGTACAGTTGACCAGGAAGGTGGGCCTGCAGCATTTGTAACAGCAGGACGTATTCTTAAAGAATTAGGTTTCGACAAAGATATGACTATCTATTTTGTAGGTTCAGTAATAGAAGAAGATTGCGACGGACTATGCTGGAAATACATTGTTGAAGAAGAAAAAATCAAACCTGACTTTGTAGTAAGTACAGAGCCAACAAACCTAAATATTTACCGTGGTCACAGAGGACGTATGGAAATGCACGTACACTTCTATGGTGTTTCTTCTCACGGATCTGCTCCTGAGCGTGGTAAAAATGCTATTTATATGGCATCTAGAGCAGCACTGAAAATTGAAGAATTAAACGAAAACTTAACTTATGATGAGTTTTTAGGACGTGGTAGTGTTACAATTTCTGAAATCATTTCAGGTAGTCCTTCACTTTGTGCTGTCGCTGATTATGCACGTATTCACCTTGACAGACGTTTGACATGGGGAGAAACTAAAGAATCTGCAGTAGCTGAGATAGAAAAAGTAATTGAAGGAATGAATGCTAAAGTTGAGGTTATCGATTATCTTGAAACTGCATATACTGGCCTTGAATATGGTATGGAAAAATACTATCCAACATGGAAAATGGAAGAAGACCATGAAATCGTTCAAAAAGGAGTAAGTGCATTTAAAAAGGCATTTGATAAAGAGCCTCTTGTTGACAAATGGACATTCTCAACAAATGGTGTTATGACATGTGGAACTTACGGAATTCCAACTATTGGATTTGGTCCCGGTAATGAAGTTTTAGCACATGCTCCAAACGAAAAAGTACCTGTAAGTGACCTTGTTGCTGCAACAGCATTTTATGCTGCATTCGCTTACGAAATGGCTGAGTAAGAAATAAATTGAAATTAGTGATTAATAAATGAATATGGTAAAGAGCATAAAGTAAATGGAGGGCAATCTGCCCCATGCACCATGCTCTTTGCCCCATGCAATATCAGTAATAAAAGAATGAAATATATATGAAGACAAACGAAAAAATCGAGGCATTAAATAACATCAAGTCAGACCTTTACAAAAAAGACTTCCTATTGACATGGGAGAAGAGTGAGCAAGATTTAAAAGCGATTATAGAAGTAGCTGAAATATTTAAGCAAATGCGTGAGCAAAATATTTCAACAAGAGTTTTTGACTCAGGATTAGCAATTTCAAACTTTAGAGATAATTCTACTCGTACAAGATTTTCATATGCTTCAGCAAGTAATATGTTAGGTCTTGCAGTTCAGGATTTGGACGAGGCAAAGTCTCAGATTGCTCATGGTGAAACAGTTCGCGAAACTGCAAATATGATATCATTTATGACTGATTTTATCGGTATTCGTGATGATATGTATTTAGGTGAAGGGAATAAATACATGCGCGAAGTTGGTGCAGCTCTTGACGAAGGTTTTGCTGAGGGAGTTTTACCTGTACGTCCGGGTATTGTTAACTTACAGTGTGATATCGATCATCCGACTCAGTCAATGGCTGATTTGACACATCTTAAAAACCAATTTGGTTCTTTAGAGAACTTAAAAGGCAAAAAGATTGTTATGAGCTGGGCATATTCGCCAAGTTACGGTAAGCCACTTTCTGTTCCTCAGGGAATTATTGGTCTTATGTCAAGATTTGGAATGGACATCGAACTTGCTTATCCTGAGGGATATGATTTGATTCCTGAGGTTGTTGATATGGCGAAAAATCAAGCTGTTCAAAGCGGAGGTTCATTAAATGTTAGCCATGATATGAACGAAGCAATGAAAAATGCTGATATCGTTTATCCAAAGAGCTGGGCTCCTTATCATATTATGCAACAAAGAACAGACCTGTTAAAGAATGCTGATGCAGCTGGTTTAAAAGAACTTGAGAAAGTATGTCTTGCAAATAATGCAAATTATAAAAACTGGGAGTACAATGAGGCAATGATGAAATCAACAAAGAATGGAGACGCATTATATATGCATTGTCTTCCTGCTGATATTTCTGGAATTTCTTGTAAAAATGGTGAGGTAGAAGGCGATGTTTTTGAAAAATATCGTATCAAAACTTATCTTGAAGCTGGTTATAAACCTTATGTGATTGCTGCAATGATGTTCACAAACAGATTTGAAAATCCATCACAGATTCTTAAACAATTAATGGAAAGAAATAGAATCAGAGTAGGAGTGTAATTGAAATTCAAATGGCATATTATAATCCGGCAATTCATCATAGAAAATCATACAGATTGAAAAATTATGATTATTCAAGACCTGGATTATATGCAATTACAATTTGTTGTGAAAAACATCAGTATTTATTTGGGGAAATAACGGATGGACGTCTATTATTAAATGATGCCGGTCGAATTGCGAAAAAATGTTGGATTGCAATCCCTGAACATTATCCAAATACGCGATTACATGAATTTGTAATAATGCCCAATCATGTTCATGGTATTATCGAAATAATTGAAAAATATATACCACAAAAATTGGTTAATGATAATAATGTAGGGTGTCAAAATATTGACGCCCTACATTATAATGATGTTAATATCCGAACAAAAAATGAATATCAAAAAATTATTCATGGTTCGATTGGATGTATTGTTCGGGGTTATAAAATTGGTGTAACCAAATGGTTTCGACAAAATTACCCCAATGAATTTCCTAAAAATAGAAAAATTTGGCAGAGCAATTATTATGATCGTATATTATGGTCTGTTGCATCTTATGAACGTATGGCAAATTATATTCTAAATAATCCTAAAAACTGGAATAAAGATTTTTATAACAAAAGATAATGCTTGTTTATCTTAAAAGCAGTTTGCCAAATTCAATATTTTCAAACATTTTCGCACCATCAATCACAATCTCCCCATTCCTTATTACAGTTTCTACCTGTCCTTTAATTTCAAAACCTTCAAAAATATTTGAATCACAGTTTTGATGGTGGTTTTTTACTGAGATTGTCCTATCAATATTTGGATTCCAAATTGTAATATCTGCATCAGAATCTTTTGCAATAATTCCTTTGTTTGGATACAATCCAAATATTTTTGCTGCATGTGTAGATGTGATATCGACAAATTTTTCCAAAGAGATTCTATTTTTAAGGACTCCATAGGAATACAATAATTCGAATCTGTGTTCAACACTTCCTGCTCCATTTGGAATTTTGCGAAAATCATCAATTCCTGCACTTTTTTGACTTAAATTAAACGGACAATGATCTGTCCCAGTTGTATTTATCGTTCCTTCTTGTATAGCTTTCCAAAGTGCATCTTGATCTTCGATTTTACGCAATGGAGGACTTAAAACGTAAGGTCCAGTTTTATCAAAATCTCCAATATATTTTGAATCATCTAACAAAAGATAATGAGGGCATGTCTCCGCATAGACTTTTTGTCCTTTCTGTTGAGCGTCTTTTATATGTGCTAATGACAATGCTGATGAGACATGTACAATATATAATGGGCAATTGGCTTCATTAGCTAAGTCGATAGCCATTTTAACGGCTTCGGTTTCGTATTTTGCTGGTCGGGAAAGTGCATGGTATTTTGGGCTTATTTTACCTTCTGACGCATATTTATTTCTTAATTCGTCAATTTTTTCGCCATTTTCACAATGCGCAGTAACAATTCCTCCTGTTTTGGCTACGGCTTTAAGAACTTTCTTAAATTGCGATTCGTTTAATCCAACAACATTTTGGTAAGCTAAATAAACTTTGAAAGATGTAAAGCCTTGTTTTATGCAAGAAATAATCTCATTCTCAGTTGTATCTCTCCATTCAACTGGACTAACATGAAAACTGTAATTCGTTAACGAATTTTTAGCTTCGATTTTTCGTTTGTTTAAAGCATCTGTCATTGATTCTCCTCTTGAAGGAGTTACAAAGTCAATTATTGTTGTTGTGCCACCTATTAAAGCTGCTTTACTACCAGATAGAAAATTATCAGAACTGGGGCCTGCTGGAGTTGGTAATTGCATATGAACATGAGGATCAATTCCTCCTGGAATAATGTATTTGCCTATTGCATCAATTAGTTTACAATTCTCAGTTATATCAATTTTATCTGAAATCTCAACTATCTTATCATCTGCGATTAGAATATCAGCTTTTCTTGTTGAGTCAGAATTTACAATTGTTCCGTTTTTAATCAAAATGTCCATAGGAATCTCTTTGATACAAAGTTAGTAAAATCAATTTATTTTTTGAATTCGTTTTTGAAATCTTCTTCCCAAGTATCGGACGCGATCGGAGTCGCGCCCGAGCCTTGGGAATATAAATACTAAAGCGTAGTAGGGCTTTGTTGTAATCTCTAAAGCTTAAACGCAACTTAAAAGTACGGGCGCGACTCCGATCGCGTCCGATGGTGGATTAAGCAATTACTTTCTCTCTGGTTTTGGCGTAAAGCTTGGGCGCGACTCCGATTGCGTCCGTTAGTGGGAGCAAATAACATTTCTACGCAATCACCTTCTCATACATCCCATCTTGATTTTTGTGAAACCCAAGTTTTTCAAGGTATTTGATATATTTATGACTATCTCCAGCCGCAACTATCTTGTTAATACCTTGACCAATAAATTGTTTTTTTAGTCGAAGATAAATATATCTGCCATTTTTAAAATCACGATATGCAGGTATTACATAATCCAATCCAACACAGAGCGTATGTTCATCAATCTTATGAGCCAGAAAAATGCCTGCGACAGACATATTCCTAAGTACAAAAAAACTAATAGTGTTCATTTCAGGTTGATATTTAAATCCAGGAAAAAATTTCTGGATTTCTTTATCATGAAAGCTAAGAAATCTCATGAGATATTTATTATCTGAACGTATTTCTAGGGTTTCAAAAGTTTCTTTCTTAGAATAGATCTTATATAAGTAGAAAATGTCCACTGATAAAATGAATGTATTAAGTATCCCAACAGGAATAGCTCCAAATATAAATCCGTAAGTTGCCATTGTAGTTGCTCCAACAAGATTTATCCATCTGAATTTCACAATGG
>CAYUWD010000023.1:0-33910 GCA_964448235.1 uncultured Bacteroidales bacterium | reverse complement strand
AATTGTCTGACATTTATGATTTTATGTAAAAAAAAGTGCGGAACTCAGGAAAAAAGCAAACCAAAAGTAACAGGAGAACTTAGGTGGCTTCTAAATATGATTTATGTCTCGAATTAGTCTTGTTCATTTTTATTGATTCTCGAGACCGATAGTAATTGGAGTTCGGCCACAGATTACTGATTACAAAATACCCCGATTACAGTTTGTTTTTAACTAACGATTTTACGCACCTGATTTCTAATCATAATTAGAAGTAGTACAATAATTACAGCAACAAAACCTGCTCCTGGTAAAAGGATTTGTGTGAATATATGATTAAAGTTGTCGTATCCTAGTAATACAAGATTTGAAGTGTAAAAACTTCTGAAAATGTATAATGGAATAAATGAACATATATAAGTGGCAACAAATAATAATACTGTCATTATATTATAAGGTAATGCGATATCTTGTATTGTATATCCAAGCATGTTTAATTTTGTAATATTGTCTTTATTTCTGTGTAATAATAGTTGAATAGAAATTACCATTAGAGAAAATGCAAGAATAATAATAATAATACCGATAATAAAAACAATTGATGTTGTAATTTTTAAGAAAGCAAGAGCTTTGCTATTACTTAGTTCGCTTTTGTTAACATCGTAATTGTGATGATTAATATAATCTAAGAGTTCAGGATTAGAAGGGTCATCTGAAACAACAATTAATCTTCCCGGACGTGGATTTGGATCTGTACCATAATTTTTATTTCCCCAATCAACAAAATCCTTAGGGACAAGAATGGTATTAATTCTTTCAGAAAAACCAACAATTCGAGTTTCAAATTGTTGCTGTTTACTAGAATTATATATGATAATGTTAAACTTTATTAAACCAGCACTTTCTTCTGCAACTTGTGGTAGATTTTGACTTTGTGCAAAGCCGAAATTGTAAAGATTAAGATAGGTTTTGGGTAAAATAGCAGGAACAAATTTAGAGTTTTCTTCCCATTTCCAGTTATTATAATTTACATCTACATATTCGTTTGGGACGGCTTCAAAAAACAAGTCTGCTGAAAAGCCAGATAAAGCGCTTTTTGAATCTGATCTTGCTTGAATTTTAAATGAGCAACTAGAAAACTCAGCAACATTTTTCACAAAGTCTTTTTCCTTAAGATTTTCAATCTCTTCAATACTAAATAATGGTTTTTCAATCGAATCTTTTGTTGCTTGATTGTAAGTATCGTTTACTTTAATTCTTTTATTGATAATAATGTATTCATCTTTCCAGAAGCTTTCTTTGTCATCAAAAATTGGTTTTACATCGAGATAGAAAGATAATGCTCCCATAAGAATTGATAAACCCAGCATAATTCCAATAAAAGTACCAGCTAATTGTCCTGATTTGATATTATTTCGTAGTACTTTCCAGAGCATCAAATCATTAGTTTAGTTATATTATAGTCAAAATCTGAAGTAAGTGAAGTAGAAATTACACTAGCTTGTTTTTTTTCTGCTTCAGATGTGATAAGATTCCAAGCAATATCGGTATTTCTATTGTCTAGATGAGAAAAGGCTTCATCTAATAAAATGAATTCGAAATCTTGACATAATGCTCTTATTATTGCTGTTCTTTGTCGTTGTCCAAAAGACATTTTTGCAGCTTTTCTGTTTTCTAATCCTGAAAGTTCGAGTAAATCAATCATATTGTGAATTTCAGATTCAGATTTATGATTTGAAATTTTGTTTTTTATCCTAATATTTTCAATTAGAGTTAAATCCGGGAAAAGATATAATCCTTGTGGAACAATGCTAATTTTAGATTGTCGGATTTTACTAAAATCTTTGTCTTTGATTTCTTTAATTAATTTTTTATTCAGATAAGCATTTCCTGTATAATCATTTCGTTTTCCAAAGATAATATTAATAAATGTTGTTTTACCTTTACCTGATTCTGCATAAATAAGATAATTTTTATGGGATGAAAAAACAATATCCCTGCTCCAAATTTCAGACTTATTTATGTCTTTATGAGGTATTGGAGCAGGGATTATGTTGGAAAATTCTATTTCCATATAATATTTATTCTACTTCAGTTTCTTCAAGTTCGTTTATTAACTCTTCCCATTCTTCATCTGTCATTTCATCATAATCAGAGTCTTCATATTCTTGCATGTATTCTTCCCATTCTTCATCAGTCATTTCTTCATCCCAATCATAAAATTCGGAATAATCATCATCGTCCCACTTATTATCTTTTTTTCCAAAAAGATTCATTCCTTGATTAATTGGATTTTCAAAAAGTTCAATAATCTTTTCTGCATTATCCATGATTTTTTTCTTATCTAATTCTTGTATAGATTCATTAAATCTCAACTTAGAGGTGTAGATAATTTCATCTTTTTGAATATCTAAATGCATATGTCCATAGTTATTAGCAAGATCTATGCCGGTTAGTTTTTCAAATTCTTCAATTTCGTCCATTGGGATATCAATATTATCAATTATGTTAGAAGAAACCCATAGGTTTATTGCTGTACAATTTTTATAAAATTTCTTAAAATCTTTATCAGTCATGATAGATTCTTTCTTTTCTAAATTCATGTATTTTTCAAGAAGTTCGAACATTTCTTCTCCATTATCCTGAAATACAAACATAAACACATCATCATTCCAACCTAAAATCATACCATCTTCAGGAGAAAAATACTGAATATCATCTTCGGTTTCCATAACCATTGAAACCGGTACATTGAATTCGTCAGCAATCATATCAAGATTTTCTTCAAGTTTTTTGCGTTTGATAGGTATAATAAGACCAACAACAAAATCTTCTTCGTTTTCTATTGTTGCAAAAGCATACATTTTTTCTGTAAACAATACACCAGAAGCATCTGGATCCTTCATAATATCATTAATAAGTTCTGCAGCTTTTTCACTTTCTTTTTCAACCTCTTTCATTGCATCTTTAAATTCGGGATTTTCCTGAATAAATTCAGGATCTGAGAATTTTGTAATTTCTCCACCATCAATAACTAAAACAGCAAAAGCATCTTTTGGTATGTGGCTGGTGTTGTCAGATGAACATGAAGCAAAAAAGATTGATAAAGCAGCAAATAAAATAATAGGAGTTGTGAATTTTAAATTTTTCATGATTATATAATTTTAGTTTGACATAAATTTTTAATTAGAAGTATATAGTATTAATATGCAAAAAGTGGAAATGGTTTCATCATTTCGTTAACTTCTTTACGAACTTGATTTATGACATTTTCATTTTCAACATTAGAAATAACCTTATCGATTAATTTAACAATTGGTTCCATGTGCTCTTCTTTTAGCCCACGAGTTGTTATAGCAGGTGTTCCAACTCTTAAACCTGATGTTTGGAAAGGAGAACGATGGTCAAATGGGACCATGTTTTTATTTATTGTGATATCTGCTTTAACCAGGGTGTTTTCAACAACTTTACCTGTAATTTCAGGATATTTGGTTCTTAAATCGATTAACATTGAGTGGTTATCGGTTCCATCACTAATAATTTTATATCCAATATCCATAAATGCTTTTGCCATTGCAGCAGCATTCTTTTTTACCTGAGTTTGGTATTCTTTGTATTCTGGAGTTAAGGCTTCGCCAAAAGCAACTGCTTTAGCAGCAATTACGTGCTCAAGTGGACCACCTTGTGTTCCAGGGAAAACTGCAGAATTTATAATTGCTGACATTTTTCTAATGACACCTTTTGGAGTAGTTTTTCCCCAAGGGTTTTCGAAATCGGTTCCTATTAAAATTATACCACCTCTTGGACCTCTTAGAGTTTTGTGTGTTGTTGATGTAACAATATGAGCATGTTTTGTTGGATTGTCAAGAAGTCCGGCAGCAATAAGCCCAGCAGGATGAGCCATATCAACCATTAAAATGGCTCCAATTTTATCTGCAATTTCTCTCATGCGTTTATAATCCCACTCTCTGGAGTATGCAGATGCACCACCAACAATAAGTTTTGGTTTATGTTCTAGTGCTGTTTTTTCCATATCGTCGTAATCAATCATTCCTGTTTCTTGAGAAACTTTGTATGAAACAGCATTATATAGGATTCCTGAAAGGTTTACAGGTGACCCATGTGATAAGTGTCCACCATGAGCAAGGTCAAGACCCATAAATGTGTCACCTGGGTTTAGACAAGCTAAAAATACAGCAGCATTTGCCTGAGCTCCTGAGTGAGGTTGTACGTTTGCATACTCGCATTCAAATAATTCTTTTAGTCTGTCGATAGCAAGTTGTTCAGTTTGATCTACCATTTGACAACCACCATAATATCTTTTACCAGGATAGCCTTCAGCATATTTATTGGTCATTACAGAACCCATAGCTTCAAGAACTTGTTCACTTACAAAATTTTCTGATGCAATTAACTCAATACCATGCATCTGGCGTTCTTTTTCTTTCTGAATAATTTCAAATACTTTTTCGTCGCGTTTCATATTGCTTTGATTTTTTTGTAAAAATACAATTAATCTTTAAAAAATTCAATATGAAATAGAATTTTGTTAAGCATGTTCTTATAGAATAATAATTTCAATAATATTTATTAGTTTTGTTATTCTAAAAAAAATGAAATGAAATACTTAACATTTGACACATTATTTAGCTTTTCGGAGGAAGCGCTTAAAAAAGCTGGAGTTCCCAAAGCTCATGCTTCTATAATAGCAGAAGTTTTGCTTGAAGCAGATAAATTAGGTATTGATTCTCATGGAATAAACCGTCTTAAACCAATTTATCTAGACAGAATTGCTGATGGAATATTAAATCCAGAAACAAAAATTGATATTGTTCGTGAAAGTTTTACCACTGCTGTTATAGATGCAAATAATGGAATGGGACATGTTGCATCTAAGAAAGCAATGCAAATGTGCATTGAAAAGGCTAAAACTTATGGAATGGGGATGGTAGCTGTGAAAAATAGTTCGCATTATGGAATTGCCGGATATTATGGTTTGATGGCAGCAAAAGCAGGAATGATTGGAATTACAGGGACAAATGCTCGTCCGTCTATTGCTCCTACTTTTGGTGTAGAAAATATGCTGGGAACAAATCCTTTAACATTTGTTATGCCAAGTGATGAGGATTTTCCATTTTTTTTAGATTGTGCTACATCTGTTAGTCAGAGAGGTAAATTTGAATATTATGCAAAGAATGATAAAGATTTACCCAAAGGTTGGGTGATTGATAAAGATGGGAATTCTAAAACTAATGCAGCCGAAGTCCTTAAAGATCTTGTTGCAGGTAAAGCAGCTCTTACTCCTTTGGGGGGAATTGGAGAAGAAACAGGAGGATATAAAGGATATGGATATGCTACTGTTGTCGAAATTTTGTCAGCGGCATTACAAGGCGGAGGCTTTATGAAGGCTTTGCTTGGTTATGAGAATGGAAAAAAAGTTCCATACAAATTAGGACATTTCTTTATCGCAATAAATATTGAAAATTTTATTAACCTATCTGAATTCGAGAAAATTACAGGAACTATTTTAAGAGATTTACGAAACTCACAAAAAATGCCGGGACAAGATAAAATATATACAGCAGGGGAAAAAGAACATCTAAATTTCTTGGAAAGATCTAAAAATGGTGTGCCGATTAATGATACTCTTTGGCAAGAAATGCTAGTGGTAGTTAAGAAATATAAATTAGAAAAATTCTATAATTTGTTTGAAATAAATTTGTAATTTTGCACATAATCTTTAAGCTGTTATATGAAAATTATTGAAAACTGGTTTAGGGCTTCTGATGGTCAGACAATTTTCTATAATGAATTTTTACCTGATAATGAAGTTAAGTTTGTTGTTCAGATTATACATGGAATGGCAGAACATTCGGAAAGGTATACAGATTTTTCTCGTTTTTTAGTTGAAAACGGTGCAGCAGTTTATATATCAGATCATAGAGGGCATGGGCGAAATGTAAGTAGTGAAAAAGAATATGGAGTTTGGCCAGACAAAAAAGAGTGGTGTACAATAGTAGATGATCTAAAAATACTAAATGACATTAGTGCAAAGAACTATCCAAATGTGCCAGTTTTTATTTTAGGTCATAGTATGGGGTCGTTTTTAGCACGTTCTTTTATTTCTAGTTATAGCCTTGGTTTAAAAGGGGTTGTTCTAACAGGTAGTGGATCAAATCCAACTATTCTTTTACGTATAGGTAGGTTTATTGCCCAATTACAATGTTATTTTGGAGGAGTTGCAAAACCTTCTAAAATACTTGATAAGATGTCATTTGGGAGTTTTAATAAAGAATATGATGAGCCTTATTCATGGCTAACAAGAGATAATAAAATTGTACAAGATTATATCGTTGATCCTAAATGTGGAGGTGTATTTTCGTGTTCTTTTTATCGTAGTTTTTTTGCAGGTCTTATGGCTATCAATAGAGTTAAATTAGCCAAAAGAATCAGAAAAGAATTACCAGTAATATTTTTGTCAGGGGATAAGGATCCGGTCGGAAATAATGGAAAAGGGGTGCTAAAAGCAGTACAGTTTTATAAAAATGTTGGAATGAAAAATATTGAGTATAATTTGTATAAAGATGCACGGCACGAAATCCTTAATGAAATAAATAGAGATAAGGTATATGAAGACATATTAAATTGGATTAATAAAATTATGTCTGATGGTTAAAAAATATATTCTTTCATTAGATCAAGGCACTACCAGTTCGAGAGCCGTTTTGTTTGATGATAGTTTTAATGTAGTTGGGATTGAACAAGAAGAAACTACAACAATTTTTCCTAAACCAGGTTGGGTAGAGCAAGATGCAACAGAAATTCGTGAAACACAAATTTTTGTAGCAAGGAAATTAATTTCAAGATTAGGTATTGATGGTGCAGCTATTGAAGGTGTTGGTATTACAAATCAACGTGAAACTTTAGTTTTATGGGATAAAAATACCGGGAAACCAGTTTATAATGCAATTGTTTGGCAAGATAAACGAACATCAGACCTTTGTGAAATTATAAAAAATGATAGTTTCTCAAAACATATTATTAACTCAACAGGATTATTAATTGATTCTTATTTTTCTGCTACAAAAATTGCCTGGATATTTGATAATGTTAAAGGAGTAAGACAAAAAGCAGAACAAGGGAAAATATTATTTGGAACTATCGATACTTGGTTAATTTGGAACTTAACAGGAGGCAAATTGCATATTACAGACTACTCTAATGCCTCTAGAACAATGTTGTTTAATATTAGAGACAAAGTTTGGGATAAAGAGATTTTAAAATATTTTAATATTCCAGAACAAATTCTTCCGAAAGTTAAGGATTCATCAGGAAAATTTGGTAATATTATAAAGGGATTATTAGGAGATTCAGATATGGCTTTGTCTGGAATTGCCGGAGATCAGCAAGCAGCATTGTTTGGACAAACCTGTTTTGATGTGGGTGCGGTAAAAAACACATATGGGACAGGTTGTTTTATGTTAATGAATACCGGGAATAAAATTGTTGAAAGCAAATCGGGTTTAATTACAACAATTGCATGGGGTATAAACGGTGAGGTTTGTTATGCTCTGGAAGGAAGTGTGTTTATTGCAGGAGCTGCAATACAATGGCTTAGAGATAAACTCAGGATAGTAGAGTCGGCAATAGAAACAAGTGATATTGCAATGAGCGTAGAAAATACTGGTGGTGTTTATTTTGTACCTGCTTTTGCTGGTTTAGGGGCTCCATATTGGGATATGAATGTTCGTGGAGTTATTTCTGGAATTACCGGAGGAACTACATATAAACATATTGTTAGATCAGCCTTAGAAGCGATGGCTTATCAAACAAAAGATGTGCTTTTTGCAATGGAACTAGATTCGGGAATAAAAATATCAAACTTAAATGTTGATGGTGGAGCTTCTTCAAATAATTTTTTACTTCAATTTCAGTCAGATATTTTAAATTTAGGAGTATGTCGTCCTGAATTAGTTGAATCGACAGCATTAGGGGCTGCGTTTTTAGCTGCTTTAGGTTGTAAATTTTGTTCGTTGAGAGATTTGAGAACATTTCGTAAAATAGATAAAAATTTTAAACCTAAAATGACTATTCAAGAGCGAAATAGTTTGTATGCCGGATGGATAAATGCTGTAAAAAAATCTAGAGTACAATAAGTTTATTTAATCTTATATTATTCAAAATCAAGATTAAGCTGGTCTTTTAAGTTCTTAATTTCAGGATTTTCGTTGATCATATCTTCTAATTTTTCCTGATCAGTTTTAAATTCTTTATTGCTTTTAGTTTCTCCAATTTTATAGCTTAATTGAAAATCACGATTATTAAGTTCTGTTTTGATAAATTTTAAAGTTTTATGTAAGTCAAGTTCTAGCCTGTCCTTGATTGCTTGATTTTCAACTGTTACCACATATTCGTTATCTGACATTTTTTTAGGAGTATGTCTCATTAAGAATGCATAAAGTCGTGGGTTCTCTTTTTGTGATTCAGCATATTTTGACCAAACATATTTTAACTTTTCTTCATCGTATGTGTCTGCTCCCAGATGTTCCCAACTGATTTTAGGTTCACCAGTTTCACTAATTTCGATATTTTTATCAGATTGTTGAGCTATGTTTTTTATTGAGATTCCAGTAAGTCCCGATTTTTGAATTGTTTCTTTTTTTGTGCTTTTCACATCCTCAATGTTTTTAACCTTTTGTGGATGAGTTTCATTGACTTCAGTATTGTTTTTGTCTATAGTAGTATATTCTATTTCTTGTTTTGATACTGGAGTTATAATCGGTTGTTCTGGATTTGTTTTTTTTTCTATAATTGTTGGCTTTTCTTCAACATTATTTTTTTCTGGTTTTGAGTTATTAATCAGAGTATTGTTTTCTAAATTGCAGATGTTTAATAATGCTAATTCAACTAATAATCTTTTATTATAACTTGCCTTATAGTTTAGATCTGCTTCGTTTGCAATTTGAATTGCTTTAAAAAGAAAAGAAACAGAACATTTATGTGCATGGTTAAGATAACTTTGTTTAATATTTTTTCCTACTTCAAGTAAGTCAACTGTACCGGGTTCTTTACACATAAGGATGTCTCTAAAGTGAGATGCTAGACCAGCAATAAAGTATCTTGATTCAAAACCTTTTTTTAAAACATCATCAAAGATTAGAAGAGAATCTGAATAATTTCCGGATAAGAAAGTGTCAGTAATTTTAAAGTATATGTCATAATCAAGGACATTAAGATTTTTGATTGTTTCGACATAAGTAATATTATTTCCACTAAAGCTTACGATTTGGTCAAAAATTGATAATGCATCGCGCATTGCTCCATCTGCTTTTTGGGCAATAATATGTAATGCATCATGTTCGGCAGAGATGTTTTCTTTATTTGCGACAAATTCTAAACGAGTTCTAATATCTTCGACGCTAATCCTGTTAAAGTCAAAGATTTGACATCTTGAAAGTATTGTAGGAATAATTTTGTGTTTTTCGGTTGTGGCAAGTATAAATATTACGTGTTTTGGTGGTTCTTCCAGAGTTTTAAGAAAAGCATTAAAGGCAGCGCTGGAAAGCATATGAACCTCATCAATAATATAAACAGAATATAATCCAATTTGAGGAGGGATTCGAACTTGGTCAATTAAATTTCTAATATCATCAACAGAATTATTTGAAGCAGCATCAAGTTCATGTATATTTAATGATCTCATTTTATTAAATGCAACACATGATTCACATTTGTTACATGCTTCAAAGTCATCATTTAAATTATTACAGTTTATGGTTTTAGCAAAAATACGAGCGCATGTTGTTTTTCCTACACCTCTTGGACCACAAAACAAATATGCTTGGGCAAGTTGATTTGTTTTAATAGAATTTTTAAGAGTTTGTGTGATAGAATCTTGACCAACAACTGTTTCAAAATTATCGGGTCTATATTTTCTTGCAGAAACAATATAATTATCCATTATTTAACTTGTTTTTTACAAAAATAATAAAAGCTATAACGTGATAAAAATTTTGTTTACTATTGTTAATAAATTATTTAAATATTATAAAAAAACTTCCTTATGGAAGTTTTTACATTTTTGATTTAGCCATTTCGTATCCTGCATGCAAGGCTTTGATGTTCATATTAACTATTTCTTCACCTTTTCTGCCAAATAATGATTTAATGCCACCTTCTATATCTTCTATAGAAAGACCTAAAAATGGAGCAGCGGCGCCAAGAATAACAATGTTTGATGCTCTAGAATTGCCGGTATCTTTAGCTATTTGATCAGCATTTATAGCAATTTTGTTAGGCAAGGCATTAATTTTTGCATTTAATTCTTCTTCAGTTGGATAATTTGTTATGTTATTGAAAGGAGTTGTATTTGTAATAACATAACCACCTTCTTTTAGATAAGGAAGATATCTTAGTGCTTCCATAGGTTCAACAGATAAGATAATATCTGCAGCTCCCTTAGCAATAAGGTCTGAATATATTGGTGTGTCTGAAATTCTAAGGTTAGATTGTACGTCACCACCTCTTTGGCTCATTCCATGGACTTCTGCTTGTTTAATGTATAGGTTTTTATTAACAGCAGCCATTCCAATTGTCGCAGCTATTGTCAAAATGCCTTGTCCACCAACACCTGCTAAAATTATATCAGTTTTCATAATCTTGAGTTTTAATATTTATTTGTTTTTTTTAGCTGCTTTCAATCTTCTTGCAGCTGTTTGTATACATTCTCTTTGAGGGATTACAACAGATAGACCATTATATGCTAATTCTTCTTTGATGATAGCAAGGTTTTCTTCATGATACTTTCTTAGAGGATTAAGGACTCTTATATGTTCTGGATTAACTCCAATTCCTTTACAAATATTAACAATTCTTCCATAAGCAGCAGAATCTTGTCCACCTGTCATTCCAGTAGTTGAGTTGTCAGAAATAATAACAACAATAGGTGAGTTTTTTATTGTAGCATCTAATAATCCGGTCATTCCAGAGTGAGTAAATGTAGAATCTCCGATTACAGCTACAGATGGTACTAAACCTGCATTAGCAGCGCCAATAGCCATTGTTATAGACGCACCCATGTCTACACAAGAGTTGATAGCATTAAAAGGAGGTAATGCCCCAAGGGTATAACATCCAATGTCTGCAAAAACTCTACCTTCACTATATTCTGAAAGAGCTTCGTTTAATGCTGTATATACGTCGCGGTGACCACAACCTTTACATAATGACGGAGGCCTCATTTTTACAATTTCTGGAATTTCTTTTCCTTCACAAAATTTTATATTTAATGCGTTTGCAACAAGATTAGGATTTAATTCTCCATCTCTTGGTAAACTGCCATCAAGACGACCTTTAATTGTAATTCCATCATTAAAAAATCCTTTTAAATGATTTTCAACGAAAGGATAACCGTCTTCAAGAACTAAAATACTATTGCATTCTTTTTTTAGTTTATTTATATGATTTTTGGGAATAGGGTATTGTGATACTTTGACAACTGGATTTGGACAATTACCATTAAAATTTTCCATTAAGTAGTTATATGCTATTCCACATGCAATTATTCCAATCGATTTATCATTCCCATCTATGTATTTATTGAATTTAGATTTGTCAGATGCTTCTTGAATAGCATCTTGCATATTGAGTAATTTTTTGTAGTTTTTTCTTGCAATAGCAGGTAAAAGAACAAATTGGCGTGGGTCTTTAGGTAAAGAAAGCTCATTTTGTGGTTTTTTATCATTAAGCTCTACTCCAGCTCTTGAGTGTGCTAATCTAGTAGTTATTCTTAATAGTACTGGTACATTGCATTGTTCAGAGAGCTCAAACCCTGAGCGAGACATTTCATATGCTTCTTGTTGGTTTGAAGGTTCTAAAATTGGGATTAAAGCAAAATCTCCATAGAATCTAGAGTCTTGTTCGTTTTGGGAGGAGTGCATTGATGGATCATCAGCTGCGACAACTATTAGACCTCCATTAACACCGGTTATAGATGAATTTACAAAAGCATCAGCTGCAACATTTAGCCCAACGTGTTTCATTTGTGCCATAGCACGTTTTCCTGCATATGACATCCCAATGGCAGATTCCATTGCGGTTTTTTCGTTTGCAGACCATGTGCAATTGATGTTTTTGTCTTTTACTTCTTTGGAGTGTTGTGCATATTCCATAATTTCAGTTGATGGAGTCCCCGGGTAAGCATAAAATCCGGAAATGCCTCCGTCAATTGCTCCTTGAGCAATTGCTTCATCACCTAATAGTAGTAGTTTTTGCATTTTTATTTTATTTAGAATTTTATCAAAAATTAGTTTACGAAAATAGTGATTATTTTTGTTTATTTAAAAGATTAAATGCAAAAAATTATACAAGTTATAAAACATGTTATTCTATGTCTTTAAATTATATGTGCTACAAAATTATTGACTTATCAGGTGTTATGCCATATATTTCTATATAATATATTAAAATTGTTTTAGTATATGACAAAAATTTTTATTCGCAAGCTCATGAGCTAAAGGTCGTCATAATCTTTGCATACCTTCGTACCTCAGTTTTAGCAAAGATATACGCCAAAAATAGCCAAGCATATATTTATAACCCCAGACTACGAATTATCGGGGTGTCTGGGCTTATAGGCAATTTTTTTAGGTTTTTTTTGAGAAAATAATATTTTTTGTCATGTACTAAGATAAAATTGTTTAAAAATAATACGTTTGTAACAAAAAAATTTATAATTTTGTAAATTAGGAAAAAAATAAATACAAATTGTATGGGCATGAAATATCTAAAAAAAATAAAATTAGTATATATTATAAGCGTTGTTTTATTCTTTAGTTTTATAAGTAATGCTAATGCGGGGAGAGATGCATCAGAGAAGAATAAATATAAACAAGCAGAACAACAGTTATCTTTTGATAATTTTGATAAAGCCTTACAGTTATATTCGGATTTATTTGAGAAGAATAGTGAGAACTATAATTTTGCATATAAAATAGGATATTGTTATTTAACTGGAGAAAAATTCCAGGATGTAGACTCTGCTATAGAATATTTTTTAATTGCTTCTGAACATGTAAATAAACGTTATAAAAATAAGTTTAGAGAAAAAGATGCTCCAGTAAATACGTTTTATTATTTAGGAGTTGCATATAGATTAAACAAAGACTTTGAAAAAGCAATAAAGGCATTTAATACATATAGTGAAAAGATGTCTAATAAAGAAAGAAAAACAGTTCAAGGTAAGTTTATTGATAGGGAGATACAGTCATGTAAGGATGCCATGGAGATTATTGACTCAGAAAGAATGAAAATAGAAAGAATAATTGTTAATGATTTACAGGAGCCTAGTGTTAGATGTCCGATTTTATGTTTTGATGCAAATCGATTAATTTTCACAAATGGTAAATATAATGTTTTTCCACCAGATATAAATTATAATACAGAATATAGCGAAGGACCTTTTGATGGTGTTTATATGGCCGATAGACAAGAGGATGGAAGTTTTGATAATCCTATAAATATTACTAATGATTTAGAGATTCCTTATCCGTTTATTCCTGTTACAGCAACTTCGGATGGATCTGAACTTTATCTTGTAGCAGATAGATATGATAATGGAGATATTTATATGTCAAAATACGAAAATGGAAAATATCAACCTGCAGAAAGAGTAAAAAAATTGAATACCAGAAAATGGGAATCTCATGCTACTATTACAGCTGATGGTAAAAGAATATATTTTACAAGTTTGAGAAAAGGAGGTGAAGGAGGATTAGATATTTGGTATAGTGATCGTGATGAGGAAGGAGAATGGCAAAAACCAATTAATGCAGGTTCTCAAATTAATACTCCATTTCATGAAGAAATGCCATACATTATTCGAAATGGACATGCTATGTATTTTAGTTCGGAATCACATACAAATGTTGGTGGTTTTGATGTGTTTTATACAAATTGGGATGATCAATCTGAGAATTGGTCGAAACCAGTTAATTTATCATATCCGTTTAGTACTGCCGGTAATGATATGGGATATATAATCGAAAATACACCAGTATTTGCATTTTGTCCGGTAAATGATAATAAAAGACGCGAAGGTGTTGAAGATTGTGATTGTATTAGTTTAGAAGATGAAGAAGCTCCTCAAATGGCAAAAATTTCAGGAATTATTGAGTTAGATCCTGAAAATCAAGAAAAATTAATGGGAATTAGAGTAAAACTTATCGACAAAGAATCTGGAGAATCAATTGCTGATGTTAGTTTGGATGAAAATGGCAAATATGTTATTGAAGAGGTAGGCGCTGGTCAATATGATTTGATTGCTTATGATGATACTGGGGATCTGATGGTTAGATCAATGGAAGTACCACAGAATGAAGTCTGGGACATTACAGGAGTTGATATGAAAATATCTACAGAAAATATTGCTTCTGTAGTTAATACTGATGTAAATAATAATGTTGAGAATTCTCAAATAGTAGGATTTAAGAATATTTTCTTTGGAAATAATAGTGATGTCATAGAAGATAAGTTTGATAGTGATTTAAATCAGATTGCAGATTATCTAAAGAATAATCCTGATTCACGAATTGAAATTCAAGGCTATTGTTCACAAACAGGACCCATTGCATATAATATGCAGTTAAGCGAAAGTAGAGCACAAAATGTAAAGGAATTTCTAGTTAATAATGGAGTTAATGAGAATCAAGTACAAATTAAAGGATATGGTTTTGAAAAACCAATTGCAATAAATGATTTTCCTGATTCACAAATTTATAATAGAAGAACCGAAATAGTATTTCTTAATGATGAAAACATAAACCCAATTCAAGCTTATGTGCCAACTTATTATAGAGCAGTTGATGCTGATTTAAACTATGATAATGGTAAGTTCTTTTATTGTGAAATAGATGTTTTTAATGATCTTGTTGCAGAGTGTGTTTTCTTTGATTTTGATGAATATGATATTAATTTGGAATCTAAAGAAAACTTAGATTTTATTGCAGATTATTTGATTTCAAATCCTCAAGCAAAGTTTAAACTATCTGGTCATACTGACCATTATGGAACAGATAATTATAATATGGAACTTAGTCAGAATCGTGTAGTTCAGGTTCAAGATTATCTTGTTGGTAAAGGAGTTAATTCAAGTCAACTTGAAATAGAATTTCTTGGAGAGAAAGAGAATATAACTGTTGCTACAGATGATGATATGGTTAGACGATTAAATAGAAGAGTTAATGTGTATGTAGTTGAACAAGGAGAACCACCAATTAGGGTAGCTCCAATAATTGTACCTGAGGAATATCGTTTAACAAAAACTGGTTTAGATAATTAATTATCCACCTGCTAAAAGGTGTAGTACAACAATATTATCATTTTCGTTAATAATTGTGGAATCATATTCGTGTGGTTCCACAATTTTATTATTTACCTTAACAATTATTTTTTTATAAGTAAAGTTCTTGATATTCATTAATTCTCCCATAGTTAATGTCGAACGATCAAATGTTTCTATTTTGTTGTTCAAAGTAATTTTCATACGATAAAGATTATTTTAGAAGTATTTCTAAGACAGCATTAGCTTGCATATTTGCTACTATTCCTACTCTTGGAGCAATTGGAGGCATGTTATATGAAGTCTCTGATATTTGATCACCACATATAATAATATTGTCATAAATATTTTGTTTAATTATATTATTTTTTCCATAACCTGACATTCCTATACCCATAATAAGTTTTTTATCTGGAAAGAATTTATGCATTGCTTTAACAATCATTTCTTTCGATTCTGTATTGTCAAATGCTTCAATAATGATATCACAATTAATAAAAATTTGATAAAAATTATTTTCATCAATAAAAACATTATGTTTTATTACTTCAATATTTTGATTTGTTTTTAAAATGTTGTTTTTTAATGCAAGTGATTTGCTTTCACCAATTTGATCAATAAAATAGTATTGTCTGTTTAGATTTGATTTCTCAATTATGTCAAAATCTGCGATTATTAGTTTGCCAATTCCTGCTCTGGCAAGTGCAATTGCACAATTTGAGCCAAGGCCGCCACAACCTGCAATACCAACAGTTTTAGTTTTTAGTATTTTTCGAATTTCTAATAAATTCATTAATGTTTATTAAAAAAAGCCCTAATAAAAGGGCTTTTAAATTATTGTAAAGGTTTAATAATTTCAATTAGTTCGGGAAGATCCATTCCTATGTTTTTAAGATGTTCAATTTTGGGTACTCCATTTTTTGTCCATCCACGTCTTTCATATACAGCGTCGAGAAGTTTCTCATATTGATCTTCTCTATATTTACGAAGAATTGCCATTTTTTCTTCAGTAGTTTTTCCTTCAGGATTAACATCTAAAATTTCTTTTAATTGTCCATCATATCTTTCTTTTCTTGACTCATATTCTTCTACAGTTACAGGACCTGCTGCACGATAAGGCTGAGCATCGTGTTTTCTTAATCCGTATCCTCTTCTAATGTTAAAGATTCGTTGGAAATTATATACTCTTTCAGATTGACGAATCAATCCTTCTTCGTCAAGCTTAATTCCAGTAACGCCCTCATAAACAGCAAGATAGTTGTTTAAGTGTTTTGGAATTTTATGCGGTTCTTCTTCAAATTTATTGTCTTCTGGAGTAACATCATTCCAAACAATTTTACATAATCCCTGAAGTCCAAACCAGGTTCTAAACATTGGGAACCAATGTAATGCATCAGCTTTATTTTCAAATGTTGGAATTTGATTATTTACCATGTCCATAAAAATTAACCAAGCTTCATCGTGTTGAGGACCTTTATTTGTCATTGCATATCCACCTTGTTGAGCGAGCGATTCTTTAGAAACATATTGGGAGTATTCTAATCCCTTGTTTTCCATCCCAATATCTTGGAGGAATTGTTCATCTGCTCCGTATTTTTCAACAAAGAGTTTTTTCATTTGACGTACGCCAGTGCCAGCAATTAATCCAAATCCTTCGCCTCTTGCAAGTTGATGAATTAACTCAAGCGATGCTTCTGAATTTCCAAAATTAAGTTCAAGACCACCTGTTATTTCTTTGTTAATAATGCCGTTTTCGTAACATTCCATAATAAAAGCAACGATTGTTCCCCATGTGATTGTGCAAATTCCATAAGTATCACAGTAAAAGTTTGTTTCTAAAATTGGATGATAGTCAAAAATCCCACAGTTTGAGCCCAAACCTGCAGCTGATTCATATTCTGGTCCGTCAACAATAACTTTAGTACCTTTATAAGGACCTGTTTTTAATTCAAAATCGTCAGCTCCTTTTGCACATTGCATTGCACAACCAATCCAACAACCATCATTAACACCAAGTGTAAACCATTTATCTCTTAATAAATCTGAGTGGATTTTAAATGCATCTTTATGAGTTCCATATTTGAAATTATGAGTTGGTAATAAATCATAATCACTCATAACGTTAACGATGTTTGCAGTCCCTTTCTTTTTCATTTGGTTTTGCTTATCGTCAAGATCTCTCATTTCTGCTGCGTATTCTCGACCAACTTTCATAATTTTGTCAAGGTCTACAACGTTATTAAGATTTCCTTTTACTCCTGGGATTTTTGCAACGATAGCTTTAATTTTTTTGTTACGAAAGACTGTTCCAATTCCACCTCTACCAGCTTGTTTTAGTCTTACCATTTTTCGTTTATTGTCCCAGAAAGTAAAATTAAGCATCCCAATTAGTGAGTGCTCTGCAGCAGCACCGGCAGATACGATTCCGATGTTTTTTGCTTCTTTTTCATCATTTGCAAAAAACTCTGTCAGTTCTTCGCCAAGGATGTGTGAATCAACTGCAAAACCAGGATCATCAAAAATTTGAATTTTATGATTAACTCCATCAAGATATATGATTATTTCTTTATCAGATTTTCCTTGAAGTTCTAATGCATCAAATCCTGCAAATTTCATAAATGGGCCAAAATATCCACCTACATTTGAGTCCATAATAGAATCTGTTTGTGGCGATATTGATACCAATAATGATTTGCCTGCACCTGAGTATTGAGTTATTCCACCAATAGGTCCGGGAGAAATAATAATCTCGTTTTCAGGATCATTCCATTTTGTGTTTGGAGTTGTTGCGTCCCAAAGAAGTCTAAGCCCAAAGCCTTTCCCTCCAACAAATTTGTCTTTCATTTGTTGTGATACAGGTTTCTCTTTGATTTCTTGGTTGCCAACATTTATAAACAATGTGCGATTGTTATATCCCTTTTCAATAGGGTGCCAATCATAAGACCACTCTTTTAACTTTGTGATTTTAGATTTGAGTTCTGAAAGATTTTTAACCATTTTATTTTCATTTTCTGTTTTCCAAGACAAATCTAATTGATTTTTTTCTTTTTAACAAGAACAAGACCACTCTTTAATAATTAAACTGAATCAAATTTGAAATTTAGAAACAGTCTTAAATAAATATAGCTTGTTATATGTAAAAAAATGATTAAAAGGACATTAATATTTATTGTGAGTTGTCGCTAAGTTTATATATTTTTGTGTTTGCTTTATGGATAAATTTGATGTTATAATTATTGGTGCAGGTGCTGCAGGTTTGTTGGCTGCATGTCGTGCTGCAGAAAATGGATGCAATGTTGCAGTTTTAGAAAAAATGCCTCAACCGGGGAAGAAACTTCTTATAACTGGAAAGGGTAGATGTAATATTACTAATGATTCAGAAATAAAAGATTTCGTTTCACAAGTTCATCCGGATGGTAGGTTTCTTTTTTCATGTTTTAAACAGTTTTATTCTTATGATATTCTTGCAATTCTATCTGAAGAAGGAGTAGAATCAAAATTGGAACGAGGCGGAAGGTATTTCCCAGAATCCGACAAGGCTTCTGATGTAGTGGATGCATTATATAATAGGGCTAAAAATCGAAATGTGAAGTTTTATTTTAATACTGAGGTTAAAGAGCTTATGTATGATAAAGATTCTGTTGCAGGAGTAAAATGTCTGCATATTCATGATGTGAAAAGACTTTATTCAGCAAAAATTATTGTTTGTACTGGAGGTAAATCTTATTCAGGAACTGGTTCTACAGGTGATGGATATAAGTTTGCGATAGATGCAGGGCATAAAGTAGAGGATGTGTTTCCTGCTCTTGTTCCATTAGTGACAGAAGATTACAGAGCACGTAAAATGCAAGGGTTGAGCCTAAAGAATGTTTTAGCAAGCTTATTAATAGACGGAGAGGCGTTTTCTAGTGAATTTGGAGAGATGCTATTTACGCATTATGGTCTTTCTGGTCCGATTATCCTTACATTGAGTAGAGCTGTTGTTATTGCTTTGAAAAAACATAAATTAGTTGAGATCGAAATAGATTGGAAGCCAGCATTGGATTTTGAAAAACTTCACAAACGACTTTTACGTGACATTAATGATTATGGTAAAACTAAAGTTGCAAATATTTTTAGGAAATGGCTTCCTCAAAAAGCAGTTCCAATTTTTGTGGATAGTATAGGATTAAATCCAGATAAACTTTCAAATCAAATTTCATCTGATGAAAGGGACGCTATTGTTAAGCACTTAAAATCTATGAAATTTCGAATACATGGACACAGAGGGTTTAAGGAGGCGATAATAACAGCCGGAGGTGTTTCATTAGATGAGATTAAACCTAAGTCAATGGAGTCTAAAATTAAGAAAGGATTATTTTTTGCTGGAGAAATTCTGAACCTTGATGCTGCCACCGGAGGTTATAATTTGCAAATTGCTTTTTCAACGGGATGGATAGCGGGTTTCTGATTAAGATGCATATAATATAAGGTGCTTATTAGCACCTTATATTATATTGTTGAGTAAAACAGTTAGTTCTTTATCAATTTGAAATTTATTGTTTCATTATCACTTGTTAATCTTATAAAATAAATACCTTTTTTAAATGGTTTTAAATTTATCTCAGTATTAATTTCTGACTTTACGATAAACCGTTTACTAATTATTACCTTTCCTTGAATGTCAATAATATCATAGCTTAAGTTTCCTGTATAATTTGAGACATATAATTGACATACATTACTTGTTGGGTTAGGATAGATGACAATATCATTTGTGTTTAAATTATTATTGTTGATTGCACATACAGATACAATAATTAGCATACTATCCGTTGACTCACAATTCTCGTTTCCAACTGTTACCCAAATTTGTTGTTCTCCTTCTTCGGTATATGTTGCATTAAATGTACTTTCAGTAGTTTCGTCAGACCATAAAATGTAATCATATGTGTTCGATAAGGTATAAGAGAACTCTTGGTTTGTGCAAGCATTTGCTGTTTCAGGTATATTTATGTCTGGAGTTGGATATACAGTAATATATTCAGATTTTGTTTCTGTGTCTTCGCCATTTGTATTAGTTGATGTTAAAACGACTTGGTACGTTCCTTCATTATTATATGTTACAATTGGATTCTGCTCATTACTTGTTGCTGGATTTCCACCGTCAAATGTCCACTCCCAATTTGTTGGATTATTTGTTGTAATATCTGTAAATCCGATACTTCCACCTTCACATACATTTGTATTAGGAGTTGTGAAGTTTGCTACAGGCATGGCGATGTATGTTTGACCATTACTCCATGTTGCATTGCCAATAAGATTGGCATAATTTATAGCTCTAATTCCTACATAGTATGTTTGTGCATCAGTAAACATTGTTATATCCTCAATTGTAACATTATTACAATATCCAATATCTGTCCATTCATAAATATCAGTATCTCCTGAGGAGCTTCCGACAGCTATTTCGTAATGTGAAACTTCAGAGTTTGGGTCTTGTGAATCAGTCCAATTTGCTTCAATTGTATTTTCTGTAAATGATTCAATGTCTGTATCAGAGCCATCATAGACGAATTCAATATCAGTTGGTGGAGTTAAGTCTATATTTACTTCACTTCCCTCAAGATTGCTAAAGTGGTATAAGTTGTCAAATATGATACTCTTTATTTTACATGCGGGGCTTAAGTTGTTTGGGTTTTCTACATCGTTTAAATGAATGCTAGTAGAAACTGTTTCAGTAGTATTAGATTCAGTATATACTTTAATGTCATCATACCATGCTATACATTCACCATTTCTTAAAGAGATACTATTTGTAGTAGTTAATGGAGAGTCGTCTGTCCACGCTGATACAAGCTCATTATCCAGAAATGCTTTTATTTCGCCATTATCAGGATTAAAATAAATCTTGCAGTCATACCACTGGCTTGCATTTATATTTATTTCATCATTAGTTATTAAGTCAATACCATTATCAATGCATTTATATAGCTGAACTTTATTTCCATCTGCTCTAAAATATACCATGTATGAATTGTTTCTGTTAGTTTGGCTCGCATCATCACACATGAAATGTAAACCTGCTCTTCTATTTGTACCACTGCCATTAATTTTCATTTGCCAATGTATGAGTATAGGAGAATTATTATAATCAATATTAATATTTAAATTAGTGTTTGTATTGCTTTCATCAGTTTGTACAAGATGTTCTTCTTGGACTTCCCATGTTCCAGATAAATTTGTCCAATCATTAAGGTTGTTTTGGAAATTGTAATTAAGCATTCCTTCGTTATGATTGGCTTTCCATTCGTCTGTATCTAGGTATAGAGCTTGCCAGAAAGCCTTGTTAATTCCTAATGTACTATAATCAGTATTAGTAAAATTAACAACAAAATCTTCTGTTTCCCAGTCGCTGTCTGTTTCTAAATTTACTACTGTATTAGGATTGTTCCCACAAGAACTGCCATAAGATGTCCATTCTGCCACCCAACCCGGATTTGTAGTTGCATAATCAGCCTGGAAATGGAAAGTAATCGCATCTCCTGTACTATGAATACATATACCTTGGGTTTCAGTGCTCGAATTAATATAAATATCTTGGTAGCTAGTTAATAATGGGTCAGATGTACTTGCTCCATCATAAACAAATAATGTGTCATAGTCTGTTTCAATATCGAGTTCGGTAAACCATACAGTTATTTTCTCTGCTTCTGGAGGATTTATTGTAAATGTATAATTTTCATCATCACTATAATCTTCATTTTCACCACCTGTGTCTGTAAATATTCCATGGCAAGCATATGTAATAATATTATTTGTTGTAGTTGTTGTAAAGTTGCTACTTGTATAAGCCGATTGAGCTTCAGAACATATAGTTGATACTTCCCATTCGTAGTTAGTCTCTGGTGTTAGGCCAGTAAGAATGTAAACTGCATTTTCAACAAATATATCTGTCCAGATTTCAGAACCGACTTTACGATAACGTAGGAAATATCCTACTGCATTTGTGACAGCCGACCAGCTTAAATCAGCTGTAGCATGTGTGATATTTGTTTCGGAAAGATTGTAACTAGCATTACATTCTGGGTCATAAAGTGTTATATCTAAAGTTTGGGAACAACTATTATTATCAGAGACTGTTATTCGGTAATTGCCAGCATTTAATGAAGTTGCTGAATTATTATTACTTATGTCAGGAGACCATGTATATGTGTATGGTTCTGTTCCGCCTGTTACATCCAGAATAATTTCTCCAGTACTAAATCCTGCAATATCTGGATCAATTACTGTAGGGTTTACCGATAAGATATCTGGTTCAAAAACACTTACTGAGGCAGTCATAGTTGTGCCTATACCATTTGTTACAGTAACAGTATAGTTTCCCCCGTTGAGTCCGGTTACAATAGAATCGTTTGATATTGGTGTTGTATTCCATTGAAATTGATATGGTGGTAGTTCGTCTTCAGGAGTTGCTGTGACTGTTCCATCAGCATCTCCATTGCATGTTACAGGAGTTGAAGTGATACTCAAAGGTAGAGGAATGATACTCCATTTTGTTGCATCAAATGCAATATCTTGATCATCAATTCCAGTATTGTCTCCTAAATATACATTTCCACCATTGCCTGGTGAGAAAGGATATATGCCAAGAGATACCCATTCATCAGAGTATAAAGATTGATTAATTAAGACTTCGTTTGTGCCATCGTCATGAGTAATGATATATTTAGCGTCTTGTGCTGTTGCATTTACTGACGGGATATACGTAAATACTTCATAATCTCCTGCTTCACTTAAGTTTGGTGTCCATGTAACGTAGCACCAATCGTTTGTGGTATTCATGGTTCCTGTCCACCAGAAATGTCCATTGTAGCCTGCATTTGTGTCATGAAAGTAACGTTGATGAGATCCATCTTCACTATTATTGGCATAGAATCCATGATTGTAATAATTATTATCAATTATTGTATCATTATAGACAGGTTGAGTTCCCTGAGCTTTAGTGGTCCATGCTACGCCGCCATGAGTTCCATCATTATCAAGATTTGCATAGCCATTATTATATCCTGGCCAATCGTAATAGGCATCATAGCCATCATAGCTAGGATAATTTTCAGTATTTTTATTTCCCCAGGGATCATTAAAAATTAATGTATGTTGTCCTTCTACATAACCAATTGCAAGAGTTAGATGTCCGGAATGAGTAATCCAACTGCATATAGGATGCACATAGTCTTGATCTATTTCATTTGCAGTATAGTCAAAAGTGCATGAACTTAACCATAGTTGATTGCTTGTTAAATAATGATTTTCAAGATATGTGCGTTGTCTTGAGCCAGGCGAATAATCACCATCCCACATATAACCATATCCACCCCATGCATCTGTTCCATAGGCGCTTTCATATGTTTCGTAATATATTTCATTAAATCTATACTTATCAGCTACATACGATCCATATAAATTTGTATGAGGATCCCATGAATACTCATGATCTACACTTACTTCCCAAGGTGGTAATAAATTGTAATATGCAAAAGCCATAACACATGTTGTAGGAGCACAACTTCCACTTCCATTGTGCCAACTTGGAGTATCGTATTTTTGATGTACATAAGGGACTGGGCCAAGATAAACGATGCTTCGTTGAGACTTTGAAGTATTATTGTCAAACTCTATTGGTAGTTGGTTATTATATTTAACAAATTCTGTTTGTTTTATTATTCCATCTTCAGGAGAGAATTCAGCTTTTATTATTTGCTTGTCTATATATGTATGAAAATAAATATAATTTCCATCACTTATGGGATTCATTTCATAAATATTTGGAGTATTTGTAAGTTGTTTTATTTTTGTGCCTGTATAATGGCAATAGAATAAATCAGAGTTAAAAAATTTAAGTTTATCTAAATCGATATCTCTACGCTGGAATAATAAATTTTCATTATTAAACCAAAAAGGGGCAGAGCCATCTTTGATGATAAATGTTTCTTCAGTGTTTAATTGATAGATGTATATGTCTCTTCCCATTATATAAACTAGTTTGTCACTGTTAGGAGACCAAGATGGATAAAATGCTGCTTGATTTTCTACACTAATTACTTTTTGAGATTTTGTTTGTGTGTCAATAATGGTAATTTGTTCTTTATTATCTGCAAAAGCAATATATTTACCATTTGGTGAAATTTTAATATAATTTACATGATATCCAAGTTTAATGCTATCACCAAAAAATAGTGTGTTTCCTAAAGAATATGCAATAATCCCATTTTCTGAGAAATCTGGAGTCCCACATAATTGTTGTGGATAGGTAAGTATTTGTTTTTCTTTAGTATTTAAATTTAGGATTATAGCTTGTTGACTTCCATCATGGTTAATTTGTTTATATCCAATCCAATTTCCATCAGGAGACACATTATAATATCTGCCACTTCCTATACCAGTTATTATTTTAGAAGATTTCCCATTTATTGCTTCATATATTCCTGAGCTATAGTTATCACTATATAATACATCATGTGAGCTAAATCTTAGTTGTGTAAAATAAGTGTCTTCTTCAGCTTTATATGTATCAACTTGCGCAATCATCGTGTTTGCAAGTGTGATACAAAACAAAATTACTAATGTTATGTTAAAATGCTTCATATTATTATGGTTGTTTATTAAATGTCTTACTATACAAAGATAGTAAAAATGTATTATTTGGTAAAATACACTTCAGGGCAAACGCATTTAAAAGGTTAAAAGATTTAACAAATATTAATCATTCCATGCAGCATTAAGTCTTTTTCCCTTAATTTCCCTCTTAATTGATTTATCTTGTTTTAAAATATTGATGGCAATTCGATTGAGAGATGAAAAGTTCTGAGCAGCATTTTTTCTAAAAAGGCAACATCAAGTATCCAGTGTACCTTGTTTTCTATTCCCCAATGTTTTCTTACACCATTTTGAATAACTTTTGCATTATCAATAGATGAAGTATAATAATTTGTTTGAAATTCTACTTTCCCAATTACCTTAAAATGACGAGTTCGTTTAATCCTAACAATTGAAGTTAAACCTGGCCATTTTTCAGAATCTTCTACTAAGCTAAGATCTGTTAAGATAAAGCATTTTTTAGTTTCTAACTAACCAATATTTGATATCCTTTGTAACATTTTTAAGTCGAGGACTTTGATGCGTCTCCCATCAATACAAATAACCTTTTCTGAAGCAAATGTTGACAATGTTCTAATTGCATTACTTGTAGTCATATTACTAAGACTAGCTAAATCTTCACGCGACAAAAGTGCTTTAATTGTAATGCCATCCTCATAATACCCATAAGTATCTATCAAAAACAATAAGGATTCTGCTAATCTTCCTCGAATATGTTTTTGAGTAAGACTAACAGTCCTCATATTAGAAAATCCCAATTCTGTTGCTAAGGATTTAAGCACAGCAAATGTTAAATTTGGATCATTTTTCATAACAGAAAAGAGTACATTTTTCTCAATAGTGCATGCAATAGAAGCTTCAATAGCCACAGCAGATGCGTGATAATTCTGATTAGCAAACAATGCACGATATCCAATAAATCCACCTGGTCTGGATAATCTTACTATTTGATCTCTTCCACCGGCACCGCCTTTAAATATTTTTACTTTACCTTCAGATAAACATATAAGACCTGATGGCTTTGTATTTTCCAAAAACACCAATTCATTTTTCTTATACGATCTACAATCCGTATTTTCAATTAACAATTCTTTATCTCCTGCTGATAAATTATAAAACAATGAATCTGGAGAACTATATAATAACTCCTTTGAATTGTCTTCTGTCCTCATTTTTTCTGTTTTTTTACAAATTTAAAAGAATATTTAATACAGTCCAATAATTGCAAGAAAAACTTAACTTTTTGAATTACTAATATTCTAAACGAACTAAATATATACAAATATCAGTAAGCTAAATTTAACTTACTGATATTTTAATTTCTATTTTATCAACTATATAATATTCTATTCAATTGTCCCTTCAGGATTTTCAAATTTTTCAATTCCTCTTTTCAAGAAACTTAAAAATTCTTCGGGATTTGAATTATATGTCATTGGCTCAGTAAGCACTTTTCCATCTGAATCCATTAGGACATAAAATGGTTGTGTATTTGTTTTAAAATTCACAATCTGCATATCAGCATTTGCTTCTCCTAATGTCTTTTTAATTTTACCATCATTCGAAGATGTAAACCACTCTTCTTCTGCAAGTTTAACGGATTTCTCATCAACATATAATGCGGTCATTATGACTTTATTATTAAAATACTCTTTTACAGTAGGATCAGACCAAACACTTGCCTGCATTTTTTTACAATTGGAACATGAATGCCCTGTAAAATACAATAGCACAGGCTTATTTTGAGCTTTCGCACAATCTATACCTTGATTAACATCAAAATATCCTTGCACATCATATGCCATATGCATAGACTCTGAATATTTAGCTGTCTCACACAACCCGTCATTCTCATCCATACCATAACTACCACCAGTCGAGCTTAAATCAAACTGCTGTGATGTTTTAGGTGGCAATAGACCAGCTATTCCACTCAAATTTGCTCCAAAAATACCAGGGAATAAATATATTGCAAAAACAAAAGAAGCCATTGCCAAAATCAATCTAAAAAAACTAACGTGTTGAACATCAGTATCGTGAGAAAATTTTATTTTCCCTAACAAATAAATTCCCATCATAATAAATATGACAACCCATATACCTATATATAAGTCTCTACTTAAAATTCCTAGATGGTAATTTTGATCAATGTTAGAAAAGTATTTAAGTGAGAAAGCAAGTATAACAAATCCCATAACGACTTTTACTGCATTTAACCATCCTCCAGATTTTGGTAATTTTTTCATCCAGCTTGGTGCAATAGCTAACACGGTAAAAGGTAAAGCAAACCCAAGCCCAAATCCAAACATTCCAATTGCTGGTTCCAAGACATTTCCGCTTGCTGCTTTTACTAACAAGGCTCCAATTATTGGTCCAGTGCAACTAAAACTAACAACGACAGTTGTTAATGCCATAAAAAATGCTGCAATTAAACCACCTTTATCTACTTGTTTATCAGCTTTATTTACTAAGCCACTTGGTAAAACAAATTCAAATAATCCAAATAATGAAGCAGCAAATACAACAAATAAAATAAAGAAAATTAAATTTGGTATCCAATGCGTACTTAAGACAGTAGTAAAGTCAGCACCTGCACTTGTTAATGACACTATAATACCTACAATAGAATAAAGTAATGTAATTGAAATCCCAAATATAAAGGCTTTTAAAATGTTTTTTGCTTTCTTTTCTGATTTCTGCATAAAAAAACTTACAGTCATTGGAATCATAGGAAAGACACATGGAGTTAATATTCCAATAATTCCAAAAAGAAAAGATATTAAGAAAAAAGAAAGTAAAGAATTATCATCTGTTTTTGAATTTTCAAATTCATTCTCTGTAACAAAAACAGGAGTTTTAGCATCAACACTAGTATCTTCCAGATTTTGACTAGAGGCACCTCCATTAATTTCAAAAGCCATATCATAATTTAAAGGGATACATGCTCCATCTTCAAAACACGCCTGACCATCTACAATTCCAGTTACGTTAAATCCCTTATCAGAAAAGACTTCTATCTGCTGAATAAAAGTAGCAGAATGTTCAAAATACTTTACTTCAATTCCAAATACATCATCAAATTCCACAATAGGATCAGGAGATTCTATAACACTATCAATAATTCGAAAATTATCATCTTGATAAAATTCAAAATACAAAGGCATAGGTCCTCCAACTTCAAAATATTGACTATACAAATGCCAATGTTCTTCAATATCAGCATTAATAACTAGATTAATATGTGTATCATCTATCTTCTCTGTTGAGAATTTCCATACAACAGGTTCTTCAACTTGAGAAAATACCGGACTAATAAATAGTAGGAATGATAATGTTCCCACAAAACCAATAATAAACTTTTTTAAGGCCATAAACAAAAATTATTAATTAATAAAACAGTTCTTCATCATTTGTATTAAAAAAGTGAAACTCCATATATGAATATGCCATCATAGGGAAAACACTAATTTTACATTGATATTTCTTTTGCCATGATTTCCTAATGGATTTTACTACACCTTTAGTAATATATGCATGCACAAAAGGATGTGTTTTTATGACAATGTTTTTGGTTTTATTTTTTTTAATAATATATTTTATTGTATTTTCTATTTCATCTGTTAATGAAATACTTGCTGATATTTTCCCAGAACCTTTACAACAGGGGCATTTCTCAGATGTTTTAATCTCCATTTCAGGTCTTACGCGTTGTCTGGTAATTTCCATGAGACAAAACTTACTAAGATGAGTGATATGATATTTAGCCCTCTCTCCAGCCATACAATTACTCATTCTGTCGAATAGTTTACGTTTATTTTTATCATCATGAATATCGATAAAATCAACAACAATAATCCCACCCATATCACGGAGTCTCAATTGTCTTGCAATCTCTTCTGCAGCAATAAGGTTAACCTCCGTTGCATTTTCTTCTTGGTCTTGTTCAGAATTGCTTCTGTTTCCTGAATTAACATCAATAACATGTGCAGCTTCTGTATGTTCAATTATTAAATAAGCTCCATTTTTCATTGGAACAGTTTTACCAAAAGCTGTTTTAATTTGCTTTTCTATTCCAAAATGATCAAAAATGGGTTCTTTTGAATTATAAAACTTGACTATTTTATTTTTTTCAGGGGCAATTTCGGCAATAAAATCCTTTATTCCAATATAAGTTGTTTCATCATTAACAACAATTTGATTAAATGATGAATTTAAGATATCTCTTAATATAGCAGTTGTTCTATTTATTTCACCAATCATTAACTTTGGTGGTTTCACACTACTAAGACTTCTATAAACGTTTTCCCATTTTTCTATTAAAGAATTTAACTCCCGATCAAGCTCTGCTACCATTTTTGTTTCGGCAACAGTTCTAATAATAACACCATAATTATCCGGAGTAATGCTTTCGATTAGATTTTTTAATCTTTTTCTTTCTTCTACAGATTTTATTTTTTGACTAACCGAAGTTTTGGGTACAAAAGGCATTAATACCAAATTCCTGCCAGCTAATGATATTTCGCAGGATAAACGCGGACCTTTAGTAGATATTGGTTCTTTTGCTATTTGAACTAAAACATATTGGCCAACACTTAAAACATCTGTAATTTTGCCATTTTTATCAATATCCGGTTCAGGAGTTATTTTACTAAACTTTATATTTTTTTGTTTTTTGGATAATCCTATATGCAAAAATTTATTAAGTGTTTGGAATCCTGCACCCAAATCAAGATAATGAAGAAACGCATCCTTTTTATAGCCTACATCAATAAATGCAGCATTTAATCCTGGCATAAGTTTTTTAACCTTTCCAAGATAAATATCACCAACCGAAAATTCAATATTGCTATGCTCTTTATTTAACTCAACCAGCTTTTTATTATGCAATAAAGCAATATTTATTTCGGAACTGCGTACATCAATATATAATTCGCTTTGAATATCTCCTGTTGGCTGGTTCACGTAATCAATTATATTAAAAAATTAAATCAAACCCCGAAAAATTTCAGAGTTTGATTATCAAAACACATTTCAAAGAAAAAAGTTTATTTTCTCTTTTTATGTCTGTTTTTACGAAGACGTTTTTTTCTCTTGTGAGTTGACATCTTGTGTCGTTTTCTTTTTTTTCCGCTAGGCATAACTATTATTTTTAATGATTATCTTTAACTTCTACTGTAAATGATTTCGATGGTTTAAATGCAGGCACTTTATGAGCTGGTATTGTAATGGTAGTGTTTTTAGAAATGTTTCTTGCTGTTTTTGCAGCTCTGGACTTAACAATAAAACTTCCAAAACCTCTTAAATAAACATTCTCTCCTTCTATTAATGAATCCTTTATTGTTTCCATAAAAGTCTCAATAGTTTTTTGAACTATTAGCTTTTCAATTCCTGTGTTTCGAGAGATTTCATTTACTATGTCTGCTTTTGTCATTTTAAGTATTTTTTAAGTTTATTAACTAATATTATTTTTTGAGGTTGCAAATATAACACTTTTTTAAAAATAGTAAAGAAATTTCATAAAGATTATTAATATTTCAACGTCTTGTACTTCAAGTAATTAAAAAAATATGTATAAATACATATTTACATACCTTTTCCTTGAAAAATAATTTTGATTGTATAAATCATTATTTTAAAGTCAATATATAGAGATCTATTCTCAATATATATGATATCATACTTTAAGCGCTCTATCATCTGTTGAACATTCTCTGCATATCCATATTTTACTTGTCCCCAAGAAGTAATTCCTGGTCTAACCGACAATAAATGAACATAATGCGGTGCCTTTTCTACGATTTTATCTATAAAGTATTTTCTTTCCGGACGTGGTCCTACTATACTCATATCTCCGCGTAAAACATTAAAAAATTGTGGAATTTCATCTAGTCTTGTCTTTCGCATTATTCTTCCAAAACCAGTTACCCTGCTATCTGTTTTACTACTCAATGCCGGACCATTTTTCTCAGCATCAACAACCATTGATCTAAATTTATATATTTTAAATGGATGTCCTGATTTTCCAATCCGTAGATGGCTATATAAAACGGGTCCTGGAGAACTAATTTTTACTCCTATACAAAGTGCAAAATATACAGGAGATAATATTATTATTGCAATCAAACTAAATATAACATCTATAAATCTTTTTGTATGCTGTTGCCAAACAGGCATAATATTATGATTAATTTCTATTAATGGCATTCCAAATATTGATGACATACGAACTTTGCCAATTAATATATCATACATATCCGGAATAACTTTTATAAGTACTTTTGTCCCTTGTAATTTATTTATGATGTTTTTTATCTTACAATGCTCTCTGGATTCTACTGCAATAACAATCTCTTCGATTTTATGTGTCGAAATAATTTCATCTATATCATCAATAAAACCAAGATTAGGTAAAACATCATCAAGTAAGTACTTTTCTTGCTTATCTACAGAAACAAACCCAACAAAACGCAAACCTGATGATATTTTCTGTGTTTCAACCTCCTCAAGGAGTTTTAATGCTTTTTTATTACATCCAATAATAAGAGTATTAAATTGCAATTTTCTGTTATGCACTCTCTTATTTGTAATTGAAGTAATAAATAGTCTTGGGATATAAGTCAAAGTAAATTGCAAACCAAAAAGAACAAAAAATAAAACATAATAATGTTTATATTGACCAACCCAATCATCAAGAATCAAGACAAAGAATATTATAATTACACCTATTAAAGTTGTAAAAAATGTCTGTCCTAATTCCTGCAATCTTGATTTTCGATAAGGAACTTTATAATATCCACTCAATAAGTGCATAAACAACCAAAACAATGGGATTATTAGTAAAGCAAAATAGAATTTAGTATCAAAAACTACAGGTATTTCATAGCCAAGTTTCTGTGGTTCGATATAAATTTTTCTATAACTAAAAAATAATGTCCAAGCTATAGCTGCTGAAACAAAATCAAAAAATAAATATTTAAAATTTTGTAAAGATTTTTGCATTATTACTGAGTTGACAAATACAACAATTTAACATTATCAATATATATATCAGATTTTTCTAATCCTGATTCAGAATCAAAAACACCTGTAAAAAACAATCTAAATTCAGTTCCTGAAACATTATTTACAAAATAATTCAGATCGATATACACCTTTTTCCATTCATCTGTTGGATTAAAAGTATAAACATGCTTTCTAACTTCAGAAACTGTTGCGCCCGTATATTCTTTTGAAAATAGTCCAAAATTAAAATAATCATTTGTTTTAAAATTTATTTCAAGATAAGCAGCTCCAGTTTTTTCTATCTCATATAAATTTGAACTACGGCATTCAAAATTGGGTCTTTCTTCATCGACCACAAAATGCATTGATGTCCCTTCAAAAGCATTCACATTAGAAACCAACTCCATAATTGTATCACTTTGATCACTTAGTTCAAACGCTATCCCAATATCTTCAAAATCTTCTACAAGATCAAATGTTGCTGGTCTATAAGAAAACTCTGGACTTAAAGTTAAGACTTGTCTTTCTTCTAGAACTGTATCTAGATAATACCCATACATCATTGGATATTTAACTCTGGCTGCATCTCCACCAGAGTTTTTAATTCCAGGTTCAATTTGTATTGAATGACTTCCTGCTTCTAAAACAGGAACAGTAAATGGGACTTCAAAAATTCCAATAAGTTTATTGTTTACATACAACCAGCAATCTGAAATATTGTGAGAGGCAGACCCTTGATGGACATCTGTAATAGAGACTGAAACAGTATCTACTGCAACATACGAAGGAATTTGTTCAGATGGATTTATAATCTCACATGAAGGAAACGCTAACATTATGATGCTTAATAATAAAAGTAAAATTCTACTCACAATAACGATTAAATTAAACTTGCAAAAAATAAACGCAAATATACATCTATTATTGCATGTGTTAAAAAAAAAATTACATCCCAACCGAAAGCTTTATTTTATCTTTTATTTGACTTGCTACAGAATATGTTTTTAATACTGTTTCAAGATCTACCTCTGGCGATATATCATTAACTATAGATCGAGCAAAAGAAAGAAACTCATCATAATAATGATTATTAGGTTTAACAGGAATCGGATCTACAATCAAATCTCCAATATTTTCCTGAAATAATTTCATATTACTATCAGTATTGCGTTTTTTTACCTGCCAAGCTTTATTTTTTACCAAATCAATACTTGTATAATCTTTTCCACAATAAAAGTTTAACTCATGAGTATTTGTTGTAGCAATTCTTCCCGCAGTTAATTGTGCAACACTTCCATTCATAAATTCCAATCTGGTGTTAATTATATCAGGTCCTTCATTGTTTATTGATGTTGCATTTGCATGAACTGATTTAATATTTGATTTTATTACTCCTAAAACAATATCTATATCACCAATTAGCATATCCATTAAAACAGAACAAGCTTCAGTATTTACAGCAAAACGTCTAAAATTATTTGATTGTATAAATTTGGGATTTGCAATAAATGGACGTGCAGATAAAAAAGTATTATTAAAACGATGATGAAAGCCTGCCTGCACTTTTACATTTGCCTCATCTACAATATTTGACAATTTATTTACATCTCTATTACAATATTCTGATGAAGGTTCAAAAAACACATGCTTTGAATTTCTGACTAATTGCTCTACTTTATCGAGCCCGGACATTGGAGACAAAGCAATTACTGCATCAACTTTATCTATTAACATCCCAATTTCATTAAATGTTTTTAATTGATATTTTGATTGTAATTCTTGTGCACTTGATTGATTCGGAGAGCACATTCCAATAACACTCAATTCAGGAACATCTAATATTTTTTCTAAAATGTCTAACTCAGAATCTGGATGGCCATATATACCAGTTTTTATCATAGAAATATTTTTTAGTGAAAATACTTCAATTTTTATCTTCCTAACAAGAAGGGT
>CAYUWD010000022.1:0-34781 GCA_964448235.1 uncultured Bacteroidales bacterium | reverse complement strand
TTTAAACCATCAATAACAAAATAAGCTAGCACAAACACAAGTATTAATACTACTATAACAGGAATAATAAACTTTTTCTTTTTAGATTTAATATTCTTCTCAATCTCCATCCAAACATCCGGAGCCTCAAATTGTGGCATATCCTTTATTGCCTTATTCAAATTCTTATCTTTCATACTCAAACTGATTTACGATGATTGATTTTAATTTCTTTTTCGCATAATGAAGTTGTGATTTTGATGTCCCAAGGCTAATCTCTGCAATTTCAGCAATTTCTTTGTGGGAATATCCCTCAACTTCGTAGAGTATGAACACAGAACGAAAACCAGGATCCAGCATCATAATAGCTGTATGAAGCATTTCACCGTTTAAAGATTCGTCAAATGTGTAAGTTTCGTCTTCAATATTTTCAATTGAATCGAAATGCAATTTTTTAATCTTTCTAATAGCTGTTCTTACAATAATTGTTTTAATCCATGCACCAAGTGTTGATTTAAAACTAAAAGAAGATAAACTATTAAAAACAGCGATAAAACCATCTTGAAGAGCATCTTTTGCATCTTCCTCGTTGGCAGTAATTCGAAAACAAAGAGTATACATTGCATCTTTATATTGATCAAAAAGTTGTTTTTGCGATAATCTATCGTTCCGCAAACAATTTTTGACTAATATTTTTTCGGTTTTCTTATCCATACTCTGCATTAAAGTGTAAACCAGATTTGAAATGGTTGTATGAGCTTAAAATTAAAACGATTTTTTTTTGAGATTATTCTTTTATCTAAGCTTCTTGCCAACAATATCATGTTCGATAAATGTTCCTATACCTCCCCAACGAAAGTAAAAATTCAATTCGTCTTTAGTCATATTACCATCTGTGTAATCAAATCCTTCAACACTAAGATTTCCATCTTTATTAATATACAATTCCAATGAATCACTTTGTGTATAATTCAATACTAATTTATCTTTATTATCTGCATGAGTTATTTCTCCATAATAAACAATTGTATCATTTCTAAAATAGCCTACACTATCTGTATTTATCTCTGTAATCACTACAGTGTACTTCCAATCTCCTACATATTTATTTCGATAATCAAATACTGGCTTTTCGCATGAAAATAATATCATGACTGCAAAGAAATAGAAAGCAATTCTATAATATTTAGGAATATTATTCATATTAATCTTTAATATACCCTGCCCAAACATCTAAAACCTCACTAAAATTCTCTCTGCCAAACCCTATCCTAAGATGAGAATTTCCATAATCAAACATATCAGATGGTAGCATCATAATACCTGTTTGTTCGACAAGATTCTCACAATATTCATAGGCAGACATATCAGATTTAAGCTTTACAAATGCTGTTGAGCCTGCTTTTGTTTCTGAAAACTCCAGCAAATCAGAGTGTCTATTTATAAAATCAACAAATAGTATCTTATTCTTTTTTACTTTTTCAATATTCGGGTCGATAAACTTCTCTTTATGATTCAATGCAATAGTTGTCAACACTTCTCCTGCTGCATTATTACAAATTGACAGATAATCTTTAAAAGCCACAACTTTATCAAGTATATCTTTACGCTTACTGGCTATCCATCCAAAACGCATGCCTGCCAAACCGAAAGATTTTGCCATCCCCCACAAACTAATTGCATTATCGTAAATATCACAAAACGCAGGAATATCATATTCAGGATAATGCACAATCTTATGATACATTTCATCTGAAAAGATTATTATATTGTGCTTTGAGGCTATTTCCACAATCTTGTGTTGTTCTTTAATCGCAGGGATAAATCCTGTTGGATTATGAGGAAAATTTAGGATAATGAGTTTTGTGTTTTCTGTTACTAAATTGTTTAAGTCATCAGGATCATAATAAAACCCGGTTTCATTCAGAACAGGCTTCCAAAATTTGATTTTCGCTCCCAAACTTTCAGCAACCTGATACAAACTTTGATATGCCGGAGAGATACAGACAATTTCATCCTCCTTTTCAAGCAATACATTCATTAATATAAAGTTTGCCTCACCCGGAGTCATCACTTTAACTTGATCAATTTTGATTGTTGAATATTGCTTAGATATTGCTTCCCGTAGAAATTCGGATCCGGCTGAATCAGTATATACAAATTTTAAATTGTACCATAAATCGATTTCTTCCTGATTAGCTTGTTTCAATATATAATCCAAACTGTAAGCATCACAATCTGAACTAGAAATCAAATATTTTGCAGAAAATTCATGTTTTGCAAAATATCTCTCTAATTTAAAATTTTGAATCTTCATCTTTTCAGGATATTTAAACCAAACATAAAGTTAGCACTTTATAACAGAAATATTATCAATAAATACAACAAAATTTACTTTTATAAAAAAAACAGGGAAATTATTATTTATACTTATTTACGGAAAACAAAAATATTGGCATAATATGGTAAGTCTGATTCAAGAAAAACAACATACTTTCCTGTTTGATTCTCTTCGTTATGAAATTTATATACGCCCTGTTTTAACCCATCTTTAACCACAAACTCATAATCTAGCCCCAGTAAATACTCTTTCTCATCAACAAATTGGAGATCATATTCGCAATAGAAACATCCATCCAACTGCACAAGAACGATATAATAATTATTATAATCCAAATCAATAATAGGGCTCACTAATGGCTCTCCTGTAACAATAGAATCACCTTTCTGAGTTACAAGTTTATATCCTCTATCTAAATAACTCTGCTTTGTATTCTTAATTACTTTATCAAATTGGCTTGACTGTGCAAAAACTCCTACAGACAAAAACAATATAAATACAAATACTAACTTTTTCATAATTCCAATTTTAAAAAGATGTACAATAATCAAACCAAAAAATCTCTTTGTCTTTTGGCTTCATAAACCAAAACAGCAACAGAAGTAGAAACATTGAGAGAATCTATATACCCGGCCATTGGGATTTTAATTCTAAAATCAGCATTATCTATCCATTTATTAGTCAGTCCGGTTGCCTCTGTACCAAAAACAAGAGCTATTTTGCCTGCCAGCTCAGTTTTATGATAAAATTCGGCGGCAGTTAATTCTGCGGCATATGATTTTATCTGATTTTTTTGTAACCAATTCTGCACATCATCATACTCTGTAACAACAATATCATTTGTAAAAACACAACCAAGACTTGCTCTGATAGCATTTGGATTATAGATATCGGTTCTTGAATCACATACAATTATTCCATCTACACCTGCGCCATCTGCTACTCGTGCAATAGCTCCTAAATTACCGGGTTTCTCAACAGATTCCAGAACAATAAAAAGTGAATCATTATTTACACTCAAATCACTAATTAACTTTTGTGGAGGCTCTGCAACTATTAAAATTCCTCCAGTAGATTCACGATACGAAATTTTCGAAAACACATCTTGTGAAATTTCATAAATGTTACCCTCTGTTACAAATTTTAAAAATATTTTTATTTTTGAGTCATCTATAATATTTGGACAAAAATATAGTTGTTTTATTTTTACTCCTGCCTTAATTGCCAGATCACACTCTTTTATTCCTTCTACAACAATAAGATTTTGTTTCTTTCTCTCTCTTGATTTAGATTGCAGTAAAAGTACATTTTTAACATTTTTATTTTTTACACTGGATACTTTATTAAACATAACAGGATTTATTATTTTTCTTGTTTTTCAATTGTCTCATTAATATTCTTAGATTTTTGCATTTTCTTTTTACAAAACACAAAATATGGTGTAAAAAAGCCAAATAAAACTATCCCATCTCTAAAAATAAACAAATCATCAAAAAGAAAAATTAAAGCCATTGAGATAAAATACAAAAATCCAAAAACATCTCTATTCTTTATTGTAGATCTGGCAAGTACATAAAACAATAAAATTAGAGATAGTAATCCCAAGATTCCAGACATAATAAACATTCTCAGGTACTGATTATGAGGATTAGTGTGATTACTTTCGGCCGCAGAAAACTCATTTTCAACATATGACTTATAGAGCTCATCAACAACATCACCAGTTCCAACACCGATCAACCAATTTTCTTTTATTAATTGAAAACTTGTATTTATTGCCGAATATCTAATAGTTGATGATTCTTTTTTTGCATAATCAATATTTTCACGATTTAGCATTACATTAAGAAGAATTGTAAATCGTTGCTTAAATTCAGGGATAGTAAACATATAACTTGATAGTGCACCAATTGTAATAATGATTAAAAGTAAAAAATAAATTCTAATAATTTTCTTTTTATATGAATACAACAAACTAAATAATAAAACTATAAAATAAATAATGATTGTTGATTTTGCTAATAATTGAAACAAAAAAACACTAAATATTAAAAATAAAAAAACACATACCCCTATTGAAAATTTATTACGTTTTGAAAAGAGATATCTCTTACCACCCAATAATTCAACCAAACAAATAACAATAGCAATAAGCACATTATAAGACAAATAGTTTGGTGATTTAATAACTTCACTAAATTTTGTATACAAAATAAAGTAGCTATCTCCCGTATCCAAATATACAGGTAAAGCTCTACTCCACAAAACCATATATGAAATCAAAACACCTATAACATAAGCCCATGTAATACATTTAATAATTGTTTTACTATTTTCTTTCTTTATACTCAAGAAAAATATAATAGTAAATATTAAAAGGGATGAAATTGTTTCAACACTCCTATAGGCAGCATCCTTATTTGATGAATATAAGCAGCCGACAAGACTTAAAATAAAAGGTAAAATAAGAATGTAAAAATCAAAACTTTTAAACATTTTTAAAATATTAGCATAGCTTTCTTTTTTAAAAAATACATTTACAAATAAGCAACACATAAAGAAGGGAACAGCCCTTGAGTTCAAACTTATTAACATAGCAATGACCGATAATAAAATTAGGTCAATAATGCCTAATATATTATTTATTTTAGTTACCCTAACTCTTTGCATTTTTTACAATATTTATTTTTATAAAACACGAAATATGAACTAAATAATGAAAACATTATTACCCCTTCCTGAACTATAAATATGTCTTCAATTAAAAATAATATAAACATAAATCCAGCCCAAATAATCAATAAAAAGCTTTTATCTCTAATCGCAATAATAAACAACATAATAAATATACTTAACAAAAACACGAATCCTACAACACCAAACATTGCAAATGTTCTTAAAAATTGATTATGAGTTTTAGTATCCTTAATATATGCTCCTCTTGATTTACTTTCTTTATAATAATTGTTCATTTCTGTTGATAAATCACCCGAGCCAACACCAATCCAAAAATTTTCTTCAATAATGGATACACCAGCCTCAATTGCGCTCAATCTAAGATCTGTCGACTCAAGAGTTCTGTTATTATCAAATTTTTTAAACTTAGACATTGCAATATACATATTAGAAAATCTTCTATTCACCTCAGGGATAAAATAACTTGTTCCAATGAGTACAAATATTAAACTAAAAACTAAAACGATTTTTTTAGTAGAAATATACTTCTTTCTTATTAAATATACAGAATATAATAAAGCATAAATACATAACAAAATTATATTTATTTTACTTGATAATTGAAATATAAAAACAATAAATATGATTAAAAGTGTTACTTTAAATATTTGTAACGCTTTATTTCTTCTGATAAAAAGTTCTAATTTATCAGTAAAACTATAAGAAAGAAACACTATTGAAAGATTAACACAATAAGATAAATGATGAGGTGCTTTTATTAAACCACTAAACATCGTATAAAAAAACACATTTGCATCATTAGAATTAATATATGCAGGGATAGCATAAGCAAGACAAATAAGATAAGCAAATAAAGGACTAATAACAAAGAAACTCAACACATACTCCCAAGCGAATTTCACCGTATTATTCCTTAAAGAGACAAAGATAAAAGGGAAAATTACCAGCGAGACCACTGTTTCTATCTGCACTTTAGCTTCTGTTAAATAATTAGAATAAGTTACTCCTAAACATGTAATAATGAAAGGAGATATAAATAAATAAAACTTTGAATCTTTTAATAGTTCAGAAAAGAACTTCCAATTAGATTTTTTTAATACTGCAATTAAGAACAAAGCTCCGATAGAAATTGTCGTAATCTTGATATAAATAGGAATCAGAAATACTGTAAGACATAACAGGAATATTTCTATCTGATCTAAGATTCTTTTCATTTTACAAATTTAATTTTTTTAATAAAACATAATGAGATAAGATTAAAATTAATTTCTACATAAAAGTCTTGAAAAAAGTCCCCTTAAAGTTTTCTGATTTAAATAATTATAGTATTTTTGCACCTCAAATTTATAGAAAAATAACAAATATTAATTAAAAAACAACAAAGTTATGATTAACCAGTACGAAACCGTTTTCATTGCAACTCCCGTTTTGTCTGAAGCTCAGATGAAGGAAGCGGTTAACAAATTCAGAAAAATCATCACCGAGAATAAAGGTGAGGTTATTCATGAAGAAAATTGGGGTTTAAAAAAACTTGCTTATCCCATCCAAAAGAAATCAACAGGTTTTTATCATCTGATTGAGTTTAAATCAGAAGGTGCATTTATTGAAAAGTTAGAAACACAATTTAGACGTGATGAAAGAGTCATGAGATTTTTAACTTTCAAAATGGATAAACATGCAATAGCATATAGTGAGAAAAAACGCAGAATGAAAAAAGAACAAAATCAGAAGGAGGCATAATTATGGTACAAAGTAAATCAGAAATAAGATATCTTACTCCTCTGGCAGTAGAAGTTAAGAAAAAGAAATATTGTCGTTTCTTAAAGAATCGCATTAAGTATGTAGATTATAAAGATCCTCAATTTTTAAAGAGATTTTTAAATGAGCAAGGTAAAATTTTACCTCGCCGTATTACAGGAACATCACTAAAATATCATCGTAAAGTTGCTCAAGCTGTAAAAAGAGCCCGTCATTTAGCTCTATTACCATACGTAACTGATTTGATGAAATAAAAAGGAGGATAAGATATGGAAATTATATTAAAACAAGACGTAGAGAACATAGGGCATACTGATGATATTGTAAACGTAAAACCAGGTTATGCAAGAAACTATTTAATTCCTAATGGGTATGCTATTATTGCAACAAAATCTGCAAAAAAAATGCACGAAGAAAACATGAGACAAAAAGCTCATAAAGAAACAAAACTACGTGAAGATGCAGAATCAATAGCAAGTAAAATGGAAGGTTTAAAAATCAAAGTTCCTGCTAAAACTAGTTCAACTGGTAAAATATTTGGCTCTGTAAATACAATTATGCTTTCTGAAATCCTTGCAAAAGAAGGATTTGACATTGATCGCAAAAATATTGTAATAAAAGGTGACGGAATTAAAGAAATTGGGAATTACCATGCTTCTGTTAAAATTTACAAAAACATAAAAGTAAATATTGACTTTGAAGTATATTCAGAATAACAAACTATAAAATTTATTAATAAAAGCTGCCATAAATAATTATTATGGCAGCTTTTTATGTAAATATTATCTACGATTTATATCATATCCTGCTATACAATTCTAAATCCCTTATTTGTAAAATATTCAGCTAAAATATCAGTATAATCACCATGTATTAAAAGATGGTGATTTCCAAGAGGGAATTCTCTTAACAAAAATAATGATTTACGAGACAATTTTACTTTAACTTGTGTTCTACATCCAACAACTAAATCTCCTGAATCAACTATTTCACCTAAAGACAAGTAACAATATTCTAATTGATAATCGATTCTAAAAATAGTTACTTCTCCTGGCAATATTTTACCATTAACAGCACTTCCTTTACCAGATTCATAATGTGATTCAACAACAAAATCAGACACAATATCCAAAGAAACAGTACAATGTGTAAAAATCGCATAATCACGATCTACGAAATTTAAATTTGCCATCCAAGGAACTTTCCCAATCAAACGAGATAAAACAATCATACCTGCAGCAGAACACAAATCTCCTTCACAAATTGCAGGAATATTCTCATAATTAAGTGTTGCTACGGGCAAACATGCCGTATAGTTATACTCTTTTACAAATTCGAAACATGCAAAAGCTAGTGCTGATACATTTTCCTCAGCAATAAAAGTTTTTATTTTTTTATAAAGACTATTGTTTAGTTGAGCAAACTCATCTTTACATTCTCCAAACTTTTTAATAAATATATCACTAATTGTTTCATTTTTATCAAGGATATTCGTCCAATCATACTCAACAATTTCAATTCCTAGAACTTCATCTAATAAGTCGTATTCAGGAGTACTTGCAACTAACCAAGATTCTGGTTTGCCAATCATTGCAAGTTTAAATTTTTTAAATTCTTCTCCTTCCTCCAGAAACATTTGAACCTTCTCAAGAGAGTCTATTAAATCAATATTAAAAATTCTTGTTTTAATGCCCTTCTCATTTAACAAAGCTTTCACTTCTGTTGCAGCAGCCCAAGAATTATCATTTTGATTTGCAATAAAGCAATATCTTTTTTGAGGTTCTATTTGTTTCAAAGCGTTATGTTCAGATCCACCTGTCAAAAACCATATTACATCAGGATCAGATTGAACGAAGTCCTCATCATCAACATCTTTAAATTTGTTAAGGAATTTACTTTTAGCATCAGATAGAACATTTTCGCTTATATCGTTATAAGCAACAATTGTAATTTTCAAAATTTTACTATTTAATTATACATTGAGAGAAACTACTTGCTATTTAACAGCAATTGTTTCAATCTCGACTAGTGCACCTAAAGGCAAGCCTTTTACAGCAAATGCAGCACGAGCAGGTGGATTTTGCATATAGTACTTTCCATAAACATCATTCATAGCAGCAAAGTTTGCCATATCACTTAATAAACAAGTCGATTTAATAACATTTGCAAACGAATAACCTGCTTCTAACAGAATTGCTTTTATATTTTTCATTACCTGTTCTGTTTGTGCTGTTATTCCTTCAGGGATTTTTCCATCAACTGGATTTACCGGCACCTGACCAGAAATAAATAACATTCCGTTAGATTCAATTGCTTGACTATAAGGTCCAATTGCTTTAGGGGCATTTGAAGTATTAATAACTTTTTTCATTTTATAATATTTTAATTTAAAAAATAAGTGTGTACTGTGTTAAAAATAAAAGAACTAAATCTTTACTTGCAATCGTATACTTTAGGTTCCAATTCCCCTTGCAGCACTAATAGGCCATTCATAGCCAAAGCTAACATTTCATCTTCGCCTGGATAAACTTTGTTTGGAGCAATAAATTTAGTCATATCCTCAATAAAAGAACAAAATTGTTTATTATATGCAATTCCTCCAGTTAGTATAATAGCATTAACATCGCCTTTAAGGACAGCTGAAAGAGCGCCAATTTCCTTTGCAATCTGATAAGCCATTGCATTTGAAATAAATTGAGCATACTCATCTCCCTCTTTAGCTCTCACTTCTACCTCATACGCATCATTTGTATCAAGATAAGCCGCAAGACCACCTTTCCCTTTAATCATTTGTTTAACTTCTTTATATGAATAATCTCCACTAAAACACAATTTTGCCAATTGTCCACAAGGTAATGTTCCTGTTCTTTCAGGAGAAAACGGACCTTCACCATCTAAAGCATTATTAACATCAATCACTTTACCTTTAAGATGAGCGCCAACAGAAATACCTCCCCCTAGATGAGCAATAATCAAATTCAGATCTTCATAATTCATATTACACTCTGAAGCATATTTACGTGCAATTGCTTTTTGATTCAAAGCATGTAAAATAGATAATCGTGAAAATTTAGGATGTCCGGTAATTCTAGCAATATCTTCCATTTCATCAACAACAACAGGATCAGCTATATATGCTTTCACATTACTTAACCCATTAGCAATATCGTCAGCAATAAGACCGCCTAAGTTACTTGCATGCTCTCCGATAGGAGAATCTTTAAGGTCTCTTTTCATATTTTCATTTACTTCATATACACCGGAAGGGATAGGATTAATCAATCCTCCTCTTGCCACAATACAAGTTATAGATTCAATATCCTGTTGATCTTCGATTAGGGCTTTTAAGATAGCATCTTTTCTAAATTGATACTGCTCTGTAATACTTGCAAAATTAGCAAGTTCTTCTTTAGAATGCTTAATATTTTTTAAAAACACATTTTTTGCATTTTCATATACTGCTATTTTGGTTGATGTAGAACCAGGATTTATTGCTAATATCTTATGTATTTTCATTTATCTAAATTTTTATATATTATTTTGATGCTAATGCTGCCAAAGCAATTGAATATGTTTTAGTTTGAGCAGAATCACCACGTGAAGTTAATACAGCAGGACATTTTGCTCCAACTAACATTGCTCCAAGCTGTGCATTGCAAAGTTTTGAAGACATTTTATAAAATACATTTGCTGCTTCAATATCAGGAAAAACTAGACAATCAGCTTCGCCATTAACAACACTTTTTAATTTTTTAATTTTCACACTTTCTTTATCAACAGCAACGTCCAAAGCTAATGGTCCATCCACTAACGCACCTTTTATTTGCCCACGCTCTGCCATTTTTGCAATTATTGCAGCATCTACGCATGCAGGAAGCGAAGCCGACATTTGTTCTGTTGCAGTAATCATCGCTACTTTTGGAGTTTCTATTCCCAAAGATTTTGCAACAGAAATCACATAATTTGTAAGAGCAACTTTTTGCTTAAGATCTGGAGCTGGAATAACAGCAACATCTGTAACGATAAGCAGCTTATGATAAGTTGGCATTTCCATAACAACCACATGGCTTAAGACTGCCTTTGGGGGTAACAAACCACTTTCCTTATTTAAAATTGCTTTCATGTATTTATCAGTACTGACCAAACCTTTCATAATAAAATCAGCTTTCCCTTCATTAACAAGCCTAACAGCAGTATGAGCTGCTTGAATTTCATCAGCTTCTTGCACTATTGCAAATTTAGAAACATCTATACCTTCCTGTTCACAAACATTTTTTATAGTCTGTTCATCTCCTACTAGTATCCCATCTACAATTCCTAAATCAATAGCTGTACTAACAGCTTCAATTGTGTGAGCATCATTTGCAAAAGCGACTGATAAAGTTTTCTTTGGTTTTGACTTTACCGCTTGAATCACATCGTCAAGTTTTGTTATATTCATAGTAATTACATGATTTAAAATTTATCTGGCTAAGATACTAATAAAAATATAAAATAAAAAAGAATAAGTTTGCTTTTTTAACTTAGATTTAATTAGTCAAACAGAGATAAAATTCTCTCACAAAACTAGTAAAACCACATATAATTATCTAAAAAAGTTATTGAATGATTTTTAGTACATGACAAAAAATAAGTTTTCCAACAAAACACAAGTGCATTTTATTTATAGCCCCATAGAGACTTAATATTTGTAACCACGGACACAGTCCGGGGATTATAAATAAAAACGAAACTATTTTTGGCATATATCTTTGCAATTACCGAGGTACGAAGGTTTGCAAAAATTATGACAAAAATTTTTGTCATGTACTAAGTGAAACATTATATAGATTATAAAAAGATCAGGCACTATTAAAAACATAAAAGCCTCTAACTCTATATCATTACTTCAGCAATCATTTCTGCAATATCAAGATTTTTAATTTCTTCTTCTTTATTCTTGTATTTCAATCCGTCTGTCATCATTGTCATGCAAAAAGGACAAGCAGTAGCAATAATATCTGCATTCGTTTCAAGAGCTTCTTCGGTTCTTTCAATAAATATTTCTTTATCTCCTTTTTCAGCATCTTTAAACATTTGGGCTCCACCAGCACCACAACAAAGAGCGAAACTTTTATTACGATGCATCTCTGCCAATTCAAGACCTAACTTTTTCACAATATATCGTGGAGCATCATAAATATTATTTGCTCTACCCAAATAACAAGGATCATGGTAGGTTACCTTTATATTCTTTAGTCTTTCACTATCAACTTTTAATTTCCCTTGTTTTATCATATCTTGAAGGAATTCCAAATAATTTATCACTTCAAAATCTCCACCTAAATCAACATACTCATTTTTAAGTATATTATAGCAATGAGGACAAATAGCAATAATCTTTTTTACCTCATACATTTTAAACACCTCAATATTTGTCATAGCTTGCATCTGGTATAACATTTCGTTTCCAGCTCTACGTGCGGGGTCTCCTGTACAAGATTCTTCCTTGCCAAGTACTGCATAATCGGTTCCAAGATGATTTAAAATGCTTGCAAAAGCTTTAGCTACTTTCATATATCTATTGTCAAAAGCACCTGCACATCCAACCCAAAAAAGGTATTCAGGTTTTTTTCCTGCTGCAAATTGATCAGCCATTACTGGGACTTCAATTTTTGATTTTAACGCTTCACTCATAACTATAATAAATTTCAATAAACAATAATCAATAAACAATAATTCCCGATAAAATAGAAATTGTAATCAGTTAAAATCTTTACAATTTCAATTATTATCATATTCGATAAAAAAATTCTATAACAATTTCTTTTTTTATCGAGGATCCTCGAAGAATTACAAAAATCATAGATTTTTTATTCTTCGGGACAATATTCAATAATCAAATTACAAATTCTAAATTAACAGCTTTAATTCTTATGATATTGTTTTCCTTAACATCTTAAATTTTGTAATTTGCATTTTGTATTTTATCCATTTATTCTGTCCAATTTAACCTATCTTCGTTAGAATACTGCCAAGGTGCACCATTATTCTCAATATTTGAAAAAATTGCATTTAACTCTACTGGTGCTGCTGATTCTTCCATAACTAAATATCTTCTCAAATCCAAAATAAATGTTGGATGATCAATATTTAAAGGACATTCTTGCGCGCAAGCATTGCATGTTGTACACGCCCAAATCTCTTCTTCTTTAATTAAATCTCTAATCAAAGCTTTGCCATCACTATAATCTTTACCTTCTTTTACTAAATGTGGCCCCTTGATTTTCATTCTTTGCCTAATATTCATAACCATCTTTCGCGGGGATAATTCTTTTCCTGTAATATTGGCTGGGCAAACGGAAGTACAACGCCCACATTGAGTACAAGCAAGCGAGTCAATATAATTTTTCCATGATATATCTTCAGCATCCAAAATTCCAAATCGCTCAGGAGCTTCTTCTCCTTCAGGTGCTGCAGCAAAAGCAGTATCCGGATTCATCATTAATTTTACTTCCTTAGTAATACTATCCATATTCGTCATTTTCCCCAATGGAGTAAGTCTACTAAAAAAGACATTAGGGATAGACATAAATATATGAAAGTGTTTTGAGTATGGTAACATATTTGCAAATATAAAAATCAACACAATATGTGCCCACCAATTAACATCATGTATTAACTTAATTGATTCTCCTGACATTCCAGAAAATAAAGGAGCAATTAGTGAGCTAATTGGGTACATCCCTACAATATCTGTATTTCCTGAAAGATAAAAAATATTCATCCCTGCTAAAGTTATCATCAAAACAAGAATCATAGTTAATGCAAGTAAAGCATCCATATGATTAATCCTAGACATTTCATCACCATGTAATCTTTTGATGTTTAAAAGTGTTCGCCTAATGATGAATATTATAATAAATAACCCAATATAATATGCAGCAATATCCCCAACTGCCATAAATACATTATAAACAGGACCTAATATAGACAAGACTCTTTCTGTTCCAGTAATACCATCAATTACCATCTCTACACTTCCCAAAAGAATAAAACAAAAGCCCCAAAACACTAATGCATGCATAAATCCAGCAATTGGATTTCTAAAAATACGCTCTTGAAAAAATGCATTAGTAATTGTCCTTTTTATTCTCTTACCCCAATCTTTTACAGGATATGCAGGTTTAGTCAACTTAAATAACTGATATATTCTAAAAACTGAATAAGCAAATACTCCAATAGTAATTACTAATAAAGCTAAAAAAACAATTTGTGACATTTTACAATTTTTAGTTTCACAATAAAATAACAAGGGCAAATGTACAATTATGCTTCAAAATAAAAAATATTAGAATAAGATTTATATTAACAATATAGTACTGAGAAAGCATATAGGGTATTAATACTTAGTCGATAGTAATCACAATTTCATCAATAATCATTATCTCTTCTGTTACATCTTTATTTTTAAACGAAATTATTTATTTCCCAAATCTTTATAAGTTATTGAATTTTTAGTACTTGACTTAACACCAACATCTAATTCTAAATAATTTGGGCTAAATTCATAACTATTAGTATCATCAACAACAAATAATAATTTTACAAACTTAGGTTGGTATAACATCAGTTATTTTACTATTTGCATCAATGTACAATTTTACAAATGATAAAAAAACACCCACTTCATTTCGAAGTGGGTGTTTAAATATTATTAAATCTGTTTATTAAGAATCTTTAAATTTTTTCACAGATTCGATTAATCTAGGAACCACTTCAAAAGCATCACCTACAATACCATAATCAGCATATTTAAATATTGGTGCATCTTTATCTTTATCAATAGCAACAATTACTTTTGATCCTGAGACGCCACCAATATGCTGAATAGCACCTGAAATACCTACAGTAACATATAAGTCAGGAGCAATAATTTTACCCGTCTGACCGACATGTTCTTCATGGGATCTCCACCCCTCGTCAGAAACAGGACGAGAACAAGCTAACCCTGCTCCAAGTACATCTGCAAGATCTTCAATCATTTTCCAATTATCACCTGACTTCAAGCCACGTCCACCAGAAACAACAGTACTTGCTTCTGTAAGAATAATTTTACCTGTAATTACATCTGTATTTGTGATATTTGTTTTCATATCACTACCAGCAGCATCATAAACTTGAATATCTACAGTCTGAGGATTTTCGACAATATCACATGAATTTGGATTTACAGTAATAACACATTTGTCAGACTTAACTTCTAAATGTTGGAATGCTCCACCATTATAAGTTTTACGTTTAAACACCATTGGAGATGTTGATAGAGGTAATCCAACAATATTAGAAACCATCCCTGCTTTCAATCTTACAGACAATCTAGGAGCAATTGCTTTACCCATATTTGAATGTCCAAAAACAAACATTTTCGCATCTTCTTTTTCAGCTATTTCTGATAAAAGAGCTGTATATGCTTGCGTATCGTGAATATTCCAATTTGGATTATTTACTGAAATAATTTTTGATGCACCATATTTTGATAGCTGTTCAAGTTCTTCATTTGGCAATTCGCCAACAGCAACAGCTACAACATTTGTTGATAAATTTTGTGCTACATTATATGCATAAGAAACAGTTTCAAAGCTTTGCTTTTTAAAATTCCCGTTTCTATGTTCTGAAAAAACTATAATTGACATAATTTTATTTTTTTTGTTTTACAAAGACTTGAATTACTCTTATAATACTTTTGCTTCTCTATGTAATAAATCCACAAGAGCATCAGTATCTTCAGCATCAAGCATTTTACAATCTGCTTTCTCAGGTGGAATTTCAAAAACAATAGGTTCTACCAATAACTTTACATCAATAGGAACAGAAACATTAATTTTCTTTTGTCTTGCCATCATAATACCTCTCATTGCAGCAATTCTAGGATTTATACAAATACCTTTTTGTACTATTGCCACAAATGGAGTATCAATGTTTATTGTTTCTTTACCACCATCAATATCTCTTTTAACTTCAACTTGACCATCTTTTAATTCAAAAGACGAAACAGCAGATATAGAAGGGATTTCAAGAAATTCAGAAAGCATCCCACCAACAGAAGCACTATTAAAATCACTAGCTTCAATTCCTGCAAAAACTATATCAAATTTCTCATTTTTAACCACTTCTGCAATCTGTGCGGCGACAAAATACGAATCACGGGGATCTGCATCTATTCTATAAGCATCATCAGCACCAATAGCCAAGGCTTTTCTGATTGTAGGTTCAGCATCTACTTTTCCAACATTTACTACAGACACTTTTTCTACTTTCCCTCCTGATTTTTCTTTAATTTCTAAGGCTCTTGTAAGAGCTAACTCATCCCAAGGATTTATTACCCACTGTACTCCATTTGTGTCAAGTTTTTTCATCTCAGCATCAAATCTGATTTTAGTGGTAGTATCCGGGACATTACCAATACAAACTAAAATTTTCATAATTTCTATATTAATTCAACTTTTTTTACACAAAAATGCGACAAATATAACTTTTTAATTAACATCAATAATATTAACTTCTGTTAATTTTTACCGGAACGGATATTAATAAGCTTCTTCATCCCATTGGTAATACGAGCTTCGAGACTCATACTTGCTGTATCTTTCCCCATGTTTTCAGTTTTATCTACTCCATGTCCATAAATTTCCGTCAAAATATGATCATATTTTGTATATATTTTATTTCGTCTTAATTTTAAAGTAGGCGACAACTCTCCAGTTGGTTGAGACCACTCTTCACAAACCAATCTAAATCGCTTAATTTTCTCATGTTCTCCAAGCGATCCGTTAACAAAATTTATTTCTTTTTGTACTTTTTTAATTACTTCAGGAAATTTAATAAGCTCAGTATTATCACGAAAATGCAATTTATGTTTTGATGCAAAATGATGTAAATGGTTAAAATTCGGCGAAATCAATGCACTTACGAACTTTTCATTTTCTCCAACTATCATTAACTGTTCGATAACACTCGATGATTTAAATTTATTTTCAATAACTTGTGGAGCAATATATTTACCACTTGATGTTTTAAATATTTCTTTTTTACGATCTGTAATTTTTAAAAATTTTCCATCAATAAATTCACCAATATCGCCAGTATGAAACCAGCCATCTTTATCTATAACTGTTTTTGTTGTCTCAGGATCTTTATAATATCCCAACATTATATTTGGTCCTTTAGCCAATATTTCACCATCCTCTGCCAATTTTAAATTTACTCCTTTTAGCACAGGACCTACAGTTCCCAAATGTGCATTATTCCAATCCATAGAATTAACGGCTAAAACCGGAGAAGTTTCACTAAGACCATAACCTTCGCAAATACGTATTCCAGCTGCTGTAAATAGTCTTGCTAATCTAACCTGCAAACTAGCACCACCTGATACAATCGCTACAATATTTCCACCAAATGCAGCCTGCCATTTTTTAAATACTAATTTGCGGGCTAATTTTAACTTAAACATATAAAATGTTGAGTTTTTGCCCTTATCGTCAAATTTAGTACCCAATCGAACAGACCAAAAGAATATCCATCTTTTAATACCTTTTAAATCTTTCCCAATAGACATAATCCTATCATAAAATTTCTCTAGTAATCTTGGAACTGAATTAAATAAGTGTGGTTTAATATCTTTCAAATCATTAACTATAGTTCCCAAACTTTCGGCATAATATATAGAAATGCCTTTCATCTGAAATGAATAATTTAACATTCTTTCATAAATATGACATAAAGGTAAAAAACTCAAAGCTTTTTGCCCAAAATCAATAGGCACAATCGGCTTAACTGCTACAGCATTGCTAATAATATTTCTGTGTGAAATCATAACCCCTTTAGGATTACCTGTTGTACCCGAAGTATATATAATTGTATGTAAATCAGTTTCAGAAATTGATTCTTTCCTACTTTTTAATACCTTCATAAGCTCTACTTCCTTATCCTGAGCATCCTGAATCAAACTAACCCAATTAACAATTCCTTCGATATGATGAAAAGTAAATATTTTTTCTATTATATCAATTTTATCTGCAATAGGTTTTATTTTTTTATAAAGACTGACATCAGATACAATAATAATTTTAGCTTCACTATGCTTTAAAACATATTCAAGTTCCTGAGAACCTAAAGTAGTATAAATTGGGATATGCACCATGCCTGCTAATGATATTCCCATATCAGCAATATTCCAATGTGGTAAACTTTGAGATATAGTAATTATTTTATCTCCCTTTTGACAACCCATATTTATCAGTCCACAAGCAAATAAATGTGAGTATTTATAATAATCCTGTGCTGAAAATTTAACCCACTCTCCTCTATCTTTATAAGAAAAAGCGTCCTCAATTTCAGAATATTTCTCTTTATATAACTCTAGTATATCAAATACTCGTTTAATTTCCATAAAATCAAATTTTAGTTGATACTAAGGGTTCCATTTACCTTCCTTTTGAAATGGGCAAGATCCACATTTCCTTGGATGTTTTATTATTGAAGAAAACCAATATTTATAACCAACAGTAAAAGTAAATTCATTTGGTTGATGTCCATATAATACTGATATTGTAATATCATTATTATCGTTTAAGAAAAGAGCATATTCTAATTCTGCCATAATTCCCAATTTGTATTCCCAATCCCCATTTGCTTTCCATGAATTCTCTTCAACATATCCTAAAATAGTGCTCCATGAATCACGTCCATACAGATTTCCACCTAATCCAATACTAAACGAGTTTCTCCATATTTGGATAATTCGTTGTTTCACACCTAAATGAAAAAATATTGCAGGTTTTGATGCTGCGTCATTAATCCCACCAAACATTCCTCTCCATGAAAAGGTGTCACTTAACAAATAACTCTCATATGAAAATATCAAGCATGGTTCGAATATAAATATCCCATTGGCATCAAATCTATTTTCGAATAAGTGACTATTTGATTCTTCAAATGGATGTACTCCAAGAACTGATAGCTTAAACTGCATTGTTGATTGAGAACTCACCCAACCACTTATTACAGTAAAAGTCAAAACTAAAACGCATATTTTTTTTATAGCAACAATCATAATTATTCTTATTAATACTTCCAATATATAAAACCCCTGCAAGCATTAATTTATTTCAAAAATAATTATATTTTACAACTGTTGATTATATTTTCTTCTTTTTTAATAAACATAAGCTGTTAAGAAACTTAATCTGACATAAAACAATACATTAGCAAACCTACGACTAACTCACTTAAAAACAAGCACTTAAACCTTAATTTGCAAATTCCATAATTTTACGCACTTCCACAGTATCCATATAATATTTTTTTTTCTTACGAAGATATGATTTCGATGCAAGTCCCGAATTATGAATAAATTTCATTAATATTAAAACTTCATTACCCATTTTATTAACAATAGTCAATGAATCTGTTTCATACTCTACTCTTTTTTTATATTTCCGACACATTGAGTATTTGATTCCCATCTTTACGATATCGAAAAATCCTTTTGTCTGATAATCCTTAATATGAATCAATTCATGTCCCACCAAACCGACTTTTGCAGAATCAGGCAACACATTATAGCACAAAGGATTTGACTTATTGCATTCTTGTACTTTTATAATATAAAAACGAGACTCAGGTTTTCGTAGAATACTTGAGAATAAGGGTTGTGCTTGTCCCTGTCCTGGGATATTTGTCTTTTTAAAAATTATTTTAGTTGAATCTGCATTCAAATTATTTATTGCTTTATCACAAGCTTTGATTTCATTTTCTGACCAGTCTGATTTTCCAACAAAAATCTGATTTTCTTTTTCTAACAATTTAGTATTTATACACGAATATACAATTGTAATAATTAGAACAACAAAAAGAACAATCTGAATAATAATCTTCATTCCTTACTTTCTTTTTTTATTTACATTTTTACCATAAAACATATCTATCAAATCTTTGCGTCCTGAACTTTTAAGATTTGCAATAATTTTACGTTTAACTTCTGGTTTGTACCAAAAGAAATAGCGTAATTGTTTCTCCTTTTGATTTTTATCTTTTGCGACATACACAGAAGAATTATCATAAGGATTTATTCCAGAATAATACATAACTGTTGCAAATGTCATAGGAGTTGGAGTAAATGTTTGTACCTGTTCCAGTTTAAATCCCATATTTTTTGTTTCAATAGCAAGTTCTGCCATATCATATTCTGTACATCCCGGATGACCCGAAATAAAATATGGAATAAGTTGTTGTTTTAAATTGTATTTTACATTTATTGATCTAAATAGTCTTTCAAAATTTCTAAAAGTATTAAAAGAAGATTTTCGCATCATATTTAAGACTTTAGGCGAACAATGTTCAGGAGCAACTTTTAATCTACCTGACACATATTTTGACACTAATTCCTCTAAATACTTTTTATTAATATCATTTATTTGTTTAGATTTTGTTTTATATAACGCGATATCATATCTAACACCACTACCTATACTAATTTTCTTAATTCCTTTTATTTGAGATGCTTTTTTATAAAGTTCCAATAAATTTTTGTGAGAAACATTCAAATTATTACATACATTCGGAAATAAACAAGAAGGTCTTTTACATCTATCACAAATATCAGAATTAATCCCTTTCATCTTGTACATATTTGCAGAAGGACCACCAAGATCAGTAATATGTCCTTTAAAGCCAGACATATCCGCAATGGTTTTAAGTTCATTTAATATTGACTCTTCAGACCTACTACTAATAAACTTGCCTTGGTGAGCAGAAATTGTACAAAAGCTGCAACCACCAAAACAACCTCTATGTATTGTTACAGAATTCTTAATCATTTCAAAAGCAGGTATTGACTTTTTATTTTTATACTTTGGATGTGGTAATCGGGAATATCCCAAAGCATAAATTTTGTCCATTTCATCTTCACTCAAAACTGAATTTACAGGATTAACAATCAACTTTTTTTTATGATGATTCTGGACTATGCGTCTATTAGAAATTAAATTTGATTCTTTTTCTATTTGAACAAAATTTAAAGCATGCTTTTTCTTGTCTACTAACACATCACCATATGAGAATAAGTTTATATCATTATCACGTTTATCATTAAAGTCAGCTAAATAAGCGACTTGATTTAAAGAGAAACAACTATATATTTTTCCTGTCTCGTTTAGTTTGGTTGCTATTTCTACAATAGTTTTTTCAGCCATCCCATACACTAACAAGTCAGCTCTGGAAGATTCTAAAACTGAGGGCATAAGTTTATTTGACCAATAATCATAATGCACAAAACGACGCATAGAAGCTTCAACTCCACCAATAATCACAGGGACATTCGGATATAAATCTTTTATTATATTAGAATAAACTATAGTTGCATAATCAGGACGTTTACCTGTTTCTCCACCTGGAGTATATGCATCTTCGGAGCGCTTACGCTTATTACCGGTATAATGATTAAGCATTGAATCCATATTCCCAGCCGTAATCGCAAAAAACAATCTTGGCATACCAAATTTTTTGAAATCTCTTAAATCATCTTTCCAATTAGGTTGGGGAATTACAGCAACCCGATACCCTTTACCATTAAGAACCCTTGCAATTACAGCAGACCCAAAAGAAGAATGATCAACAAATGCATCTCCAGTAATTAAGATTACATCAATATACTCCCAACCTGTGGATTTTAATTCTTTAATATTTGTTGGGAAAATTGAGGAAATGGTATTTTCCTTAGACTTTACCATTTATCAAAAGGATCTGATGAAAATAATGAACCTCCGTATGGTCTAATTGCTCTATTATCATATGCTCCAAATGGGTTCTGACGAGACATTGGGTCATATCTTGAAGTATTATTTATAACAAATTCGGCACTAATAAAGGCATCTTCTCCAACTTTATAGTCAAAACCTATTGCTCCAAACGCAAGTCTACTATTTGCACTATTCTGCCCAACATCAAAAGCTGTCGTCCCACTAATGCGAAGTTTATCATTTACCATATACTCACCTTTTGCAAATACGTAATAACTTAACATCTTATTATCCATAAAACTATTTGAGCCATTTTCCGATAACATCAATGAAGGAAGTGTAGTAGATGTCATCATTGTACCCACAGAAAAAGAAAATCGATTAGTAAGTTTATAATTTATTTCAGGAGCAGCATAAGTAGAAAGAAAGCCATTCCCGTAATAGTTTGAATACATTGTGCCTGCAGTAAAGCGAACATTTAGACGATTTTTTTCTTTAATTGGTGATTTATTCGCATGCATATCCACAATTGTATCTCCAAAAATACTCTCATTTCCAAAATATACCTTGGATTCCTGAGCCGATAAAAAAATAATCGACGATAAAAAGACTACTATAAGAATTTGTGTTTTCATTCTTAATATTTTTGTAAAGATACAATTTTTGTATTGATTATAAGTCAATCCAGAGCATTATTTTTTGTTTCAAGTTTTAATAATACTTGATCAGATAGTTTTGTGAGTTTTTGTCCTAATAAAATATTTTACTTATTGTAAATCATCTACACTTATATATCATTTAAATAAATCCTATTTTTCAAAAATATAAATTAAATTTGTAAAAACTAAATTTATGGAAGACGATAAAAAAAAACCGGAAGGACACTACAAAAGTTTAGGAGTTACAATTGGCTTTAGTATTTGTGCAGGTATTGGTATTCCTTTAAGTGTAATATTAAAAAATATGAGTTTCATTGGCATTGGAGCAATTGCAGGAGTTTTATTGGGATCAATTATTGGCGAATCTATAGAAAAAAAACATGCTGCTGCAGGTAACTTACGTCCTATGAACGAAGATGAAATCAAAAAGAAAAAACAACAAATCAAGATTTTAATGATTACAGGAGCTATCGGATTTGTTGTTTTAATGTATTTCCAATTAAAGTGATTTTTATGATGAAAAAAATAATAGTTCTGTTTTTAGTTATTAGTTCTGTTTTACTTTATAACTGCAGTAATAATGAAGTAAATAACAATGCTTCTTCAATAGTTAAAAATGACGAAATACAAAATAAAAACATAAACTACTTAACAGATTACGAACCTATATCGGAAAGTGGTAATATTAATGTAATTATTGAAATCCCAGCCGGCACATTGGAAAAATGGGAAATTAATAAAAAAAATGGTGGTATACAATTAGAATATATTGACAAAAAACCACGTATAATACAATATCTTCCTTACCCCGGAAATTATGGAATGATCCCTCAAACACTATTACCAAAAGAACTTGGAGGCGATGGAGACCCATTAGATGTACTTGTTTTAGGAGAAGCTGAAGAAAGAGGATCAATTGTTGAATGTAAAATTATTGGCGTTCTTAAAATGCTTGATCAAGGCGAACAAGATGATAAACTTATTGCAGTAAAATCAGGATCTCCATTCTATCATTTAAACTCTATTAAAGAATTAAAAAATGAATTTAATGGTATTCCCACAATAATTAGCACCTGGTTTGCAAACTATAAAGGACGCAATAAAATAGAAGTTATAGGATTTGAAGAATCTGAAGTTGCAAATAATATTTTACAAAGTGCTATAGAATCATATGAAAATTGAGTTTAATTTAATTTTTGTATTTTAGCAAGATAAATTTTAGCAAATGACAAATTATACACCGGAAAGAACAAACAAAAGGACATATTTACTAGCTATTTTCTTTTTAGTAATAATGATTTTTATCGGAATTTTTGGATATAGTTTAATTGAAGGATATAAGTTCATTGATGCAATTTTCATGACCATCATTACAATATCTACAGTAGGTTTTAGAGAAATGGAACCTTTATCAACCGAAGGTAAAATTTTTACAGTTTTTCTGATTGTATTTAGCTTTGGAATTTTTGCATACGCACTTTCTACCCTAACAACCCACTTGGTAGATGGGGCTTTTCATAACTATTTTAAACATAAAAAAGTGAAAAAAAGAATCGACAAACTCGACAAGCATGTTATTATTTGCGGATATGGACGCAATGGACGACAAGCATCAAAAGAATCTTTAGATCATGGATTTGAAGTATTAATCATTGAACAAAAAGAAAGTTTAATTGAACAAATTATTGAAGATCCACGACTTATGTTTATTCATGGTGACGCTACTCAGGATGAAGTGCTTGTGGCAGCAAAAATTGAAAAAGCAAGAGCTCTGATTACAACTCTACCTAACGATGCGGACAACCTATTTGTAGTACTTTCTGCAAAATCCGTTAATCCTAGCTTAAAAGTAATAAGTCGTGCTTCTGATGACAATTCTGACAAAAAACTAAAAAGAGCAGGTGCTACTAATATAATTATGTCTGATAAACTTGGTGGACAACGAATGGCAAAGCTAGTTGCACAACCCGATGTTGTTGAATTTCTTGATCATATTATGATACAACAAAAAAATGATGTTTCGCTAGAAGAAATTTCATTTACAAATATTGATTCAGAATTTAGAAAAAAATCAATCAGAGATCTAAATCTCAGAGATATTGCTGGTGTTAACATAGTTGGGTTAAGAAAAAAAGACGGAGAATACATTTTAAATCCATCACCAGATACTGTAATATGCTGCGAAGATAAAATATTTGTATTAGCGACAGCTCAACAAATTTCAAAACTAAATAGTGTTATAAAGAATTTACAATAATTATAATCAAGATTCGAGAAACAAGAGCTATTTCACCTTATTCCTGCTCGTCTTAGAGCATTATGATATCTTCTGGCATTGGCATTATGTTGTGATAAGCTTGAAGCAAAAACATGATATCCTGAAAAATCTTCTTTTGCACAGAAATAGTAATATGAATGTTTTTCATAATTTAATACAGCATCGATTGATGATGTCGAGGGAATACAAATTGGTCCCGGAGGCAAACCTTGGTATAGATATGTATTATATGGAGAATCATATTGCAAATGTCGTTTTAATACACGTTGAATTGTAAAATCACCAATAGCAAAAACAACTGTAGGGTCTGCCTGTAAAAGCATCCCTTTTTGAATCCTATTAACATAAACTCCAGCAATTTTAGCTTTTTCATCATTCTTTTGAGTTTCTTTTTCAACAATAGAAGCCATGGTACTAACTTCTGATTGGGACATATCAAGTTTCTGAGCTTTTTGCAACCGATCTTCATTCCAGAAATTTTTAAATTCCTTAGCCATTCTCTCAACAAATTTATCGGCAGATGTATTCCAATAAAATTCATAAGTATTAGGAATAAACATTGCAGGAAAAGTTTGCTTATTAAATCCATACTTAGCAGCAGTTTCAGGATTTGTCAAAAGATCAGCAATTTCTGTCGAATCTGCTTCAATATAAACAGAAATTTTACCAGCTAAAGTAGGTAAATTTCTAACACTTATAAAACTTAATTGTACAGGAGACTGTTTTCCACTACGTAATAAATTTATCAATGCATTATTTGACATTCCATCATGTATTTCGTATCGTCCAGCAAGAATATTATCTCCAAATTTTTTCCATTCAGCAACCTGCTTAAACGATTCCATATCATCGATAAATCCTGAATTTTCTATAATTGATAATAAATCGTTATAATCCGAACCATTGGGAATATAAATATAAGCCGGTTCCAATTCTACTGTCACATTTGAATCAAAAATAAAATCGCGATATTTCTTCCCCAAAATAAATGCAACTACAGACAGAACAGCAATTACAATAAAAATTACCAAGAATACTTTTTTCTTTTTAGCCATAAATAATCATATTAATATTATCTTAGCAAAAATATTTTTTTAAACAATATGAAAGTTATTTTTTTCATACTTTTTACCATAATCATATTAACATCATGCGACACTGATGATAAAAGATGTTTCAAATCAAATGGTGAGATTAACACAATAGAATATCCCTTAAATTTTTATAATAAAATTTGTATTGAAAGCGATTTTGATATATATATTGAAAATTCTACAGAATCTTCAATTACAATAACAGCAGGTAAAAATTTAATCCCATATATAGATTACTCAATAAAAAACAACACATTAACAATAAAGGACAATAATGGTTGTTACTTTTTACGAAAAGACATTAAACCAATAATTATTCTAAAATCACCTATTTTTAAAGAAATAACAATAAATCAGGCATGCGATCTTCAAACAAATGACACACTAAAATTTGATAATCTGTCAATACAAAACTGGGCAGGTATTTTTACTTGCGACATGAATCTCAAAGGAGATAGTTTATTTTTCAGATGCCATGCTTCTACAGGAGATTATAAATTAATAGGGAATTGCCATTATTCATACATGTACAATATTGGTGACGGATATTTAAATGCAAAACACTTTTTATGTAATTTTATACATATCGTTCATTCTTCTTTAGGTGACAGCCATATAAATGCATCACAACAAATTATTCTAGAAAACATCCAATATGGTGAAGTTACTGCATATTCTGACGAATGCCCGGAAATAATCACTTGGGGTAAGGATTTTAGTGATTCATTTCACAACTTTGGGTGTAACTATTAATTTCTAATTATCATATTTTACCATAAACTGATTTCCGGATAAATATCCATAACCCGATACCACGAGAAATAAGAAACAACAAAATTGCAAACCACATTCCATGGTTTCCAAAATAATGTTTTAGAGTAAATAATGCCGGGACATATATTATCAAAGCACAAACTAACATTACATTCCTCATTGTTTTAGTAGCAGTTGCTCCTACATATATCCCATCAAAAATAAAAGCTTGAAAACTAACAATTGGCATTATCCATATCCAAAAATAGTATCCTTTTGACATTTCAATTATTGTCATATCATTTGTTAATAAATTTACAAGCTGATTATCAAAAATTATATAAATTGATGTAAACCCAATAGCCATAATAAATCCAAACATTTGTGTTTTTTTTACTGCAAGTATCAAAGATTTCAAGTCTTTAGCCCCGATATATCTACCCGCTAACGTTCCGCCAGCATAAGCAAAACCATCTGCAACCCATGAAAAAAACCAAAAAAACTGTAACAAAAGTGAATTTAATGCCAATATTTCATCTCCTAGACTTGCTGTAACCGCATTAAAAAGGAAAAAACTACCGGTTAGCAAAATAGATCTAATAAAGATATCACTATTTACTGAAAAGAAACGCTTTAATTTAGTTTTAAAAAAAATAAGTTTAATTTCAAATAAATATGCTAAACGTGTATACTTATAAATAAAGAAAAACACGCAAAAAACAAAGCCAATATATTGTGCTATTACAGTACCTAAAGCAACTCCATCTATCTTTAATCCAAAATACAAAACTAAAACAACACTTACCACAATATTTGTAACACTAATTATTATTGTTATTATCATTGGAATTTTCGAGTTTTGCATCCCTATAAACCATCCCATAAACACAAAAACTGATAATGTCGCAGGAGCCGCCCATATCCTAATACTAAAATACTCTGCAGCATACATTAAAGCTTCAGGAGAACCTTTCAAATTTAAAATAAGTAGATTTTTAATCGGATTTTGAAAGATAATTAGTAATAATGCAAAAGAAAGTGCAAAAAACAAAGCCCGTAAAAGAGAGTTTGATGCATCTTTATAGTCTGAAGCACCATATGCCTGTGCTGTTAAGCCAGTTGTCCCCATTCTTAAAAAGTATAAACCCGCATAAATTAATGTAAATACCATTGTGCCAAATCCTACTCCTCCAATATAAGCAGAAGAACCCATACGACCAACGAGTGCAATATCTACAATACCAACAAATGGCACAGTGATATTACTTATTACATTAGGAATGGCAAGATTTAAAATTCTGCGGTTCACATTATATTTTTTTTTGCAAAGATAAAAAAAGACAGGAGACAAGAAATGATAAAAGAGAGATGGCAGTTATACATACATTGACATTTGAATCTTATTTCCTCCTACTTTATTAAGAAAATACCTTACTTATTGAAATTTAAGGTTCTACCATTATTTTAATGGGTAATACATTTAATAAATGATAAAATTGAAAAAGAATTACGAGGTATTATTTTATATACTGAGTACATAACTGTATTCAAAGGTGTTTACGATCTTACTTTGCTCGGTTGATTAAACAAGAAAGGAAGGCAATTAAATAGTATAAATAATATAGAGTATTGATAATTCAGTAATTCTTTCTATTAACTTACTTTGTGAGGGCTTAAGCCGTTCGTGGTAGAACCAAATTTAAAAGCTACGCACTTCTATATATCTCTTACAATAAAAACCTCATAATCACCAAGGTATTTAAAAGCATATTTTTCGTAAAGTTTACGTGCTTTAAAATTATCTCTATGCACTTCGAGTTTAATTTGAAGCTTTAAACTTCTGGCAAACTCCATACTTTTTTTCATTAAAAGATGACTTAACCCTTTACCTTGAAAATATGGAATAATCCCAAAATGGTGCAAATATAGACGACGATGATCATTTGTTATCCAAGAAGTTCCAACAATATTACCTGAACTTTTTTCTTCGATAACATATAATACTCCACCATTATTTATCGTATTTTCTATAACACTTAGATTATCACCGCGATGTGCTCCTCCCATATCAGTTTGTTGCCAAACATTTAACACTGCATTATAATCATCTGCGTTAAATTCCCTTGTAAGATATTTCATTTTATTCTTTTGTTTCCAATTCAACATCAAAATTAACACTAGCTCTTGATGAATCAGTCAAATCAACGGTTAAATTATATTTTTCGTAAGCTCCTTCTTTAATTTCAATTTCATAACTGTATCCAGGTTTAACAACAGCAGCAAAATAGCCATCAAGATTGGCTTCAACCTTTTGATTATAACAATTTTTTTGGTCACTCTTAATAACAATTTTTGCAGCTATTTCATCTCCATTATCATCAGTAACCTGTCCTTGAATTACAGTTAATCTTGGATGAAAACCAAAATTTTCCTGCAAATAAGTTCCAAACTCAACTCTATAAATATCCATTCTGCCTTCTCCTCCAGGCCGATCAGACGATATATAAGCATAATTTCCATCAACAGATAAGGAAAATTGTTTTTCATCTTCTACAGAATTAAACGGATAGCCCAAATTTATTGGCTCACTCCATTTTTTATCCTTTAAAATACTTATAAACAAATCATATCCTCCCATTGACTTGTCATTATTAGATGTAAAAACAACAAAATCGCCACCAGGATGAATATAGACAAAATCTTCGTCAAATTCACTATTAAACTCACTAACGATTAGAGAATTGGAGAAATTTGAATTTCGCTTATTACTATAAAATATATCTTTAGCTTCACCATTTTTATTATTACTATTTGAAGAAAAATACAATTTTTGGTTAATAAAATCAAGACTTGCGGCTCCGTCAAACTTAAATGAGTTAACTGTTTCTCCCATATTAACAGGCCTTGAAATATCAAACTCATCAGTAAGTTTAAGATAATATAAATCTCCATTATCTTCAAATTCCGGACTATTCTTATATAGTACAAACTCACCGTTTCCGGGACCAACAGATGTTAAGATATAATCTTTACTATTCGAAAACACCTGATCAGGCACTTCGGCTTTTAGAAATTGTCCATCCTTTATGTAAGACTCTAAAACAGAATATTTATACAAACCTGTTGATGGATGGGCATCCTGATTCTCATTAATAGCTCTGTCAGAGGTAAAGTAAAGTTTATCATCTCCAAAAGCTGCTACCGGAAAGATTTCATTAAATTCAGAATTTACTGAATTACCACAATTCTCAATGGAAAAATTCCCTTTTTTCGTCTTCAATGCTTTACCACTATTACATTGTGCAATTAAATTTTGTACTATTAAACTATCTACCTTTTCTGTTCCAGCCTTTACTTTTTCGTAATATTCGATAGCTTTTGTGAAGTCATTCATTTTCTGATATACTCTCCCAAACCAAAAAACAATATCGTCTATATACTCTGAATTTGGATTTGAATCTTTAGCAACTTTTAAATGAACAAGTGCATTTTCATAATTAAATAAATCTATATAACACTCTGCAATACGCAAATTTAAAAAATCATTTTCTGAGTATTCCGGCACTAGTTCTAAATATATATCCAATGCATTTTGAATTTGTTTATCTTCAAAAAACATTTTTGCCTGAGTCATTTTCCAATCAGATGGACTTAACTCTTTTTGTGAATATAAAACAACAGAACATAAAACAAATAATATTACTATCCCTTTTTTCATGAAATAAAACTATAATTTGGTTAATTATTAAGTTGCTAAGATAAAACAATTCATTTAAGTTGACAAAATCTTAAAACAAGATTCTCTAAAACTTTTAAACTAAAATTTCTTTCAGAAGTTCGAGATAAAGTTGCATACTTTTCTTTTCAGAGACTCCTATTTGATAATAAATTTTATTTAATAAATAATCTTTGAGATCAAAATATAAATAATTTGGTGCATATTTATCCGCAACTAAACTTTTATTTTCAACTGCTTTTTCCAGTTCTAACTTAAACACATCAATAAATCTATTGGAAATATTATTATTTGCAACCCAAAGCGCAAAAACAGCAGGTAAACCCGAAAACTTATACCACTCATTAGCAATATCAATATTATATTTAAACTTGTTTCTAAGTTTAAGTGCTCTATCCCCTATCACAAGGCCACCTTTATTTCCAGAAATAGAATTTTCATATCCTTTTGTTGATTCATAAAAATCCAAACCAATCTTCCAAAAGTATTTTTCGAGTATTTTCACAAATCCATTTGAAGATTTAGACTGATAATCCAAATAAATTCCAGACAAGTTTTTTAAAGGCACATCTGAAAAAATAGACACAGAATCTACTTGTTTTTTTGCACATATCCCATAATCGTCAATCAATTTACACCCAGACAAGGTATGTAGAGCGCCAACTGGTACTAATCCGATATCTACACCACCTGTTTTTAGTTCAAATGCACAACCAGCAGGATTTTGTCTTGTTACAATAGTGTTATTCTGAATAAAAACTGAATTTTCAAAAGCATAACAATAAGGTAAGGTATTAATATAATTAACGTTTGAAATTTTAATCATTTTCTTGTTAAACAGAATACAAATTTATAACTTTTATTATAAACATTAAAAATTTGTATCAAAATAAATAGAAAAATCCTTACTCAAATTTAAAACTAATAACTTAGTACATGACAAAACTTTCTGTCATACTTTGACAAAATGCTCAGCACATCGTAATCTTTGCAGACCTCGATTCCGAAAGCTTTCGGAACAGTCATAGCAAAGATATACGCCAGAATAATTGGTGCTGATATTTGTAATCCACGAACTGCGAATAAATTTTTGCCATATACTAAAAACAAATAAACATATCATAAATACATAAACTAAATTATTTAGACTTAATTGATGTATGAATTGAACATGTTATATAATATTTTTTTATATATTTGCATAGAGGAATCAGACAAACACTAAATATGAAAAAATTAACAATATATTTATCAATATTATTGATAAATGTTTCTTTTTGTTTTTCCCAATACAACACTTTAGGAGATGAATTTTGGTTAGCATATATGCAGAACTTTGACTCCCCAGCAAATACTTTATTATATATAACTTCAGAAGTTGGAAGTACGGGTACAGTAAATATACCTGGAACAGGTTGGTCAGAGAATTTCACTATAGCTCCTAATGGCTCTGTTCAGGTAACAATTCCAACAGCACAAGATGTAGCAATATCTACAGGAAACTCAATAATAAACAAAGGTATCCATATAGTTTCTGACTCTGATATTGCTGTCTATGCTGCAAATCAACGAACAGCGTCATCTGATGCCACCTTGGTAATGCCTATACATGCATTAGGAGATTCTTATATAGTAAATACATACACATTGTTTAGTACAAGTGAACCAAGTATGTTTATTATAGTAGGGACTCAGGACAATACCAGTATTGAAATAATTCCCTCATCTGCTGTTTCGGGAGGAGTTGGGGCAAATGTCCCATTTACAATAACACTTGACCAGGGTGAAGTATATCTTATTCAAAGTACTGGCGACTTAACTGGTTCTACTGTAAATGCAACAGATGTTGGCAACTGTAATAATTTTGCTGTATTTGCTGGGAACAAATGTGCTAAAGTACCAACATCATGTGATTATTGTGATCACCTTTTCGAACAAATGATTCCTCTTAAAGCATGGGGCAAAGAATATATAACAGTGCCATTAATGACAAGAGATGGAGATCAATATCGCATATTAGCAAGCGAAGACAACACATCTGTTACTATAAATGGAGGTGCTCCTATCAATTTAGATGCAAACGAATTTCATGAATTATATTTAAATACAGCATCTTACATTGAAGCAGACAAACCTATATCAGTAGCTCAATATAGCCGTGGGACATCTTGTGACGGAGTTACTTCCGATCCTTTTATGATAATGCTTTCACCAATTGAACAAACTCTAGACAATATTGTATTTCAAGCTTTTAATACACCTGCAATAAATCAGTTTTACACAAATATTGTATGCGAAACACCATATACAAGTAACGTAACACTTGATGGTTCAAACATTGCAGGCTGGAATACAGTTGCTTCAAATTCTGATTATTCATATGTTAGACAAAATATAGCACAAGGCACTCATATTGTTTCATGTTCAGAAGGTGTATTAACGACCGTTTATGGTTTTGGAGACGTAGAATCGTATGGTTATCTTGCCGGTGCAAATATTCAACCACTTAACGTTGATTTTAATATTATTGTTGGCAATGATTCAATTTCATATGAAATTTATCAAGATTCATTAAATTGTGAAGAATCAGCTAATGGAGTTGGTTTTTATTCCGACGGCATTGGAATATCTGGAGTTTGGTTTGATTTTGGAGACGGTGAAACAGCAACAGGAACAGATGTATTTCATATTTATCAGAATTCCGGCACATATACAGTTACAATGTATTTTACAAGAGACATTAGTTGTATGGAGGAATCGTTATCTATGCAAGTTCATGTTACAAACAGTTTACCTCCTTTTGATTTCATAAATGATACCTTAATCTGTAATGGTAGCCCTTTCGTAATTGATCCTAATGTCAGTGGAGTAAATTTTGAATGGCAGGATAATTCTACAACATCTACCTATACTGTATCTACATCAGGAACCTATTCTCTCACAATATCGGATAATCAGGGTTGTTCTTCAAGTGCTAGTGCAAATGTAACATTTATAAACATTAATGCTTCTATTAACACAACTCCAATTACATGTTCTGGCGTAAATGATGGAGAATTAACAGCAATACAAACAGGAGGCACCGAACCAGTAAGTTATCTTTGGAATACATCACCCACTCAAACAACACAAACAATAAGTGGTCTTGGTATTGGATCTTATTCTGTAACAATTACAGATAGTAATGGCTGTTCTGACAGTGCAACAGAATCTCTAAGTATGCCTCCATCATTAAATATTAGTCTTACAGAGATTAATGATGAATCATGTTATGACACAAATGACGGAAGTGCAATCATTGACATTATTGGTGGTACACCACCCTACTCTATAAATTGGTTTCCTGCTAATATTTCAGGATTTAATCCAGTAAACTTGTCTCCCGGGACATATGAATATACCGTCACAGACAACTATGGATGCTATGGAATCGGAGAATTTGATATTATTGCAGCAGAAGAAATTATTGTTACTTCTACTCAAATAAACGCTGGTTGTTATGGCGAACCAATGAGTGCAAGTGTTAATGCATATGGAGGTCAAAGTCCGCTTTCTATAGAATGGGAAGATGGATCTACATCATATAATAATAATAATATACCTGCAAATACAAATTTTGGATACACAATTACAGATGATAATGATTGTTATGTATCCGGAAATGTAAATTTACATTCTCCTGAAGAGTTAATACTAGAATATCAACAACATCATATAACTTGCAAAGGGGATCAAGATGGTTGGATTCAATTATTTATTTCCGGAGGAACAAATCCGTATACTACTAACTGGGATACCCTATCAACCGAAACATATTTAGGCAACTTAGGCCCTGGCAATTACAGTGTTACAGTCTCTGATAATCATGATTGTACAATTAGTGAATCAATAATGATTATAGAAGCTCCAATGGAATTATCCCTAGAAGCTATTGCAAGAGATGTCACATGTTATGGATATAACGATGGATCAATTTTAATGACTGCTATAGGAGGAGTTGGACCATATATTTATGAAACATTTAATATTAGTGACAATTTTGCTGGAAATAATCCAACAGGTATACCTGCAGATATATACACATCAAGAGTTATAGATGCTCATGGCTGCATGTTAGATACAACAATTATTATCAACCAACCTGCTAAATTGATTGGTGAATATATTTTATCAAATCCTAGTTGCATTGGAAATCATGATGGCTCAATTGAAGTTATTGTTACAGGTGGAGTACAGCCATATTACTACAAATACGGCAATAACTTAATTGACACACCATATATCACAGGTCTTACTGAAGGAGAATATCAAATAGAAATGTACGACTCTATACAATGTGAATTAGATCTTGGTCTTGCTATACTTGAAGACACACCAGTGGATTGTATCAAAATCCCAAATGCATTTACTCCTAATGGGGATGGTATTAATGACACATTTGAGATTCAGGGCATGGAAATTTTTGCTAATGCAGTTCTTTGGATATACAATAGGTGGGGCCAAATAATTTACTATGCAGAAAACGGTGATGATTTTTGGGATGGTAAATACAAAGATCAATTTATGCCTGCAGGAACATATTTATACATTTTGGATTTAAATAATGGAAAAAAACCTTACAAAGGAACAGTAAGCATTATGTATTAAATACATCAGGGCAAACTCATACTTTTATATTTAATACTTTGAGCAAGTAATCCTCATTC
>CAYUWD010000021.1:0-35201 GCA_964448235.1 uncultured Bacteroidales bacterium | reverse complement strand
AATCTTTTACCAACTAGTTGCGTAAAAAAGTGCATTTGGAACTTGAATCTACGAAACCATTTTCCTGTTCTAAAAATTTGCATAATACTCTTTCTGTTTGTTCTTTTGTTAAATTCATAGTTTCTGACATTTTTTTAAGTTCTTATTTTACAATTACAAACTTCTTGAAAATGTTGGAAACTTTTTTATTAGACACACTTTTTTGGACGGGTATCGAAAATCCACCCACTACGGGAAAAAATTAGTCTATAAGGACAAACACAAATATAGAATGTTTGTCCGTAGGCGATGCGCTGAGCTTGACGAAGTGACATAAACATTCATAAAAAGCATCTTACATATATCAAATATTGCCCGTAGGCGATGCGCTGAGCTTTTCATCGAAGTGGCATACATATTTTCACAAAAAAAGGACAACCTAAAAGGCTGCCCTCAAATATAATAGTGTTAAACTCTAATTCTTATCTTTCATGCTACTCAAGTGCACAACAATAGATTTTAAGATATTTATTCCATGGGTATTTCTTAATTCAGGATCTGCAGCTCTTTCTGGATGTGGCATCATTCCAAAGACATTTTTTTCTTTATTACAAACCCCGGCAATATTCATTACAGAACCATTTGGATTGTTTTTTTCGGAAAGGTCACCTTTTTCATCACAATATCTCCAGATTATCTGATCATTTTGAACCATTTCTGATAATGTTTCATCAGGAGCAAAATATCTTCCCTCGCCATGGGCTATTGGGATATTCAACGGTTTATCTTTAGATACAAACTTTGTCATAGCAGAGTCTGTATTTTCTGCTTTAATATATTGATTTTTGCAAATGAACTTTTGGTTATTATTATGTAAAAGTGCTCCCGGTAAAAGTCCGGCTTCACAAAGTATCTGAAACCCATTACATACACCAAAAACAAAACCGCCATTATTAGCAAACTCTATCACTTTTTCCATAATTGGAGAAAAACGTGCTATAGCCCCTGAACGAAGATAATCACCATATGAGAAACCTCCCGGAACTGCAATAGCATCACAGCCTTGAAGGTCAGTATCTTTATGCCAAAGCTCTACAACATCCTGACGAAGAATATCACGTAAAGCATAAACCATATCATGATCGCAATTTGATCCCGGAAAAATAATTACTCCAAACTTCATTTTACCTATTTTTAGTTTCGCTCAAAGATAGAACTATTGAAAACAATATTAAAAGATTTATACGTGTTTTTTTGACAGTTTTTAAACAAATCAACTGCATTAATACAAAAAGCATGAAGTAAAAATAAATACTACCCCATGCTCTTTGCAATATGCCTTATGTATATTAGTTTATTTTTGTACCTTCTTTTTTTAGTTTATCAAAAGCATCTTGCTTTTCTTTTAATTCACCCGACATGGTTTCAATGTCTTTTGTAAGTTTTTCAATTTCTTTTTCGTTTTCTTCTATTTGTTTTTTAAAATCTTCATTGTCTTTTTCAAGTTCTTCTTTGTTTTCTACTACCTTTTCGTAGTCTTTAGTGAACTTTTCAAGCTCTTTTTCTTCTTCTTTTACAATTTCAGCAAAAGATTGTTCAGTGAGATTTAGTGCAAAATTTTTAATAATTTCTTGAGCTCTTGGAAATTGATCTGGATGAGCTCCTGATGTTAAATTTGCACCACCAAGGTCAAACGCTACTAACACTTCTACTTCACCATCTTTTACATCTTTAACGGTAGCATAAATATCAATAGTATTCTCACTAACAGAGCTAATAACAAGGTCGTCACCTAAAATAACTCCCTTTTTCGTTTTTACTTTGCCTTTGTATGACTTAAAAAGACTTTTTAGTTCTTTTTCGACATTATCAGCTGTTGAATAGTAGACCGTTGTCATTAAAGCATTTCTATTCTCTTTTAAAAATTTACCACTTGTTTCCTGTACTGATACTTTTTGTGCGAACAAATTAGTTATCGTAAATAACATTATTATTAAAGCGATGTTTTTCATAAAAATAATTTTAAAATTTTTGTAAAGTTAAGAAATTTGAATTATCGAAACGAAAAATAGCAAAAAAAATACCAAAATGGAAGGAAACGGAAGACGGAGGATCGAAATGTGCTTTCAATTCGCCATTTTTATTAAAAACAGAAATATGAGGACAAGATAAACAATCGTAGTTATCGCCCATACACCTGTATGATCCACCACATAATGCATAATTTCCATCATGCATCTCTACGACAAAATAGAAATATGATGGCAAACCGTTTCTCCTCCATGTTTTTTCCCAAATCATTTCTCCGGCAGAATTTATTTTTACCATTACAGCATTATAATAAATTATCATTTTATCTGTATCAATAATATGACCACCAACTATACCCCCCCCTACAATATGCGCATTTCACACGAATATCCCGTAATAAACATTATAAATCTCATATTTTATGTATTTTTATGTTTAACATGAAGTTCATCACCATTGTATATTATTATCTAACATCAATTACACACTCTAGCCTTATAAATCAACAAAACTTTAAGACACATACCAGTCAATGTCAATTTACCTCACAACACAGGTTTCGGCTCCTCACAAATACTTACTGTTTATCAAAAAAACAAAGTCTTGATTTAAAAATCTTACAGGAAAACTTACCAGTTACTTTAATAAAATTATAGGATAACAAACGATAATAAATTTTCACATAATTTTTTATCTTTGCACATACTAAAACACTTATTATGGCAAAGATATTAATCATTGATGACGAACGTAGTATTCGCAATAGTTTAAAAGATATTTTAACTTTCGAAGATCACAATGTCGACCTTGCTGCAGATGGCAAAGAAGGCATCATGCTTACAAAAGACAATACTTATGATATAATTTTCTGTGATATTAAAATGCCACAGATGGATGGTATTGAAGTTCTTGAATATCTTCATGCCAGCATTCCTGAGACTCCAATAGTAATGATATCAGGGCATGGAACAATTGACACAGCTGTTGAAGCAATTAAAAAAGGAGCATTTGATTTTATTCAAAAACCAATGGATCTTAATAGAATAATGGTAACGGTTCGTAATGCTTTAGACAAAACTAATCTTATTCAGGAAACAAAAGTTCTGAAAAAGAAAGTAAACATGAAATACCAGATGATTGGTGAATCTGAACCAATCTTAAAGGTAAAAGACATGATAGAAAAAGTTGCTCCAACTGATGCAAGAGTTTTAATTACAGGAGAAAATGGAACAGGTAAAGAAGTTGTAGCAAGATGGTTACACGAACAAAGTAATAGAAACTCACAACCATTTATTGAAGTAAACTGTGCAGCAATCCCTTCAGAATTAATAGAGTCTGAGCTTTTTGGACACGAAAAAGGAGCTTTTACCTCCGCAATAAAACAACGTAAAGGCAAATTTGAACAAGCAGACGGCGGTACAATTTTCCTTGACGAAATTGGAGACATGAGTTTATCTGCTCAAGCAAAAGTTCTTAGAGCCTTACAAGAAAATAAGATAAATCGTGTTGGAAGCGATAAAGATATAAATGTAAATGTAAGAGTTTTAGCCGCTACAAATAAAAATATTAGTAAAGAAATCGAAAATAATAATTTTCGCGAAGATTTGTATCATCGATTAAGCGTAATCTTAATTCACGTACCACCATTAAACGACAGAATTGAGGATATTCCTTTACTAGCAGACCATTTTGTAAATCTTGCTTGTGAAGAACAAGGTATACCTTTAAAGAAAATTGATAATAATGCAATTAAAGCTCTTCAAGATATAAATTGGACTGGCAATATCCGCGAATTTAGAAATGTTATAGAAAGACTTGTAATCCTTGGGGGATCAACAATTATAGAAAATGATGTGAAAGCATTTGCTAGACCTATATAAATATTCCTTATTCATATTAATATTTTCACATCAATTAATTATTATTGCTTAGATTAAGCAATATTATTAAAAATAAATTAGTTTAATTTACTTATTGGTTGATATAAAAATTTAATTTATTTTAGCAAAATGAATTTTTGCCAATTGAATCTATTTGGAATATTAATACAAGAACCCGGAACAATAATTAGCGATTTAATTATGGGAGCATTTTGTTTAATTTTTTTTTCTAAACTCCTTATCCGAAAAGAATATGATCAACAAAAGCACTTTTCCTTATTTTTCTTATTTCTAGGAATTTCAGCATTTGTTGCAGCATTTGCACATGGATTTTATTATTATTTTGGAATTTATTTGCACAAATTAAGCTGGATATTTAGCGGTTTTGCAATATATTTTCTACAATATGGCTCTGCTAATTTATTTATAAATAAAACATTCAAAATAAGATTTCTATATTTTATAAAAAGTCAGTTAGTTATTTATATTATTCTACTATTTATATGTCAAGGATTTTTAATTGTTAAATTAAATTTTACGCTTTCTTTAATTGGAATATTAACTCCTGTTTACTTAGTAGATATGATTAAAAATAATTTAAAACATAATCTATACATAATTTTAGGCGTATTTCTAGCTATTTTACCAAGTATTTACCATAGAACTGAATTTAATTTTCTATATATATTTAATATGAATGATTTAAGCCACTTTTTTCTTGTTTTATGTCTATTCTTTTTGTTTTTAGGTTTAAAACAACGGTTCTATTTAAACTCAAAAATTAATTAACTAATTTCATTTTTATATATAACCCCTTTGCTTGTTTTTCCATTTATTTCTATTTTTAGTTCTTTTTTAAACCTAATGTGTCTTATATATTCATCCTCATAAACAGAATCTAGTTTATCTAAATAATCAACCTCATAAATCCCATCATTTATAAATGGATTTATTGTAAAATATCCTACTCTAAAAGAAGTTAAATTATGAAAAAAGTGAGTCCCTTGACTAGGATCAATTCGATAATTATGTAATCCTGATTCTACAATAATTCGGGCAGCAGAAATATTTGACCATTTTACAGGTATACCAAGTGCAGAATCTGATGATCCCCATCGTCCTGGTCCAATTAAAACATAATTTTGATTTTTTTCTACAAATATCTTATTTAAATTATCAACTTTTTCTACTATTTTCGAATTATTCATCGAATTATAATCTTTAGTCTTTACATAAATAATATCTTTAATGTCTTTATATACTCCATTACCAAGAACAGATTCTGAGTATAGTATTGATTTAGATAAATCGACATTTTCAAGATTAATATTTACATCTTGATCTGATTCGATAATGGGACGTATCTGTAACAAACTAAATGTAATATTTTCGTTACTATTCTTATTTGGAAAATTAACAGCAAATTCTACTTCGATATGATTATTCATTTCCTGTTTTCCAATTTTCATAAAATCTATTAAGATTTCGCTTAATGGAAATGAATTATGCTTTAGTATATTTGCAAATGTAATTAGCTTTTTTCCTTCATACATTACACTATCCTTAATAATGTTATTTTGAAAATCATATGTTGACCCAATATGCTTTAATGCATTATCTTTATGTGCCTCATCTATTCGAAGTTTAATAATATTAACATCTTCATTAATTGAAGGGATAAATTTCATAGCATCAAGATTTAAAGCATAAAAATACTTTTGTGTATCACGTAAAGTATATTCGGGCGTAGAAAGCTGAAGAGTTTTTGCTGGATATTTTGGAGAAAATCTAATTGATTTCCCCCCATCAACAATATGTTTTCCTAAACCAAGTGCAATGTTTACAATTCCATCCTCTGCTTTTTCTGGTTCGATAGGATAAAAGTTTATTGATCGTGCAACACCAGAAAATGAAGGATAAAATCGATCTCGATATGAGGTTCCACAAACATCTTGCAATACTACTCCCATTTTTTCCTCATCAATCACATTTGAAGTTGCAGTCATATATGCTTTAGAATCACGATAAAATACAGAAGCATAAACACTTTTAATTGCTTCTGTTAATATTTTAATTGTTAAATGTTTATCATCTACAATGTTTGGAATCATATATGTTGAATACACCCCTGCAAAAGGTTGATAATGTGAATCTTCAAGCCTACTCGATGAGCGTATTGCAATAGGGTTATCAGTATATGAAATAAAAGAATATAAACTTGTAAATATCCTATTTGGCAGTTTTGCATTTATAAAATTTTGTAAAATCTCTTCATCACTTAAATTTGAAATTCCAATTTCATATAAATTGTTTTTTTCCATATATTCATCAAAAACATCTGTACATAAAATTGCTGTTCGTGGTATAGTAATGGTTACATCAGGATATTTATCCCTTAATTTGTATTTTTTAATTAATAAATCCGTAAATGCCAATCCTCTTGCTTTTCCACCAATATAACCATCACCAATTCTTGAAAACATTGAGTATGAATCAAAGGTGTTTTGTTCAAATTTGGTTATTACTCCCCTACCACTATTTAAACGATAGTTTGATATCGCCATATAAATAAATTCTCTGATTTGCTCTATATTATCAAAATGGCCAACAGTTAGATGCTTAAATTTTCGTGCTAATAAAAACAACGATCTTGAATTTAACCATTTAGTAATATGATTACGAGAAACATGATATTCTAGACATTCTGGCGATACTTTTAATATTAATTCTTGAAATGACTTTAGACTAGTTGCTGTACAAATAACCTTACCTTTAACCGGACAATAAAAATGAAAACTACCTAAATGTAAGTTTTTAATAATAAAATTCCTTAATTCAAAAGAAAAGTTCTTAGTGTATTTTCCAATAAAATCGACACCCAAATCCGATGCATATTGTTTATTATGACTTTCTGAAGATAATAATAGTAAGGGAACATTTTGATCAATTGTTTTTATTGCTTTACAAAGTTTTAATCCTGCTTTTTTATCAACAACATTATTTATTTTATACCTAACATCAGAAAAAACTCCTAAAATATTTTTATTATATTTATTAAACAAATCCATTGCTTCGTTATAATTTGTAGCTAACATAATTTTAGGTCTTCCCCGCATACGAAGATTCTGCTGATGTTCATTAGCTCCCTCAATAGATGCTCGTTGAGATTGAATAAAGAATATCTTATATAATATTGGTAAAATACTGGAATAATATCTAATACTATCTTCTACTAATATCACAGATTGTACACCCATTTCTAAAATATCGTGTGGGGCATTCATTTTATCTTCAATTAATTTAATAATTGCCAACATAATATCAGGATTTCCCAACCAACAAAACACATAATCAATAGCACTTAAATCTTCTTTTTCTATTTTTTGTGTTATTTCTCTCGAAAATGGAGTTAATACAACAATTGGTGTTTTTTTATATCGATTTTTTATCTTTTTTGATAATTCAAAAGCATTTTCGTTGCTAATATTAAGCATTGTAATAACAAGATCAATATCTTTGTTTTTAAGCTTATTAAATGCTTCTGTAGGAGAGTCAACACGAATAAACATTGGGGGATAACGTAATCCCAATGTCATATATTCATTAAATATTTGTTCATCAATTCTCCCATCTTCTTCAAGCATAAAATTATCATAATTATTGCAAATTAATAGCACTTTTAAAATCCGTTTTTTCATTAACTGATTAAATTCAGTATCATGAAAATCTATTTCTGAAAATTCTACACTATTTTCATTGTTTATTTTTATGGGATTTAGATTATAAAATTTTTTGTCTGGCATTTTCTAAATTTTTAAGGTCAAAAATAATAATAGATAATTTATCATTATCAATTGCTGCATTAAAACTATATGTGTTTCCTATATTTTGTTTCCACTTTCCTGTTATTCTTGTTGACTCATGTACATGTCCATGTAATGTTAAATATGGTTGTGTTTTTTCAATAAACTCTTTGATTGCAATACTTCCTACATGTACATCTAAAGGAACATACTCGTAAAACATATTATCTAAAGCTGCTCTGTCTAAATTTGTATTATAGGGAGGAGAATGAAATAAAAATATAGATTTTTTAGGATTTATTCCTTTTGACAAATATTCCAGATCTTTTTTTATTGTACTAAATTCAATATCTCTTTGTAGTTTTATGGTTCGGATTCCTTCTGTAGGATGAACACAACCCGGATCAACATATCTGGAAACATCATATACCTCCCAATCTTTATTTAAAAATGGAGTTGGTGGAACATTTGCATATCCATAAATATCAAAATCATGAAATTCAAATTTAGTATTATGAATATATTTCCAATATTTTAAGTATTCCTTTTTCTTGAATTTTTCTTCTTCGATTAATGGATCATCATTTCCTAAAATTATATATATTTCCGGATAATTATTTCCCATTTTTATATATAAATTTTCAAAATATTTTACTAAAATATCTTCAAAAAAATCATCTTTTTGTGTAAACATTTGATTAAATGAAGGATACAAATCTCCTCCCATAAAAACAACATCGGGTTTTTCTTTGCCAATTTCATAAAACAATTTATCATACCTTTTTATCTTACCGTGTAAATCACTAACAAAAAAGCATTTGTAATTTTTAATGTCTTTTTTTTTCATAAAATTGTTTTTATGAGTCGTGCACTATTATTTACAGAATTAATCATAACTGCATAACTAGTTTTCTGTGCAATATCATTTGCAGTAATAAAATGTAAATCAAATAAATTATCTAAATTATTTATTTCATTTTTATATTTACCGGATAAAATAACAGACTTATTCCATGCATCAAACCATAATATAGTTTTATTATAAGACTCCTTATTACCATCATAATATATAATTAAATCTATGTCGCTGGAAAATCCACATTCAGCATTCTTTACACTTCCTATTACATATATACTGTAAATACCCAATTCTTTAAAATTGGCATTATTTACAACATCAAAAAGTATTTTTTTTCTGGTTTCAACAAAAATATTATTTTGTGTACTAATGTTCTTTTTATCTTTTTTTAATTGATTAATAAGTAAATAATCTGATATTCTTTTACTAATTGATTTCAAGAGGAGTTTTTCTTCGTCTAAAAAAGACTTTTGTTTGCCAATATCATTTGTATAATATACAATGATTTGTCCTTTTATATCTTTTTTATATAAAATATTTTCTTTTAAATAATTTGTACTTTCGCAAAAATATGGAGACTTAATGCTCAAATTCTGATATTGAATAAAAACAGAAGTGTGTTGAGGATATTGAAATCCTTCAATAATTGTTGAACAAACTTTTATCAAAAATGAATGTATATCCAGATTTTGTTCAAAAATTTTATCTAAATAATAAATGCATTTTAGTTCTTTTTCTCTTTCAGTAAGTTTCTCGTAATCATTCATTTTAACTCTTAAATTTAATAAGCGAAACTCTTTTTTTCCCATCCATAATTACATTAAGTGGTTTTTTAAATCTAATATGTTTTACAAAACTTTTTTCTTCAACAACTTTTTGATTTTTTATAATATTCCACTTAATAAAGTCGTCAGATCCCAGATGTTGTACGGTAAAGTAACCAACATTCATAGAAGTTACATTATGAAAAAAATGTGATCCTAACGAAGCATCTAAAGGAAAATTTTCAAGACTCATTTCCACAATTACTTTAGCATTACATATTTGTGGCCACACAACAGGAATTCCAATGAATTTATCTCTTGTACCCCATCTTCCCGGGCCCATTAATATATATTTTTTACCCTCTTTCATGAGTTTTGTATTAATTTCTTCAACTTCTTTAACAATTTTCATTGTTTCCGTATTATCAAAACCATCAGGGTCAATATAAACTAAATCAATTATATCATCAACAGAACCATTTCCCATACTTTTTTCTGAATATAACACAACTTCCGAATAATCAAGTGATTCAAGATCTATGTTATAATCCTCATCATTACCAACCAGAGGTTTTATTTGTAATAAATAAAATGATGCTTTTGAGTTTTGATCTTTATTCAAATCAATAGCATATTCAATTTCTACTGGCGATCCCATAGCTTCTTTAATAATTTCTAATAATTTTGAGATTGTTTCAGCTAAGGGTATATAATTATAACGTAAAATATTAGCAAAATTTATTACTAAAGGTCCGTAAACATCTGTTCCTGGAACAATTCTTTCGTTATCAATATCATATACTGAAGCAGAATGCTTAATTGTACCATGTTTTAAAGCTTCAGTAATTTCTAAACGGACAAGTCCTGCATCTTCGCCTTCAATAAGATTTAAATCCTGATTTTTTAAATTAACAGAAAAGAATTCAACTTGCGAAGATTTATATATATCTTTTTGTGAATTTATCTCAATTTGTGGATATTTAGGTGAAAATCTAAATGTTCTTTCACCTTCTACAACATATGTTCCCAATCCTACAGCTAAGACCGCAAATCCTTCATCTGGTTTCATATGAGCTACCGGATAATAATTATGAGATTGTGCAGTTCCACTAATATGGGGATAAAAATAGTTATCATATTGATTACCTACAACTTCTTGAATCACAATAGCCATTTTTTCCTCTTCAATTTTATAATTCACTGCTTCAAAATAAGTTCTTGCACTATCAGAATATATTGATGCATAAACAAGTTTAATAGCCGTTAGAGCTTGATCTAAACGAACATTTATATCTGGATTATTATTAGGTAAAATGTATGTTGCAAAAATCCCGGAAAATGGTTGCATTAATGAATCTTCAAATAAACTCGAACTTCTAATTGCAATTGGTTTAGTAATATTTTTTAATAAAACTTTCATTCTCTTCTTTAAACTCGAAGACAATTGAGAGTCAATAAATTTTTGTTTTAGATTATTATAGTTTTTTTCTTCAAAAATTACTTCTTGTAATTTATTTCTATCAATAAAATAATCAAATTCGTCGCTCCCAATAATTGATGTTTTAGGCGTAGTGATATTTATTTCAGGAAATAATTTTGAAAGTTCAAAATAGTGTATTAAAGTATTAATAAAAGCTATCCCTCTTCCTTTACCACCAAGAGCTCCGGCAGTTAAGCTAACAATATTTTTTTCATCATTAATTGCCTGTTCTTCAAATTGTACTACTTTTCCTTTATTTTGTTCGTTTCGATGTTTATTTATTGTTTTAATTAAAAACTTTCGTAACTCTTCTGCATCACTAAAATCACCTATTCGATATGACGATATGTTTTTTGCAATTTGTATTTCTCCTCTTGCCATTAACCATAATGAAAAATGGTTTCTTTGGCCATGATATAATAATGATTCTTCTGGTATTACTTCAAGATTTTTTTCGAATTCTTTTAAAGACTTTGCAATCACAATCTGTCTTCCACTCTTATCTCTATATACAAAATTACCAAATCCTAAATAATGTCGAATAAAACTTTTTATATCATGAGAAAGAGTATCAGAATTTTTATTAATAAAATTAGCATTTAATGAATATGCCCTTTTAGCATTTTCAGGTTCTGATGATTGTAAAACAACAGGTAAATTTGGATAATCTTCTTTTATATATGTTATTAATTCAATCCCTGCATCATCAAAACATTTTCCATTTTTCGGATAACTCACATCAGATATTACACAAAGAAGATATTCTTTGTATTTCTCATATATCGAAATTGCTTCTTCATACGATTGTGCAAGCAAAATTTTTGGCCTTGCTCTTGATTTAAGGATCTTATATAATTCATCAACATTGGTTTCTTCTATTAATTCTTTAGTTTGTTTTAAAATTACTTTATAGAGTAATGGCAAATATCGCGAATAATATTTTGCCGAATCTTCAACAAGTAAAATAATTCTAACCATACCAATTGTTGTATCATTCTCAGCGTTTACCTGATCTTCTAAATGCTTTAACATTGTAAAGAATATTTGAGAATCTCCATTCCAAACAAAATTCTTATCTATATAATTTAAAAAAAATGGTTTTTCTTCAAATATTGCAATATCATGATTGTTATTTAACAATACATAAACAGGAATATAAGGAAAAAAAGTTTTAATTTGACGACTCAAATCAATTGGTGTTTTCTTATCTATCCCCATCATTAATATCACAAGATCATAATGTTTATTCTTTAAATGCTCAATTGCTTCAACACCATTAGAAACACCAGTAACCCTAGGAGTAGATGTTAAATTCAAATTATGATATTCACCTAATATATATTCAGAAAATCGTCCTTCTTTTTCTATACTGTATGCATCATACAAATTTGCAACAATTAATATTTCTTTTACTTTAAAAGGCATTAAATCATGGTAAACATCTCTATCAGAATTGTGCTGAGAAATAAACTTTGCCATTAATTGATGATCCTCTTTAATATTTTCAAGATTATCAAGATTTTCCGGCTTTGGTTTTGCTTTAAAAATACTCTTTGCTATCTGACTATTTATATATCCAGATATAATATTCGAGAGATTATTTAATAAATCTCTTTCTTCTTTTAAAAATGGTCCTTCATCAGCATTTGGAAATTTCTTATCATAAAATATACATATCTTTCCTTGTTCACCATCAATGCACACAAAACTTTGACACATACCCCATTTGCTTTCACAATAATTTGTCGAAACATAATCTTGATTTTTATATTCTATCTTAGCAAATGTATGTTCTGGATATTGCCAGGCTCCGGGTAAAATAAGAGCAATATATTTTAGCGTTTCTTCAATAGATTTGTTTTCCTTAATTATCGCTGTTGTTTTATTGATACAGATTAATTCTTTAAGACGTTCTTTATTTTCTGCCAGTATTTTTTTGAGTGAGGTTTTATCTTGCATAATAAACAATTATTTAAAAGAATAAATTTAACAAAAAACTCCATACAAATATTATTGTTTTTTATCAAATGCTAAACAACATAAGTTAAAGAGAATTAAACATAAGATTTAGATTATAGTTTGAATAAATTTTAAACAAAATTAATAATATAGTATTTAAACTAATTTTACTTAGTACATGACAAAAATTTCTGACATACTTCGACAAAATGCTCAGCACATCGTAATCTTTGTAGACTTCAATTCCGAAAGCTTTCGGAACAGTCATAGCAAAGATATACGCCAAAAACATTAGTGCTGACATTTGTAACTCACGGACTGTAAAAAACAAATTTTTGTCATATACTAAGCTTAAAAGCCCCGATAGTTAAAATTATCAGGGCTTTTTTAAAATTTATAAAAATTCTAATTTTCTCTACTTAAATAGTCATCGTATTCCGTTTCAAAACGATTTTTATGTTTTAGTTCTTCTTGTGCAAGAGAAAGGAATAGGTTTGTATATTCTGTGTTTGTAGCAGCTTCACTAAGTTTTATATAAAGATCATATGCGGCTTTTTCTCTTCTTGCAGCTAAAATAAGAGCTTCAGAATAAGTTAACTTTTCAGTTTCTTTGTTTTCCGAAATTATATAATCTGAAACTTTAATATTTGCAATTTTATTTGGTTCAATGTTAAATTCACCCTGTTTCTTAATTTTCATTAAAAATGCTTTATGTCCCATTTCTTCTTTTGCAAATTGGAGAAAAATTTGATTCATTTCTTTATTGGAAGTATCACTAGCTAATCTTGTATAAAAGTCTACTGCACTTTGTTCTCTCTTTATAGCAAAATCAAGAATGTCATTTATTGTTTTAAAATTTTTCATTTTCTCATTTTTTTAATTAAAATCTACAATTTCTGAAACTTTTTTAAGCATAATGTCACAACTAAAATCGAAATACTTTGAATCATTATTATCTACGGTATTATTGAATTTAAGTTTGTGTTCTGCAGCTTTTGATAGTAAATTAGTAATTTCATCAAAGATAACATCTTTATCATCAGATTGTTCAATGCCAAATGCGTGAAATAATTTTGCTAATTGTTGCAAATTATCATTTTTGCAAGGAGGTGTTGCAGATTTTTCAAATGGTAAGATAAATTTTTGAGTATTTGTAAAACTACCACCGGTTTCAAAGTGGAAACTTGCCGGTAACACCAAATCAGCCATTTTTGCTGTTTCAGTCATAAAATAATCTTGTACGATCATAAAATCAGAACTTTTAAACCAAGTTTTTATTTTTTGAGAATTTATTGCTGTTCCTATAGGATCTTCGCCAAAAATCATGAATTTTTTAAATTCTCCATTTAAAACTTTATCACACTGACAAATAGCATCTGCCGAAGGACCCTGATTATTATAATATTTAGAAGCATATTTTAGATAGTCTTCATTAAAAGGCACACCTCCAACACCTAAAATTGGTCTTATTCCCATATCTATAATGCCTTGTGAATTGTTTTTTTCTTTTATTGCAAACATTCCATTTGCAGTTTTTCCAAGTTTTCCACTAAGCATTAACATATTTGTAATTTCACTTGCAACATTAGAAGACACTTCATTTTCAGCAAAAACAACAATTGAATTAAGTTCTTTATTATATGAGTTCGTGAATTGTTCTAAATCTTCTTTATTAATCTTTGCTTTTTTGCATAAAGAGTCAAGATTTTCTGATTTTAACTCTTCTAGATATTTATTAAATCCATCAACATTGTTATCAATAAAGAATTTATTATACCATTTTTTGTCAACAAATAATTTATTTACAGCTTTAATAAATGCATGATATGATTCAACTTTAATTGTTTTATTGCATTTATATGCAAGTTTTGCATCATCATTTTCTGTAATGAGTATAATCTCTACTCCATTTATTGCTGCGGCATTAAAAATAGCATGATTTATTAGTGGATTACTATAATTAATATTAGAGCCAATGATATAGATTTTATTGGTCTCTTTAAACTGATTTAGTGGTACATTTTTGTATGTATTATAGAGATATCCTGTTCCTCTGTCAACATAATTTAAACATGTAATATTATTTGTTTTAAGAGCGGCTCGAGTAAATTTTTGAGTAAGATAAAGTTCCTCGTTACTTAGTCTTCCACCTGCAAAAACCATTGTGTCTTGTTCATTTCCTTTAATATTTTTATGTATAATATTAAATGCTTGATCAAAGTCAATTTCTTTCCATTGACCATTTTCTTTTAACATTGGTTTTGTTAATCGTTCAAGATCGTTAAAAATACGATATCCAAATTTTGCATGTTTTCCGATGTTCCTATTTTCATTAGCAATTCCTGATGTTCCTTCTGCTCTGAAATAGAAATTAGATTTATGAAACAGTTCAATGCTTGCTCCTTCTGAAGTAAAGCAATCTATTGTATTAATTTTATCGGCTTTAATTGGCATTACTTTAAATGGTACATTTTCTGTAATAGCTCCAGTAGGACATATTGAGATACACATACCACAATTTTCGCAGTTTGTTTCTGTTAATTTTTTATTTAAACTTGGAGCGACATATGTTTCGAAGCCTCTTTCTACCAAGCCTAAAGCTTTTGCTCCTACAACTTCATCACAGACTCTAATACATTTAGAACATAGAATACATTTATTGTTATCAATTTCAATTAAGGGATGTGAAAAGTCTATGTTATATTGACGAAATTCTCCGGCGTAGTATTTTTGATCGACATTGTATTTTGTTGCATATTGCTGTAGCTTACAATCGAAGAACTCTGAACATCCACATTCAAAACATCTGTTAGCTTCTGTTTTAGCTACATTTTCATTAGTGTATCCTAGTTCAACTTCTTTATAATTAACACGATCTTTAGGATCAAGAACAGGCATTTCCTGACGCATTTGCTTTTGATATCTTCCTAAATAATCGTTAGGATCTTGTTTTTTAAAGTTATCTTTTTTACTTACAAATGGTTTTTCAGCAGGCTTAATATCTTGTCCTGTTAAGTATTGATGACAGCTTAACCATGCAATATTTGCTTGTGCAATTGCTTCAATTAAAGTTGCAGGTCCTGTTACACCATCTCCTGCAGCAAACATATTTGGAATGCCTGTTTGTAGCGTTATTGGATCGGCATCAATATCGCCCCATTTGTTAGGTTTAAGTTCACCGTTTTTTGCAACACTATTTACATCTTCAAGAAAATTTATGTCGGTTTTTTGCCCAATAGCAGCTAAGATATAATCACATTTTAGATCAAATTCAGAACCTTCTATAGGAACTGGACGTCTACGACCAGAAGCATCTGGTTCACCAAGTTCCATTTTAATTAAAGTTACAGATTCTAATTTTCCATTTTTATCTTTATTTACTTTAACAGGATTATGTAGAAGCATGTAATCAACGCCTTCAAGTTTAGATTCATGAATTTCAATTGGGTTAGCAGGCATTTCTTTTTCGGTACGACGATAAACAATTTTAACATCTGTACTACCACATCTCATTGCAGAACGACAACAATCCATTGCGGTATTTCCCCCGCCAACGACAACTACTGTTTTTCCTTTAAAGTCATATCTTTGACCTGTAACTTCCATATTTCTAAGATAATCAATGCCAGAAAATACTCCTTCAGCATCTTCACCTTCAGCTCTTAATAGAGTTCCTCTTTGAGAACCAATAGTAAGGATTGTTGCATCATATTTATCTTGAATATCTTTATATTTTAAGTTATCCCCTAATTTTTTGTTATAAAAAATATTGACACCAAGATCTGTTATGTTTTTTACTTCTTTGTCAATTATTTCGTTTGGAAGTCGATACTCAGGAATCCCAAATCGTAACCATCCGCCAGGTAAGTTTTGAGCTTCAAAGATATCGCATTGGTGCCCTTTTAATTGTAGATAGTATGCGGCACTAAGTCCACCAGGGCCAGCACCAATTATAGCGACTTTTTTTCCTGTTGCAGGTTCTTTTTCAGGAATAAATTTATTTACTGATTCTAAATCATAATCTGCTGCAAATCTTTTCATATAATCTATTCCAACACCAGTCCCTTCATCGAGCAAATTACGACGACAAGCAGCTTCACAAGGACGTACACAAACACGACCGCATATTGCAGGCAAAGGGTTTACTTTTTTAATTAAAGCAATAGCTTCATTGTATAAACCTTTTTCTATAAGAGAAATGTATCCTTGTACGTCTACACCAGCAGGACAAGTCTCTTTACAAGGAGCTACACAATCTGCATAATGATTGCTTAATAATAGATTTAGTGCTGTTCTCCTAGCTTCATATACTTTTTTACTTTCAGTATTTATTACCATTCCTTCTGTTATTCTTGTAGAGCAAGATGGTTGAGGTTTTGGCATTCCCTCAATTTCCACAACACACACAAAACAGGAAGAATAAGGTTCTAATCTTTCATCATTACACAAAGTTGGTATTATAATTCCTTCTCTCTTTGCAACATCAAGTATATATTCATTTGGATAGCCTTGAACAGGTTTTCCATTTATTATTACATTAATTTTTTCCATTATTCGAAAAGTTTTAAGTTAGACTAATTGCCTCAAACTTACATTTTGAGTAACAAACACCACATTTAATACATTTATCCTGATCGATAAAGTGCGCCATTTTACGCTCTCCAGAAATTGCATTAGTTGGACAATTTCTTGCACAGACAGTACATCCGGTACAATTATCTTCAATAATTTCGTAAGTAAGTAATTTTTTACATTTTTTTGCAGGACATTTTTTATCTCGAATGTGTGCTTCATATTCGTCTCTAAAATACTTAATAGTAGTTAAAACAGGATTTGGAGCAGTTTGCCCTAATCCACATAACGAATTTTCAATAATTTTATGAGCAAGTTCTTCTAATTTCTCTATATCTCCTTCGACTCCTTCACCATTACAAATACGAGTAAGGATTTCGAGCATTCTTTGTGTTCCAATTCTACAGAAAGTACATTTTCCACAAGATTCCTTTTTTGTAAAATCTAGGAAAAATCTTGCCATATCAACCATACATGTTGTTTCATCCATAACAACCATACCACCGGAACCCATAATAGCACCAGTACTTCTAACAGAATCATAATCAATTATTGTTTCGCCCAAATATGCTGGGACACAACCACCTGATGGACCACCAAGTTGTACAGCTTTAAATTTCTTTCCTTCGGGTATTCCACCTCCTATTTTAAAAATAATTTCGTTTATTGTAATTCCTAGAGGGACTTCAACTAATCCACCTCTATTTATTTTACCTGTTAATGCAAAAACTTTTGTTCCACTAGAATTTTCAGTTCCGTATTTTGAATATTCTTTAGCCCCATAAAAAATTATCCATGGGATATTAGCTAGAGTTTCCACATTATTAACATTAGATGGTTTATGCCATAATCCTGATTCTGCGGGGAAAGGAGGACGTTTACGAGGCATTCCTCTATGTCCTTCGATTGATGCCATAAGAGCAGTCTCTTCTCCACAAACAAACGCTCCTGCTCCTTCTTTTACAAAGATATCAAGATTAAAATTGTCAATTCCACAGATGTTAGTTCCTAGAAAGCCATATTTACGTGCTTGATCTAAGGCAATATTTAAACGTTTGATTGCCAAAGGATACTCTGCTCTACAATATATAACACCTTGAGTAGCGCCTATAGCGTAAGCACCGATTATCATACCTTCTATAACTGCATGTGGGTCACCTTCTAATAAGGAACGATCCATAAATGCACCTGGATCACCTTCGTCTGCATTACATATGATAAACTTTTCATCAGCTTCGTAATTATACGCAAATCTCCATTTCATGCCGGTACTAAAACCACCACCACCACGACCACGTAATCCAGAATCTTTAATAATCTGTATAACTTGTTCACGATTAATGCTATCCTTAGCAATTTTCTTTAATGCATTATATCCATTATTATTAATATATTCATTAATGTCTTCGGGTTCAATATGTCCACAATTACGTAAGGCAATTTTTACTTGCGAATCAAAAAAATCTTCTTCACCTGTATCAAATAGTTCTGATTTAACAACTAAATCTTTAAGTGGGTTCTGATTTACTATATGTTCATGCACTAAATCAATAACCCTGTCTTCGTTAATGTCTCCATAAAGGAAAGTTCCATTTTTATCTACGATTTCAACCAGAGGTTCTTTGTAACACATACCAACACAACTGGTTTTTTTTAATTCAAAATCTAAGTTTTCAATATCTTTAATTGCTTTTAACTTATCATAAACTTTTGATGCGCCGGCAGCAATTCCACAACTACCTAAACCGACAATAACCTGAGTTTTGCTCATATGCTATTCCTTTTCTTTAAGTTTAATTTCATTAATTATTTTAACTGCTTTGCTTCCAGTAAGTTTTCCATAAACTTCGTTACCTATCATTATAACCGGAGCTAGTGAACAACAACCCAGACAAGCAACAGACTCAAGAGTAAATAAACCGTCTTCAGTTGTTTCACCATCGCTTATTTTAAGAGCTTCTTCGAGAGATTCTGTTAGAGCTGTGGCATTTTGAACATGGCAAGCCGTTCCATGGCATACTTTAACGATATGTTTTCCTACGGGAGATAAGCGAAACTGGGAATAAAACGTAGCAACACCATACATTTGACTTTTACTAATACCAAGCTCTTTTTCTAATGTTTCAAAGATAATTTCTGGTAAATATCCATATATTGACATTGCAGACTGTAATAATGGAATTACATTACCTCTTTTCCCTTTGTATTTTTCTATTTGTTTTTTAAATTGTGATAAATCAATGCTATTTTGCTCGATTTTTTCTTTTTCTTTCAAGATTCTTTGTATTCGCATATGCTGAAAAAATTAATAATTAAATGTGAAAGATAATAATAAATTATTTCTCAATTATATAAAAAAAATAAAAGCTTATGCGATAACATAAGCTTTTATTTAAAATAATTTATACAAGACCTTGTGCCAGCATTGCTTCAGCAACTTTAACAAAACCGCCAATATTTGCGCCATCAACATAGTTTATAAAGTCCCCTTTTTTTCCATATTTAACACAGGTTTCATGAATATTTATCATAATATTATGAAGTTTTTCATCAACTTCTTCTCTACTCCAACTAAGGCGGAGAGAATTTTGAGACATTTCTAATCCCGAAGTTGCAACACCACCAGCATTAGCTGCTTTACCAGGACCAAAAAGAATTTTATTTTCAACGTATAATTCAACTGCTTCAGGAACACTTGGCATATTTGCTCCTTCAGATACGCAATAACAACCATTTGCTAGTAATGTCTTAGCGTCTTCTAGGTTAATTTCATTTTGTGTTGCACATGGAAGAGCTACTTCACATTTAATACCCCATGGTCTTTGTCCTTCATAATATTCACAACCATATTTTTCAGCATATTCTTTGATTCGACCACGTTTTATGTTTTTAAGCTCCATTACATAAGCTAATTTCTCGGCATCAATTCCTGATGGATCATAAATAAAGCCAGAAGAATCAGATAATGTAACAACTTTACCACCAAGTTGTGTTACTTTTTGTGTTGCAAATTGTGCAACATTTCCAGAACCTGAAATAACAACAGTTTTATCTTTAAAAGAGTCACCACGGGTTTTTAACATTTCTTCTGCGAAGTATGTAGCACCATATCCTGTTGCTTCAGGGCGAATTAAACTACCTCCCCAATGAAGACCCTTACCAGTTAATACTCCGGTAAATTCATTACGAATGCGTTTGTATTGTCCAAACATATAACCAATTTCACGTCCACCAACACCAATATCTCCAGCAGGAACATCTGTATCTGGACCAATGTGGCGTTGTAATTCTGTCATTAAACTTTGACAAAATTTCATCACCTCATTATCGGATTTTCCTTTTGGATCAAAATCAGAACCACCTTTACCACCACCCATAGGTAATGTTGTTAATGCATTTTTAAATACTTGTTCAAAAGCTAAGAATTTTAGAATTCCAAGATTTACTGTTGGATGAAATCTCATCCCACCTTTGTATGGACCAATTGCAGAATTCATTTCAATTCTAAAACCTCTGTTTACTTGTTGATTCCCTTTGTCATCTAACCATGGAATTCTAAATATTATAATTCTTTCTGGTTCAACAATTCTTTCTAAAATACCATTGTATCTTGGGTTCTCTTCAACAAAAGGTAATAATGATTCTACTACTTCCTGTACTGCCTGATGAAATTCCTTTTCAACAGGATTTTTAGCAATTACTTTTGCCATAAATTGTTCAACTTTTGCACTCATCATTCTAAATTTTAATTAATATTAGATTATAAATTTTTTTAACGCACTACAATAATAGAAATATTTTTTTTATTCTAAAACCTCTGCCTCTGTGTTATATAACAGTATTTATGCAGTTTAGAATTGCTCTAAATACGAGAGAGAGATGTTACAAAATTTTTTTAAAGGTCAATAATTATATTTTGTCAACCATTTTTTAAAATTTTCGTCTTATTTTTGTTAATTATATAACTTAAATCAACGATTATGAAAAAAATACGATTATTATTATTATTAATGATTTTTGGGATAAATATATTTGCTCAACAAAATTTACAAATACAACCAACTAATCCTGAATATATAAATTATGTTCAGAAAAAAAATGCTGGATTACTAGAAATGCAAACAGTTGATGGTCATATCTTAGGAGAAAGACCATCTCCCTTGAAAAGAAATTTTGATAATCTGCAGGTAAATACTCCTAAAGGTATTCCTTCTGCATATGACTTGAGAACTGTTGATGGAGGAGCTTATTTAACTCCTGTAAAAGATCAGGGTTTAGAAGGTGCATGCTGGGCATTTGCTACATATGCTACAATTGAATCTTACTGGAAAAAACAAGGTCTTGCAACATTTGATTTATCAGAACAGAATCTTGCAACATGTCATGGTTTTGACTGGACACCTAGTGAAGGAGGAAATTATGATTTGTCAACGGCATATCTTTCTCGAAGAGCAGGTCCAATAAGTGAAGCAGATGACCCATATACTTTACCTTTAAATCCAAGTTGTGTTACAGGTCAAACGCCGGTTGCATATGTTGCTGAAGCAAGATTTCTCCCTGGAATTGATGATACTGGATATAGTGCAGATATTATTAAACAGGCAATTATGAATAATGGTGTGATTTACTGCAATATGTATTTTGATAGTAACTATATGAACAATTCTGATGAAACATATTATTATAATGGTTCTGAAGGCACAAATCATGGTGTTGCTATTGTTGGTTGGGATAACAATAAAATCGTTACAGGAGATCTGGTTAGCCCCTCATCAACAGGAGCCTGGATAATTAAAAACTCTTGGGGTTCGGGTTGGGGTGAATCTGGATATTTTTATATTTCTTATGAAGATACAGAAGCATTAAGTTCTGTTGCATATTTTCCTTCAAATATTGATTACAATAGTTCGAGTGAGGTATATTATTATGACGATTTTGGAGCAATTTCTGTTGTTGGTTATGGAGATGGGGATGATTATGGATTAGTAAAATATGTTGCCACAGATAACCAACAAATAACTATGTTAGGTTCATATGTAAACGATGCAGGCACAAGCATTACTTTCGAAGTATATGATGATTTTAACGGATTTACTTTAAGCAATATTCTTGGAACAACTGGAGTACAGACATGTATATACCCTGGTTATTATACTTATGAACTAGCAACTCCTATAAATATTAGCTCTGGGAATGATTTTTATATTAAAGTCAGATATAATACTCCTGGAGAAACTTATATTATTCCGGTTGAAGCAGAATATGTAGGATATGCATCAGCAGCAACCATTGAAACTGGAAAATGTTGGGTTAGTGGTAATGGAGCAAGTTGGTCAGAAGTAGGAGCTGGAATAATAGATAATGAATATGATTTATGTATTAAGGCTTATGCTGTTGATGTGGCAACAGCTCCTCCAATTGCAAACTTCTCTTCTAATATAACTACAGCGACTGTTGGACAAACGGTATATTTTACAGATGCTTCAAGCGGTATTCCTGATAATTGGTCATGGACTTTTGAGGGAGGAAGCCCTGAAACATCATCTGCTACAAATCCAACAGTGACATGGGATACTCCGGGAACTTATGATGTTACATTATTTGTTAGTAATTCTCAAGGAAATGATGAAATAACAAGTGAGAATTATATAACAATAACAAGTGCTCCGACAACTTGTGAATATAAAGATAATATTGAAGCTTCAGATAATTATCCTGTTTATTATCCTTTGGCTAATGGATATTTTACAGGACCAAATGATTATAATTTTACTGAATTTGCAGAATATTATGATTCACACATAAATAATCTTGTGACTGGAGTAAAATTAGGCGTTAAACACGCTGATGATTTAACAGGTAGTGGTTATATTACTGTTAAAATTTGGGATGAAAATGGAGGATTGCCGGATAATGAATTGTATTCAGAAGATTTTTATTTATCAGAATTTACACCAAGTGCATATAATGAACTAACTTTCACAAGTTCTACAACTGTACCTGAGGAATTTTTTATAGGATATCAGATATATTATACAAGTCCACAGGATACATTTAATGTTTATCAGGTCGAGAATAGAGGTGAAGGTTCATCATTCCCTTCTACAGCATATATAAAATATTCCGGATATTGGGAAAATACTAATGATGCTTTTACTAGTAGTTTTAACACATCTTTCTCTATTTATCCTAATATCTGTCCATCACCACCAACAGCTGATTTTATTGCAGATGTTACATCCGGATGTAATGATCTTACTGTTCAATTTATAGATCAATCTTCATTAAATACAGATTCATGGTATTGGGATTTTGGAGATGGAGACATATCAAGCGAGCAAAATCCTGAACATTATTATGATAGTCCAGGAAGCTATACTGTTACATTGACTGTTACTAATCCACAAGGAAGTGATGATCTAGAAATGACTAATTATATTATAATTGGTGCAAATCCTTTACCTGTGACAGTTAGTGGAGGAGGAACTCAATGTGGCGGTACAATTACATTAACAGCTAGTGGTGGAACTGGCGGAACGATTTACTGGCAAGGCGCAACAAGTGGTGGAACAAGTATGACAACCGCAAGTTCATCTGAAGAAGTTTCTTCAAGCGGCACATATTATTTCCGTTCAGTTACTCCATTAGGATGCTGGAGTAATGAAGGTTCTGCAGAAGTAATTATAAATGAAATTCCTGATCCTGTTACTGTTACTGGTGGTGGTACCCAATGCGGAGGCACAATGACATTAACAGCTAGTGGTGGAACTGGCGGAACAATATATTGGCAAAGTACTACTAGTGGCGGGACAAGTAGCGCAACAGAAAGCACATCAGAAAATATTTCTACAAATGGAACTTATTATTTTAGATCTTTGTCAGCAGAAGGATGCTGGGGTGATGAAGGCTCTGCAACAGTTACAATAAATGATGTCCCAGATCCTGTAACAGTTAGTGGAGGAGGAACCCAATGTGGTGGAACAATGGAACTTACCACTACAGGTGGTGCAGGCGGATCCGTTTATTGGCAAGGAACAACAAGTGGAGGCGAAGATACCGGTACCCCTTCTACATTTCAGGTTGTTTCATCAAGCGGTACTTACTTCTTTAGATCCCAATCAGCAGAAGGTTGCTGGAGTGATGAAGGTTCTGCCATAGTTACTATAAATGAAATTCCTGACCCTGTAACTGTTACTGGTGGTGGCACACAATGTGGTGGCACAATTATTCTAACTGCTAATGGTGGTGATGGAGGAACTATTTACTTCCAAGGAACAACAAGTGCTGGAACAAGTATAGCGAATCCAAGTTCTAGTGAAGAAATTGCTACAAGTGGAGATTATTACTTTAGAGCACAATCAGCAGAAGGTTGTTGGGGAGATGAAGGCAGTGCAAATGTTACAATACATCCAGAACTGTCTGTGACAATGAGTTCAACAAATGAATCTGCACCGGGAGCTAATGATGGAACCTTAACGCTAAATATAGTAGGTGGAATACCAGATTATATTCTTACATCTACAAGTTTAGAAGAGATAAATACAAGTTTAACAGAATATACATATAATGACCTTTCAGGAGGTTTGTATTGTGTAACTGTAACGGACGATAATGGTTGCTTTGATGTTGAATGCGAAACTGTTACTACTGATGGAGCTGCTCCTGTTGCATCATTTACTGCAGATGTAACAGAAGGTTGTGATGAATTAACTGTTTCACTTACAGACCTTAGTAGCAATAATCCTGACACATGGAGTTGGAATTTTGGAGATGGGTCTAGTTTAGTTGCAGATCAAAATCCTACTCATACTTATGATAGTCCAGGTATATATACTATTGCGTTAACTTCAGAAAACATGTATGGTGGAAATACTACTTCTTATGAAGATTATATTATTGTAGGTGAAACACCAACTATTGATTATACCGTTACTCCTGCAAGTGGAGAACTTGTAACTGATGGTGGCATTAGCGTTTCTGTTAGTGGTGGTGCAGAACCTTACGCTGTTGTGTGGGATCATAATGCTATGGAAACATCTCTTGAACTTATAGGCTTACTTCCTGGAACTTATTATTTAACTGTTACAGAAAACAATGGATGTTCGGATAACGAAACTATTGTTGTAAACTGGGTAAATTACATTAAAGAAATTTCAAATGAATTGAAAATTTATCCTAATCCAACAGATAAGCAATTGAATATTATTTCAGATAATGGTATAATTAAAAAGATTTCTATATATAATATTCTTGGCGAACTTGTTTATCAAAAAGATGTTGATTCAAAAAATATTGAAATTGATGTAAAAAATTATTCTATTGGCACTTATGTTTTAGAAATAAATATGGGAAAAGAGATAGAAATTAGAAAATTTATAAAACATTAAGGTTTATATTTTATCTTATAAATAAACCCGAATAAAATCGGGTTTATTTATTTTTAGATAGATATAAAAATTGTAAAAAATTCAAATGTTAATACAGTTATTATTTATGTATGTAACTTATTCTACAATTTCATTATTAATAATAATTTTGTGTGTGAGTTTTACAACCTGTTTTAATATATGACTAACTCCACAATACTTTTCTTCTGACAACAAAACAGCTTTTTTTACTTTTTCCTCATTTAGTTCTTCACCTTTAAATTCATAAATTACAGTAATTTGAGAATAATGTTTAGGGTAGGATTCTGTTAATTTACCTTCAACTTTAACATTAAATTTGTCGGGTTTAATGCGCATTTTTTTTAATATGTCAACAACATCTATTCCAGTGCAACCTCCTAATGCAGTTAATATTAAAGGTTTTGGTCTTGGGCCTTTGTCTTGCCCTCCATTTTCTGGTTTTGCATCAATTTCTATTTTATGTCCGTCAATTTCAGAAGTAAACGATAGATTCTCATTCCATTTTACATTTACTGTATCCATAGTTTGTTATATTTTACTTTTATAACATATAATCGTGTAAAATGTTCAAATGTCTGGATGACTCAAAAAGGCTGTATCGGGTGTACTTATACCAATGTAACCACATAATGCCGCATATAAAATGATTGTTTTTTGTTTCTACTTCGTTAAAAAATATTTACAGAACTCTGTTTTGAGCATATTTTTTGCCTTGAATAACCAAAAAAACAATCTGCTATCCAATACGGCATTTTGTGGTTACATTGGTATTACTTCTTCTTTTTACTGGTGCCTTGAACAGCGTATCCAAATTTGCCAATTTTCTTCCCCACATTATAATATTTTCCATGCAAGTAGCACATCATTTCTGCATTAGCAAGTTGAAATTCGTCTGTGTTTTTATCAAAATGAGACTCGTCTGCATTTACAGCAACAACTTCGGCAATAAACATATCGTGAGAACCAAGTTCAACAATTTGAGTTACTTTACACTCGATACTTAATGGAGACTCTTCAATAATCGGGCATGAAACAATCTGTGCTTTTGCAGGAGTAAGCTTCATTTCTTTAAATTTATCGTATTTTTTTCCGGACCTTACTCCACACCAATCTGTAGCATATGCAAGTTTGCTGTTCGTCAGGTTTATAACAAACTCCATATTCTTTTTAATTATATCGTATGAATGTCTGTTTTTTCTAACTGAAATATAGCACATGGGAGGTTCAGAACAGACTGTCCCTGTCCATGCTACTGTAATAATATTATACTCATCCGGGGTGAAACCACAACTTACCATTACTGCCGGTAAAGGATAAATCATAGTACCTTTCTTAAGAGATCTTTTTGCCATTATTCCGGTATTTCTTCCTCTGAATTTGTGTTTACTTCTTCAGCTTTTCTAATAAAAAACATCTGATTTTGTTCCCCTGTTCTCCAGTGATATCCTAGAGAAAATGGAAGAGAATCTATGTTTTCGCCCTTGTCATAAATAGCTTTTAAATCCTCTTGCATCAAATACGGACTTGTAAAGTCAGATATTGGTTTAACATAAACTCCAAATAATTTTGCAGTCCAGGTTTCTTCTTTGAAATATTTATAAGGTATACCTGTGTCGTCTTGAAGAACAGAATTAGAATTGTCTAAAATAATATTTCTGATTGTAGAAAAGGTTCCATAATGAAGCAAATAGGATGCTGATTTCACATAAGTATTTACATTGTCAAGATCATCAAGGAATGATTTGAAGATAGGTGTGATATTAAACCCACTGTCTGAAATGTCGCATCTGAAATAACGCAGATTTTTAACTGTGTCTGAGCCATTTTCACTAAACTGTATATTGATACACTCAGTATTTGCAAATCTTCCACTTACGCTTGTTAGCTCTTTAAAATTGCCTTCAGTATCAAATGTTTCATAAGTTACTTCATGAATTTCATGTCCGGTTTGAGCCATAAAGAAGATTATTACAGGCAAAACACCTTTTACTCTTGCATTATGTAAGTCAGTATTCATACGTCCTGTAATGAAATAACTTCTTTTATAAATATCACGAATTGAGTAATAAAATTTATCTAAGTAATCTGATAAATCTCTTTGACTTGCATTAGTTAAATCGGGGATTTCTCCCAATTGTTCTTGAGCCAGAAATAAGTATCCCGATGCATTAGGGAAGAGAGTATAAGCATGCAAAAAATCCGGTCCTGAGAATGGATAAAAAAGCATTAAACTATCATTAATTTCTGGTCTGATAACTTCTTCGCTCCACTTCCACATCGGACTTAAACGAGAGCTGTCCATTGTTGGCCAGTCTTCATTTATTTTTGATTGGTATTCTGTCCAGAAAGTACGGTCAATTGTTGTATCAGTATTTGATGCCGGAAATTCTTGCCCGGTTACAAAAAGTGCAAACTCCTGACATTTCGATATGCTTATCGAATCTTCCTGAGAGAATAAACTCAGACTAATCAGGAATAAACTTAAACTAAATGCAATAATTTTTTTATTCATAATACTATGATTTTGGCGACATAACTAACTGATTACAAAAAGCATACTATTTTGCTAGAATTAGAAAATAATTTTTCTTTCCTTTTTGAACCAATATATATTTATCGTTTATTAAATATGAAAAATCTATTGATCCATCAGGGTCTGTAAATTTCTCTTTATTTATGCTCAATCCGTTTCCTTGTATTGTTCTACGTAACTCTCCTTTAGAAGGAAATATTGCTGTAGATTCTGTTAATAGATCAAAAATGCCCAGGCCGTCTTTTAGTTCAGATTTATTTACTTCAAACATTGGAACTCCTTCAAAAACACTTAAAAATGTTTTTTCATCGAGCTTCTTAAGACTATCACTTGTTGATTTTCCAAATAATATGTTTGATGCTTCAATAGCAGTTTCAAGATCTTCTTTGGAGTGCACCATTGTAGTGATCTCTTCGGCTAATTTCTTTTGTAACAGTCTCATATGTGGAGCCTCACTGTGTTCTTTAACTAAATCTGTTACGGTTTTCTCATCTAGTATGGTAAATATCTTAATATATTTAACAGCATCTTCGTCAGAAACATTTAACCAGAACTGGTAGAATGAATATGGGCTTGTTCTTTCCGGATCAAGCCAGACATTTCCAGATTCGGTTTTGCCGAATTTTCCTCCATCTGCTTTAGTAATTAATGGACAAGTAAGTGCAAAAGCCTCACCGGAATCTTTACGACGAATCAACTCTGTTCCGGTTGTAATATTTCCCCATTGGTCACTTCCACCCATTTGCAGTTTACAATTATAATTTCTGTAAAGATGGTAGAAATCATATCCTTGCACTAATTGGTATGTGAATTCGGTAAATGACATTCCGCTTTTTTCTTCTCCGCTGATTCTTTTCTTAACTGAATCTTTAGCCATCATGTAGTTTACCGTTAAGTGTTTTCCTACATCACGAATAAAATCTAAGAATGAGAATTTACTCATCCAATCGTAGTTATTAACTAATTCGGCTTTATTTTTATCACTGGTTTCAAAATCCAGGAACTTTGAAATTTGGTTTTTAATAGCCTCTTGATTATGCCTTAATGTCGCTTCATCAAGAAGATTTCGTTCTTGTGACTTCCCACTTGGATCACCAATCATTCCTGTTGCTCCGCCTAAAACAACTACAGGTCTATGACCTGAAAGTTGAAGATGTTTTAACATCATTATACTTACAAGGTGTCCTATATGTAAGGAGTCTGCTGTAGGGTCAATTCCAACATATGCAGTAACAAATTCTTTGTTCAACAACTCTTCTGTTCCAGGCATCATATCGTGTATCATGCCTCTCCATTCCAACTCTTTTACAAAACTCATTTTTACTTATTTTTGAATAATAAACTTTTTAGTTATAATTTCTCCTGTATCTAAATTATGTGTTCTTACAAAATATAATCCATTTGATAAATTACTTATATTAAATGCGATTTCTGAAAATATAGATGAATCGTTTTGTTTGGCAACTATTTTTCCAGATGAGTTAATTATATAGATATTACCATAAAAATGATCATCTAATTTCAAATTGAAATTACCATTATTAGGATTTGGATATACATCAATTAAAGAGCTAATAATTTTGTTGTTTTTCATTTTAGTATAGTTTTCCCAATCATAAATAGCAAGTGAATATTCTCCAATTTTAAGAGAATCTATTTTTAATTGTTTTAAAGCATGAGAATTACTACTTTCTTGTATTGTCCAATTTGTGTTTTTATCAGGTCTATAAACTATAACCAAAGAATCTACACTATTGGTTATAAAATTGTTGTCAAGATATCCATAAGTATTAGTATTAGGATTGTAACTAAATTTACCTTTTGTCTTAAAATTTCCAGAAAAGACACCTTCAACTAACCAATATCTGTGATTAGCAAGAATAAGACCGGGAATGTCTGAAATAAACGGATCCGGAGCTGCCCAATTATGAGTGATTCTACACATTGTGCTATCTGTTTCATTTACACTTTGAACATCTAGATTTAAGTATGTATTTGTATAGTATTTTATTCCTGTGCTAGTTATAAATTTAGTTTCATCAATTGTTGCATCAGAACTTATTTCATTATAGTCACAAAGTGTTAATATTGGATAAAATGGAATTGTAAAAGTTTGTTCTCCATATTCACCATCAAATTCCATAATTTTTGATTGTATAGAATAGTCAGTGTTCATAAAAGAAATTTCAATTTTATTTGAATTGGCATAAGTCTCTCTTCCTCTTAATTTTTGATGTACATATACTGTAACATCAAATGATCCTCCATTATCTGTTATGTAAGTTGAATCAATTGAATAATGTACAAAACCTGGAGAAAAAACCCAGTCATTAAAGAAATCGGTCATATTAATTCCTGTATATGAAGACAAAAAATCTCTCATGTCGTAAGATGAGACAGATTTAAATTCGTTTTCTTGCAAAAACTGAGTGATTGCAGGAAAAAACACATCATCACCTAAGTATCCTCTTAAAGCATGCACTGTACTTGCTCCTTTTTCATATACTGTTCTTGAATATGTTAAGTTTTGAGGCATTGGAAATAAAGGCTGAAAGCCCTCATCTTCTATATGATAATACCTTAAAACAGCCTCATGCGAAGCTCTTCTATATGATTTTGCAATATCTGAATTATATAAAAACTCTTGATATAGTGTTTCACAATAAGTAGCCCAACCTTCATTTAACCACATATCTTCTGCACTTGAACAAGTTATAAGATCTCCAAACCACATGTGTCCTAATTCGTGATAAAAAAGAGATTCATAATCAAGTGTTCCATCAACAAATGAATATCCCATTGCAATATTTGATACGTGTTCCATTGCACCACCATTAAATGGAACTTCGACGTAACCAACTCTATCCCAAGGGTATTTGCCAAAATGAGTTTCGTATATAGTTAAAACACTATCAAGATTTACAAAAGATTCTGCAGTATGTGTGCTATCTCCCGGATAATAATAGAAATCAACAGGAATATCTTCTGTGATTCCTTCATATATATGCGAATGATGTTCATAATTTCCAACAGCAACAGAAACTAAATATGTTGCAACATCTTGGTCAATATGCCATTCATATGTTTTTGTATTATCTCCATTATCAATTACTTGTGATAATAACCCTCCGCAAACAGCCGTATGTTCTTCTTGGGTAGTAATATATGTTTTGTAAATTGCTTTGTCAATAAAATCATCATTACAAGGGAACCAAACTCTTCCATAGTTATGTGGTAAATCGTCAAATGCAACGCCTAAATTAAAAGCATAACCATCCATAAAATAAAAACCTCCCCAATTTGAAGGATCAATAACAGGATTTCCTTTATAATATACATCAATCGTTAATTCTTCATCTGAATTAAAAGTCGTTGCTAAATCCACAGTAATTAAAGTATCATTGTAGGTGTAATTATCAACCTCAGCGTCAAGACAAATAATGGAATCAATACCTAATTTAAGTAAATCTAATTCAAAGATTTCTGTATTGTCTTCTATGGGTGAAAGACGAATTGTCGTATGTCCTTTGATGTATTCGCCTTCAATATCAGTAATATCTAAATAAATGTTGTATTCTTTTACATCATATACATCGCTATGAGATTTTTGAGCAAATGTTGAAATGCTTATTAGTAAAATAATAAATAGTGAAAAAAATTTCATAATTAAAACAATTTTTGTTGTGAGCCTGGATTTATTTTATCAAGATGTTTGTATGCTTTTGCTGTAGCTTCTCTGCCTCTTGGAGTACGTTTTATAAACCCTTCCATTATAAGAAATGGCTCATAAACTTCTTCGATAGTTCCTTCATCTTCTCCAACAGCAGTTGCTACTGTTTTTAAACCAACCGGACCACCAGAAAACTTGTCGACAATTGTTGATAAAACTTTATTATCCATTTCGTCAAGACCATATTTATCTATACTTAATGCCTCTAGAGAATGTTTGGCAATTTTTAAATCTATTGTTCCAGAACCTTTTACTTGTGCAAAGTCTCTAACGCGTCTTAATAAGGCATTTGCAATACGTGGAGTACCTCGACTACGTCTCGATATTTCAGCTGCAGCATCATCAATAATTGGAACTTCAAGTATGCCTGCCGAACGCTTTATAATCTTCTTAAGAATATCAGAATTGTAATAATTAAGATGGCAGTTTATTCCAAAACGAGCTCTTAACGGACTTGTTAAAAGACCGGATCTTGTTGTTGCACCAATCAGGGTAAAAGGTTCAAGAGGAATTTGTACAGAACGTGCAGCCGGACCTTTATCTATCATGATGTCTATTCTGTAATCTTCCATTGCAGAATATAAATACTCCTCAACGATAGGATTTAATCTGTGTATTTCATCAATGAATAAAACATCATTTTCCTCAAGGCTGGTAAGCAAACCGGCAAGATCTCCAGGTTTATCTAATACAGGCCCGGAAGAAACTTTAAACCCTACATCCAGCTCATTGGCAATAATGTTAGCAAGAGTTGTTTTTCCAAGACCGGGAGGGCCATGCAATAATACATGGTCTAAAGCTTCGTCACGCATATTTGCAGCAGTAACAAACACCTGTAGATTCTCGACAATATTTTCTTGCCCGCTGAAATCAGCAAATTCTAAAGGACGCAAAGCCTTTTCAATTTCTTTCTCGGCATTGCTCAAATCTTCAGAATCGGGACGAATGTAATTATCCATGTAATTTGTTTTAGGACACAAAGTTAAAAAAAATGTAGTTAGTGTATTAGCAAAATTGTTAAGACTTTTAGATTTATACTTTAACGATATCAAGAATTCTCAAATTTAATTTTCTCTATTATGTCTTTGAAATATTCAGGACTCCAAATACGTAAAGCATCATTATTCTTGATAAACTTACCAACATCATCTTTGATGCTATTAAAAGAAACTGATTCAATTTTCTTATCTAATAGTTCGATAATCTGTTCGGGAGAAATACTATCTTCTTGCCAATCGTTTGTGTCTTTTGCCCTGGCTAAGAAATGATTTACATCCAAAGGAATCCCATTTTTTATGTACCACTCTAAGTCATACCAATCCCTTCCTTTAACTCTGTTTTTCCATTTTCTAAAAAGCAGCGCATGCATTTTACCAGAAAACAAGCTTGATTTTGTAAAACATTTGACATAAAAGGAAAATGGACGAAGCAATAGCTTTCCTTCTGTTTTGAAATTTATAGGAGGCTGTCGATCAACTTCTATTTTTATCTTTAAAGTCTTGTTGGAACGAACTCCAATTTCTTGAATTATGTCTTCGAGTACAATTTCTTGCCATATTGTTTCAGCCTTTAAAAAAGCTGATTCAACAGCTGTTTGTTTTGTCTTTTTCTTTTCCATAATACTAACAGTCAGTCCCAATGACTTAAATTCAGCCACAATCGCTTTGAAATAAGGCTCAATTGAAAAATTAGAATTAGGATTTAGTAAAGAAAAGTCTAAATCTTCGGAATATCTATCCAACCCATAAAAAATACGTAGAGCTGTTCCTCCATAAAAAGCAGTTTTCTCAAAAAAATCAGTTCTTGACAAACCAGCTAAAGTAATTTCTTGCATTATTTCACGCAATGCAGATAATATTTCTTCTTCGTTTTTAGGCTTATATTCTTCTATCCATTCTTTTATCATAATTCGTTTAAAGTTTTTAAAAGCATTTCTAGACTACTTTTTTTAGGAGCATTTTTTATCCATAATTCAATAATTTCCGTATCCAATGTCCTTAATAATTCACTATCAATACGAAGATCTTCTATCAAAAATTCCTGCGTTTGCTTCCTGCTTCTTAGATTAATTCCAGGTGTTAGTACAATTTTGTCACACAATGCCTTTTCAGGTGAGGCAACTAACATTGTTTGTTTAGTTGAATGTTCTATACTTTTTATTCCATAAGAATAATAAGGAACTTTTAATTGTTGGTAACTAAATCGACCAACTTGAGTTTTATAATTTTTTGAAGTTTTTATAGTTACTGAACTTATTTCATAAGTCCTTTCCGGTATCATGTTCCAATAGGACAATGCGGACTCTAATGACACATAACTTGGTCCTCTAAGATGGTTCGCTATTAAAAATGGCTCTGGTTGTAGTAAGTCAATTTTAGGTCCGATTATATATAGTCCTCTTCTAATAGAAATTAACTCTTTGCTTTTAAGTAGCTCACTAATTTTATCATTTGGTCGCTTATAATCACTTAGCAGCTCTAAAATCAAATGTCTAGATATTGGAGCTTCAGCATATTCTTTTATTATAGTTCTAAAATCCATATTGTCAATATTGTACCCAATAATCGGATATTTTCCGATTTATAAATGTAAAAGTAACAATTAAATGTTAAAAAACAAGTCTATAATCGGAATTATTCCGATTATGGAATTAAATAATTACAATTATTTTGTATGTATTTTCTATTTTGTATAACAAAAGGAGCCCCTATTGCCGTGGATTTAACTTTGTTAAGCTCGTCCTACGGACTTTGATTGCAAATTCGAGTGAGTGGGGGTTTCTCAGAATCTGGACGAATGTAATTATCTATTTGAAAGCCTTACCCAATCCCTCTATTCAAACACCAATTTCTCAGTCTTCACCAATTTCCCCTCAATAAATAAATTACAAACATAAACCCCCGGTTTCCATCCTTTTGTCGGGATGATCGTTGTTTCACCCATGACCGGTATAACATCCTTTAAATGCCCGTTTAAATCGGCTATTTTAATCTCGGCATTTTTATAGTCTGATAGTGTGGTTTTAACTGTAAAATCATGACTGCTTGGATTTGGGAATATTTGCATTTCAATCTGATTGTCAGATTTTATATTGCTTACATTTTTAGTTGTGAAAGACCATGTTTCTGACCACCCGGATTCATCTGCTTATACTTCTCGAATAGTGTTTTTAGGTTCGAGCCATCAGAATTAAGGTTTAATAC
>CAYUWD010000020.1:0-35288 GCA_964448235.1 uncultured Bacteroidales bacterium | reverse complement strand
TTTTTATACCCATATCCATCAAGATTTTGTTGTTCAAGTAATTTAACATTTTTCTTATGATCATTATAAAATATAAATATTTTTTCTCCGACAGCTGTATAAGCAATAGACGAAAATCTTCCTAAATCATTATAACTATACTGACTTTTTGGTATTCGAGTCATCCACTCCATTGTATTTTCCGAATTACAATACGCTACTAGCACATCGTTAAAACGATAATAATCATTATAAATTATCTCATGAGAACCTGGAACAATTATAGAATCCATCCAATAATTACTATGTTCTGCTATTACAACCGAACCTCCATTTGATAATTGCAACACATCTAAAAGCTTATAATTATACATTTGGTCATATATTTGAACCAATCTTTCGGATCTAAAATCTGGTTTCTCTGATTTTGCAAACATATAATCTGCCTTTTTTGAATCACCCGGTAACATAAATTCTTTTGTTTGAGTATTCAATTTTTGATGGAATATTCCCTCATAATTTGTTTTACCTTTTCTAACCAAGAATCCATAAACATCAACATTTTCATCATCATCTAAACCAAAAATTGCATCAACAAGAATATATTTTTTCCCTTTTACTTCATAAGAATCAACCGCTTTAGTTAAATTGTCAAATACTAATAGTTCATAATCATAAATAAGCACTTTCATTCTTTTTGCTCTTCTAGGATCTGGCTTAATTTTAGCAAGCATATAGACATTTCCAGAATTTGCAATTTCTATTTGAGAGATAGTAAACTCCTTATCAACCAATGGAAGTTTAATTTTATTATTATAAATTTCTTCCATATCTGCATCATATACTTTTAAAAAGAATGGTTCCTCATTATACGTTTGAAAAGGTCTGTTATAATTTACAAAAATATTTTGCTCATTAGGGGTTAAATCAACATTAAAATCAACACTAATATTTTGATTAGCAAGTTTTCCAATAATTTTAGGCTCTCCAATAATTTGTCCACTTTTATTTACATGTTGTATGTAAAGAGATTTTTCTTTTGATGTGTTATTTAATACTTGTGTAAAAAGCACTAACTTACTATCAAGATAAAACATTGCCACAAATTCTGACTTTATTCCTCCAACCATAGGTAAAATCAACTGATTTGTTGACTCACGATTCATAGTTGCTCCATTAAAAAACTCTAAGAACAATTCATCATTTTCATCCATCCTCAAAGCATAAAATCCATCTGAATCTGCTCCAATAAGACGAACATAATCATTTTTCTCTTCTAAAACGATGTCACGATCATATCCAAAACTTGCAGAAGCTTGTGTAAAAGCAAGTCCCGTATAAAAAATTGTTACGATAAATAATAATGCTATTTTCTTCATAATATATAGTTTAATTGGTTGCTAATATAGAATTTTTTTTTCAATTACTAAAATTATTGCTTTTTATATTTGCCAGTTGTCCACAAGCGGCACTAATATCCTGTCCTTTTGATTTTCTTAAAGTAACAATAAGGTTCCTTTTTTCAAGAAAATCTATAAATAATTGACTTGTCTTTTTATCAGAAGCTTCAAACAAGTCTTTTTCTCTCGAATTATATTCAATTAGATTTATTTTACATGGCGATGTTTTTGTAAATTTTGTCAACAATTCAGCATCAGAAATATTATCATTTATATTCTTCAACAATAAATATTCATAAGTTACTCTTTTACCTGTTTTATTATAAAAATAACTTACTGCAGCACTTAATGTTTCTAAATCATATTTTTTATTTATAGGCATAATTTTAGTCCTAGTTTGATTATTTGCAGAATGTAACGAGATTGAAAGATTGAATTTTATTTTATCATCTGCAAGTTGTTTTATTTTAGGCGCGACTCCTGCAGTAGAAAGCGTAATTCTTTGTGGCGAAAACCCCAGTCCTTTACCAGAGATAATTTTGTTTATGGCACTCAAGGTATTGTCATAATTAAGTAATGGTTCCCCCATTCCCATAATAACGATATTTGATAATGCTCTGCCATATTCAGTTTTACTAAGTTCATTTAATTCAAAAACCTGACCAAAAATTTCGCCCACACTTAAATTTCTTTTTATTCCCAGTTTCCCAGTTGCACAAAACTTGCAATTCAAACCACAACCTATTTGAGTAGAAATACATGCTGTTGATCTATTTTTACTTGGGATCAAAACTCCTTCAAACAAATGATTATCTATTGATTTAAACAGTACTTTTACTGTTTTATCAATTGACTTTACTTTTGTTTCAATTTGTATATTATCAAAAAAATAACTGTTAGATAACTTCTCTCTAAAACCTTTAGATAAATCTGACATTATATCAAAAGATTTTGCTCCTTTTTTCCATAACCATATATTAATTTGATTAGCCTTAAATCTTTTTTCTCCGCATTTCTCGCAAAAATTTTCTAACTCGGACAAGCTTATATTTCTAATACAATTTTTATTCATATTACAAAGATATTCAAAACAAATATTAAAATTATAAATAACAATTTTTTATTTAAAGGTTTATAAAAGTTTATTTAAAAGAAAAAAATATTATATTTGCATTGTAGAGCCCGGGTGGCGGAATTGGTAGACGCGCTGGTCTCAAACACCAGTTCCTTTTTTGGAGTGCCGGTTCGACCCCGGCCCCGGGTACACCCCTCTTAGGAGGGTTTTTTTTATTCGTTTTATTTTAAAAATGAAATTATAATGAATGATCAAAACGGTTTGAAAAAACAAAAAAAATTTGATAAGCATTATCTCGAAATGGCTGTTATTTGGTCAAAAAACTCTTACTGCAAACGTCGTCAAGTTGGTGCTCTAATAGTAAAAGACAAGATGATAATTTCTGATGGTTTTAATGGAACACCCGCAGGATTTGAGAATGAATGTGAAGACAAAAACTATAAAACTAAGGCCTATGTTCTTCATGCAGAGGCAAATGCAATAACAAAAGTGGCAAAATCTGGGAATAACAGTTGTGGAGCAACATTATACGTAACAACATCCCCATGTATTGAATGCGCAAAGCTTATTATTCAAGCAGGAATAATTAGAGTTGTTTATCTTAACGAATATCATAATACAGAAGGATTAGATCTTTTAAAAAGGGCAGGTGTTGAAGTAATTAACTTTTCAAATAATGAATAAATATAATAATTCAAAATTCACGATTATTTTACCTGTAATAATATCTTTGTCTATTGTCACAGGAATAATAATTGCAGAAATATTAAACAAAGGAACCTCTTCGCAAAGCATATTAATCCCACAAAAAAAAGACAAACTAAATATTGTTGTTGATTATGTTGCAAATGAATATGTTGATGAAGTAGATAGAAACTCACTTGCAGAAATAGCTATACCCAAATTCCTAGAAACACTTGATCCTCATACAGTTTATTTTACATCCGAGGAAGCAAAAAAAGTAGAAGAAGAATTACAAGGAGAATTTGATGGAATTGGTGTTCAATTTAACATTTTCAAAGACACAGTTTTAGTGGTACATGTTATTGAGACAGGTCCTTCAGCTAAAACTGGTTTACAAGATGGAGACCGAATTATTAAAGTAAATGATTCTATAATTGCAGGAATAGGTATAAACAACGATCAAGTAATGTCATTACTAAGAGGGCCAAAAGGATCAAAAGTTAAAATTGAAGTGTTTCGTAGAGGAGAACCAAACTTATTGTCATATACAATAAATAGAGGAAATATATATATAAATAGTGTTGATGGTTATTATGTAATTAATGATGAAATTGCCTATATAAAAATAAGCTCTTTTGCACGAAACACTCATAATCAGTTTATAAAGGCCGTTTTTCAAATGAAAGAAAAGGGCATAAACTCTATAATTGTAGATCTAAGAAACAATTCAGGTGGATATCTAAACTCTGCCACAGACATTATTGACGAATTTTTTGAAGATGGATATACAATTGTATATACAGAAGGAAGAGCTAGACCAAAAAACACTATTAGTTCAACAAAAAGTAGAAGTGCTTGTCTTAAGCTAAATGTTATTGTATTAATAGATGATTTTTCTGCTTCTGCAGCTGAAATATTTGCTGGTGCAATACAGGATAATGACAGAGGATTTGTAATTGGACGTAGATCTTATGGCAAAGGATTAGTCCAAGAATCAACAACTTTTGATGATGGCTCAATAATACGAATGACTACATCCAGATATTATACACCATCGGGAAGATGTATCCAAAAACCTTATGATGATGGTCTTGACGAATATTATTCAGATATATATAATAGATATTCTCATGGTGAATTTTTAGAAGAAGATAGTATTAAACAAATCGACTCTTTGATATATTACACATTAAATGGACGTACTGTTTATGGTGGGGGTGGAATTATGCCAGATATTTTTGTTCCAATAGACACTCTAGGTTATTCTGAATTATATTCGCAAATTGGCAGAAACAATCTTGAGTATTATTTTTCTATAGAATATGTTGATCTGAACAGATCTGAATTAAATAAAATTACAAATCTCACAGACTTAAAATCATATTTAAGTAAAAACAATGCACTTATTCATTTTTGGCAGTATGTAACATTAAAAGGGCTTACTATTAATCAATCTGATTTGAGTATATCTAAAGAATATATTGAAAACGATGTTATTGCTTATATCGCAAGGCAAGTTCTTGGAGATAATGCTTTTTACGAAGTTATGAATGAAAAAGACATTGTAATGGATTCTGCATTAAATATTATTAAATCAAAAAGAAAAATACAAAATTAATTTCTGTAATAATTTACAGTAAATAAATACCATTTACATAGAACAGCAGTAAAGAGTTTATACCTCTTAATATGTTTAAATCCATTATTTATTAATTGTGTTTCTAAGACAGAACAAAATTGAGCATAATTCATCCAATCATTTTTTTTCATTCTTTTTAATACTACATTCCACGGAAAATATCTTCTTAAATAATCTTTAACCTTTTGATAATTTTTATAGGAACTTGACATTATTAACTCACCATTTTGATAATAAACATCGTATTTTTTGAAATATGTATTAATTAATATTTCATCATAAAGCTTTTTATTCTTACGCAATTCAAATGGGACATTACGAAAAAAACATAAAAGCTCTCTATCCCATAAAGGAAAATAATGTTGATAGCCAAAATAATTAAATACTTCTGAAGAATGAAAAATGAATTTTGACAATTTTTCTTTAATATCCCAATCTTCAATATATGGATTGTATATGTCTGAGATTTTATTTTTGTCGGGAAAGACTGTTGTTTGGTGTATTCGATTAATTATGGAATTTTTATCCTTTCTTTCAAAAAAGAAAAAATATTTCTTTAATAAATGTCTTGATAAATATTGATTTGAAGTATTTGTTTTTACTGTTTTCTCTATATAGCTTCCGCCTAAAAAATCGCCAGAATGACCTGGTAAAAATACCGAATTATTAGGGATTAATTTATTTTCCTTTAAATACTTTACTGCAAAATATTCTTGTAAAAACGGCATAGAAAACCCATTTCCTGTATATTTGACAAAATCCTGAAATATCTCTGTATCTAAAAAATTTACTTGATTAAGTTCCTCATAATTAATATAATACCACTTGTATCCCAACTGCTTTGCAACTCTTTGACTTACTTCTACTTCTTCATTGGGATTTCCATAAGTAAAGCAAATTACATTTTCATAATTATTTTCTTTAAGTAAACAAGCAATTAATCTACTATCGAAGCCTCCACTTAAAGGTAATACTGCAGTACGTCCATTTAAAAACTTGATCATTCTTTTAGCAGAATTATCAAATATAGTTTTTGCAATTTGATGATATTCTTTTTTTGTTTTATTATAAAATTGTGATGGAATATATTTCCATTCTTCTTCAATATCGATTTTTCCTGTATCTGTTAAAATTGTGTTATAACCTGCTTTTGTTTTTTTTATCTCTTGATCAATTGTATTATTTCCTAAAACAAATCCAATATTTAAAAATTCTTCTTCAATATTACTATCCGGAACCAAAGATTGTTTTTGCTCCAGTAAATAATACCACGAATCAGAAATTATCCATTCAGAATTATTAAAATAAAAAAACACTGGAAAGTAATTAATTGTATCTGTTTTGATTTTAATTTTAGATTTACTAATTGTAATTAAAGTATATATACCATTTATAGGCAAACCATCATTATCATTATTTAAAATATAATCAATTGCCTCGTCTCCTGTAAGTAGCTCATTATTATTAAAACAATATCCAATAAAATAATTATTGTCAGATTTTGTCCAGTTATAAGCAGTATTTATCCTAAAACCAAATTTGCTCATTTGAATTTATAAAATTAGATTCAACACAAAGCTAATAAAAAGCAATACAGAATATAGCAAATAAATTTTTATATCAAGATATTTGCGGAGATTTATATTATATTTAGTTTTTAAGACAATAACTAAAAATGCTTTTTCAAAAACATAAGAAACAACCGTAGCGTAAGCTACTCCTACGATACCCCATGATTTAATAAAAATTAAGCTAAGAATAACATTCATAATGATTTCGCACAAAGAAGAAAAGAATATTGGTTTAGTATGCTTTGTGCCTATTAAAATAATTCGTGCAAAAACAAATCGGGTAACAATAATAAGTATATAAATATTAAATATTATAGCACTTTCTTCAAACTGTGAATTAAAAACAATTGGATATAAATATTTGCTTGTAAGTATAAAAACGATTGAAATTGGGAAAAGATAATGCATAAGCTTTCTAGTTCCCTTTTTAAGTTCATAATTTGCTTGTCGTTGATTTTCCGGTTTTGAGAATTTAGGTGTCATTGCATTTCCAAAAGCACCTATAAGTAAAACAATAAATGGTAATTCTCTCGCTCCATATCTAAATATCGCAAAAGTAGCTTCATCAAAATAATATGAAATAATAAATCCATCAATATATTGTGCACTACCACTTAATAAAATACTTAAAACCAAAGGAAAAGAAATTTTTAAATATTCTTTGCAAAACTCTTTGGAAAAACTGATCCTAGAATACTTTTTAATTAGAATAATTAACCAACAAAAACGGATAGCATTTATAAAAACTAAACCATATAAACCATATCCTAAATCATATCCCAGTAATATTGGAGTTGTTACAGCAAATAACTGAATTGTAAAACTAATTATTCCATAAATAATAATTTTACTACTTTGATTTTTAAGTAAATATATATATTCTATCAAGTTTACGGGTCCTGATAGAACAATATACATAATAAGAATTTTTAAATAAGGGATATGATTACCACTTATGCTAAATAGACTAGCAATAAATGATTGTGAAACAAGGACAAAGATGGCAGACAATACGCTTAATGTTACAAAGATTAAAGCTGTATTAAAGATTAAAGGAGATTTATCTTCTTTTCCAAAACTTTTATTATTATCGAAAATTCCTAATAAAGACTGTAACATACCTCCAATCCAAAAGAAACTGACAGAACCGGCTATTAATAAGAATGTTTCATAGACTCCAATTTCTCCTATTCCCAACTTTGTTTTTGTAAATACAATACTAATAAGCAATAATACTCCAAAACGAAATATTTGAAAGAACTGAAGAGCTCTTACATTGGTGATATATTTTTTTAAATTCAAAAAGTATTATAATGTTATTCAATTCCCAAATGGGTTTTGAATTTTGTAATATGATATTTTGCAGATTATTTATTCATATTTTCAAGATAGCCAGCCATAATCTTTTGAATGTACTTTCCAATAATATCAAATTCCAGATTTACAACAGTTCCAACTTCAAATGTGTGAAAATTAGTAACATCATAAGTAAAAGGAATTATTGCTACTGAGAATTTATCATCTCTTGAATTAACAACAGTAAGACTTACTCCATTTACAGAAACAGAGCCTTTTTCTACTGTAATATTACCTTTTGTTCTGTCGTATTGAAATGTGAAATACCAGCTTCCGTCAACTTCTTTAATTTCTGTACATGTTGCTGTTTGGTCAACGTGTCCCTGAACCATGTGTCCATCTAACAATTTGTCCATTGTCATTGAACGCTCAATATTTACTTTATCTCCTTCACAAAGATGACCAAGATTTGATTTGTCTAATGTTTCTTGCACAGCAGTCACTTTATACACATTTTTTTCTTTATCTACATCAACAACCGTCAAACAAACTCCGTTATGAGCAACACTCTGATCAATTTTTAATTGGTTACCAAATGAACATTTAAGATAAAAATGATAATTCGTTTTTTCTTGTTCTATTTTTACAATTTTTGCGGTTTCTTCTACTATTCCTGAAAACATAATTTTTTATTTTATTGATTACAAACTTACATAAAAGGAATAATATTGTGTAAAAAAATCATATAATTATTATAAATAAAAAAAGCCATCCTAGGATGGCTCAATATTTTAATTTAAAGTATGATTAGTTTTTATATTGGAATACTAAAACATTGCCTTTATTTCCAGTCGTTGCTGTATGATCATTTGGACAAGTTAAACCGGCAACATAGTTAATAAGAAGATATTCTCCGTCAACTTTAGAAATAAAGAACCTCTCTGCATATGTTTTTGCTTCATAATCAAATGCAAGATCTGCAGTTGTTACAAGTGTTCCATCTTCATAAGCTGCTTCAATCTGAGCAACTGTAGTATAATCCACATTATCTACCTCTACCCAACCTATACAATTAGTTGTTGTTACTACAACAGCTGCATCGGCAGTATTTGTTTCATATTTAAATCCAATAGTTGTGTTTTCGTGATCAGGGACTGCAATACCGTTATAATATGCGCCATCTAATAATGAAATCATAACATCACTACTCCAAGCAGAAAGTTCTTTTACTAAAACTACAGTAAAAGAAGTATCAGCTGTAGGCATAACAAAATCTGTAACATTTACAGTTTGATAGCCTGTTTTTTCGACAGTATATTCGTAAGTTCCACTTTCAATAACATAATCAAACACATAAGGAGATTCTGTGTCTTCGTTTCCGTCAAAAGTCACAGTAGCATCATCAATTAACGTTCCTTCTTCATCTTCAACAATAATCGTTACTGCATAAGATTCATCAACAAAGAAAGTATAGTCTTTTGTTGTTGTTTGAGCTTCTTCACTAGCATCGGTAACAGCTACTTGATAAACAATTTTAGTAACACCACCACCAAAATCAGACTCTACATTGTTTGTTGTTAATGTCCAAGTAAAATCTAGTTGTTCAGCAAAACCCGTTGGTGCATCAAGAGTTACAGATGTAACGTCTGTTCCTATGTAAACATCTTTAACAACTTCTATTGAATTAATACCAGCTTCAGCATGAGTAGTAATCTCTAATGTTTTATTATATGTTGTTTCATCTCCAACAGTAACAAAACTTGATAATGTATCTGGAGTCCAAGTAATTGTTGGCTCAGCATACTCTTTGTTACAACTGCTGAATAAAATCGCTGCAGCAGCTGTAACGAATAATAAAATACTTAGTTTTTTCATAATAATTTATTTTTCAGTTTAAATTTTCTCTTTTCAATAACTCACATACAAAATTAATATTGTATAAATGCAAAAATAATAAATATTTTAATACAATTGTTTATACAATGCAGAAAAAAATCATAATAAATTAAATATTTTTTGTTTTGCAAAATAATATGCTCCAATATTTATCATATCACTAGTATTATAATCTGAGAAAACATATGCATTCCGAGGAAAATCATCATAAAATATTTTTTTCTTACATCCGGGAATTACAATTTCTTTTGAATAATCTACTAAAAAATCATTTAATTCTCTTTGTTTATTTAAACAATACACTTTTTGTGTTAATCTTTTATTTGTTTGACCATTTAGTTTTTTAAAGTTATGTGCCAATTCAAAATCAATGCCAGGAATAATTAGATCTTTTGCACCAGCGACACCACCTCCAATAACCACAATTCCATCAAAAAGAGTTATCATATTAGCTATCGAATCTCCAATAAATTTACCAAGTTTGATATATGCATTTTTTGCTGCATTTTTGTCCCCCTTTAATTTTCCTTTAGCAATTTCATAAATTTCTTTTGGTTCAGGTGTGTTTTCCATTTTTATTTTTGCAAAATCAGAATAAAAATATTTCACAGCTCTAATACTAACCCCCTCTTCACTATTATAATTCTGATTAGCACGATTAGAAGTTATCCAGATTTCTCCTGCACAAATATTATCTCCTGTAATAAGATTTCCATTATGAACAAGTCCTGCACCAAAACCAGTACCAATAGTCATTCCTACAAGATTTTTATATTGTTTTTTACTGCCTGACTTTTTTAATTTTTCATTTAATACAGGAAGAGTTCCTGACAATGCTTCTCCATATGTATAAAGGTCTCCATCATTATTAATATAAACAGGTATTTTAAAAATCTCTTTAAGCATTGGCCCAAGCGCTACACCTCCTTTAAATCCTGTTAAATTATGTAAGTCGCCAATTATTCCATTTTCAAAATCTGCAGGCCCTGGAAATGCAAAACTAATTGCATCAGCTTCTCCATTTGTAATTTTCAGTAACTCATTAAATCCTTGAACAATACCCTCAAGACAAAGTTTGAGATCATCTCCATTAGAACATAATCTTATTGGTTCTCCTAAAAATGCCCCATCTTTAATAACTCTAAAAACAAAATTTGTCCCACCAGCATCAAGTGTAAGTACTACCATATTAAATGTATTTTATTCTCAAAAATAAATATTTATTTATCTTTTTAAGATTATAATTAACAATTTATTAAGATTCATATATATGATTTACTAAAAATATATATTTTGTCTGATTATTTTTGTAACACAGTATGACAAAAAATCAAAATTACATATTATTTAAATTTTTTTATTTTTTTTTATTTTTTTCGACATTTCATATAAATACATATTGTCAGCAAAAATCGATAAATGCTACACGTACAAATGAAAAAATAAAGATTGATGGAATACTTAATGAAAGTTCGTGGAAAAATTCTCATATTGCTAATCCTTTTGTAGAATTTTATCCAAAATTTGGCACACCTTCAAGTCAAAATTCTCAAATTAGAATTTTATATAATAATCATTCTATATATTTTGCAGCACAATTCTTTGATACAAAACCAGATAGCATTTATTCAGAACTTACAATCAGAGATGATGACAATGGCAATACAGACTATTTTCGTATAAGTTTAAATCCAAATAACGACGGACAAAACACCTATGAATTTTTTGTAAGCGCTGCAAATGTTCAAACTGATATTAGAATTTCAGAAATTGATGATGATTTTTCATGGGATGCTGTTTGGTATAGCGAAGTACAAATAAACAATGACGGTTGGACTGTTGAGGTAGAAATTCCTTATTCTGCAATAAGGTTCCCAAAAGAAGAAACGCAAAATTGGGCAGTAAATTTCTACAGAATAATTCGCCGTAACAGAGAAATATCCTCGTGGAATCCTATTGATTTAACAAAAGGTTCCGAATCTTCACAAATGGGAATTATAAAAAATATAAATAATATTGATGCTCCTCTACGATTATCATTAATGCCATATATATCAAGCTATGTGAATTCATATGAAAAGAATTGGGGTTTTATGTTTAATGGGGGGTTAGATTTAAAATTAGGATTAAGTGAAACCTATACTCTTGACATGACATTAATTCCGGATTTTGGTCAAACTAAATCTGATGATCAAGTATTAAACCTAACTCCTCATGAAACATACTATTCTGAGAACCGGCAATTTTTTACAGAAGGGACTGAGTTATTTAACAAATGTGGGTTATTTTATTCAAGAAGAATAGGAAAAACACCTACAGGATATAATCATGTTACCACAAATTCTGAAATAGATAATTACACAATAAATCGTAATCCTGGATCATCCAAATTATTAAATGCATTTAAAATTAGTGGTAGAGGGAAAAACAATCTAGCAGTTGGTCTTTTTAATGCAATTACTGGTAATACATGGGCAAAAGTTACATTAGCAGATGGCACCTCTAATCGAATCTTAACAGAACCAGCATCAAATTATAACATTTTTGTATTAGACCAAAGTCTTGGACAAAATTCATATATCAACCTTACAAATGCCAATTACTATAAATCTAATGAAAATTATTTATCAAATGTAACAGCAACATCTTTAAAAATAATGGATAAAAATAACAGATTTGGCATAAATACTTTGGCTTCATATAGTATGCAACAATCAAATAGTCATTATTTAGCTGATGGTTGGAAAATCAATTCATCTATTGGCAAGCTAACAGGCACTTGGGTTTATTCGATTGGCACAAATCTTATTACTGACAAATACGAATCAAATGATCTTGGGTATCAAACAAATTATAACGAAATTAGCACATATGCCAGAGCTTCATACAGAAAGTTTAGTCAATTTTGGTTTTTTAATGAAAGTCAAAACACTATAGAATTGGTTTACAATACTTTATTTAAAAATGCTGTATTTACTGGTGCTAATATAAATTTATCAAATTTTGCCACTACTAAAAAGCACTTAACAATTTGGAATAATTTAACAATACCGTTAACAAATCACAATGATTATTATGAACCAAGAGCAGATGATAGATTCTATGTTCGGCCTGCATTATATAGTGAAAACATATTTATTTCAACTGATTACAGAAAATTACTAGCCTTTGATTTTAGAGCTGCAATATACTTTGACATAATAGAAAGACATGGTATTTGGCTTAGTTTAAGTCCCATAACAAGAATTGGGAAAAAATTCAAATTGCAATATGGTATTGGAGCTGATTATGACATGGGTGCATCTGGATATGCTGGTACTCTAGAAGACGACATCATTTTTGGCAATAGAGATGTCATTTCTTTTACTAATACAATAAATGCAGACTATATTTTTTCAAATAAATTATCGCTATCCTTAAAAGCGCGTCATTACGTATCTACAGTAGACTACAAAAGCTTTTATATATTAGAGAATGACGGTTCTTTATTTCTTTCAAATTTGGATAGCTTTACATCTGATTATAATTTTAATATTCTAAATGTTGATTTATTATTATCTTGGAACTTTCATCCTGGTAGTTTTTTATCAATAATGTGGAAAAATCAAATATTTGCTTTGGGAGATATCCCCGAGACAATCAAAATGCCTGGATATTTTGATAGTTTTAAACAAATATGGACAGAATCTCAAGCAAATAACATTTCATTGAAACTAATCTATTTTCTAGATTATAATGACATAATAAAAAAAAGAGATAAATAAACATTGCATCAAACAAGCTATTTATCTCACGTTATTATAATATAATTCAGTAGTTAATAATTAAAAACTTCTTCTAAACTAAGTTCTTTAACCTGTCCATAACTTCTTAAAAGGTTAAAATCAATTCTTGATTTGTTTCCAATAACAAGGATATCATAGTTTTTCCCTTTGATATGCTCATTAAAGAAGCTTTCTACATCATTAAGCTTATAATTCTGTACATTTTCATAAATGTCCTTACGAATATCATAATCGATACCCTTTTTCTTATTACTTTCATATGTCCAAAAAATATTTTGCTTAACTATCCTATCGGTATTGTATTGTTTAATCAAAGCTTCTTTACTATTGTCGAATGATTCTTCGGACAATGCAAGCTCATTAAGTAGTCCTGTTAAAGCATCTAAAGCCTCTTTCATTTTATCGGGCTGTGTACCTAAAAATCCGAACACATAGTTTGATTTTCCTTGCTCTGCTGCCTGACGATATCCTGCATAACTTGAGTATGCTAATCCTTTTGATTCACGAATTTCCTGGAATACAATACTTGACATTGAACCACCATAATATTCATTAAACATAGATGCAATAGGCATAAGGCCTTTATCAAACTCAACATCTTTAGAGACTACTGCAATCATTGTTTGAACCATATCGTAGTCAACAAATAATATTTTAGGCTGGTCGTAATCAAGTTCAGGATATTCAACCGCTTCAGGTATTGCTTTGTAATCACCGGATACATTATGATTTGCTTTAATTAAATCACAAACTTTCTCTGATTCTCTTGGTCCGTAATAGAAAATCTTATGCTGATAATTCAACAAGTCTTTAATAAGATCTGTCAACATTTCAGGGTCTAGAGCAAGAAGCTCATCCTGGCTAACAATATCTGTGAAAGATGATTTTTTACCATATACAGAATAATTATATAATCCTCCCCAAAGAATTGAATTCTTATTTAATTTACTATCCTGACGTGATTTCATTATTCCATCAACATAATCATTATAAACTTCCGGATCTGATTGAACTTTTGCAAAGATTTCTTCCATTAACTTAACAGCTGCCTCCATATTCTCATCCAAGCCATTAACATATACATAGCATTTGTCATCACTTGCAAAAACATTAAAGTTAACACCTAGGCGGAACCATTCTTTTTGAAGATCGTCAATCGTTTTGTCCTGTGTTCCTAAATATTTAAGATAATTAATTGCTATTGGTAAAAGTTTATTATTGTTCTTACCCATATCAAAAATATAGTACATACTAAATATGTCATTTGATTCATTTTTGATATAGTTAAACTCTAATCCATCAACAATATTTTTTGTTTCTATTTTTTCTTTAAAATCAACAAAGACAGGCTCAATATCTTCAGGTTCAATTGATTTAAGTTCTGTCATAAATTCTGATTCTTCAGTACGATTGATTTCAAGAGGGGTAATTTTTGGTTTTTCGATATGAACAGCTGTTGTATCTTCACCTAATCGTTTGTAAACTACGACATAATTATCTACAAAAAACTCGTTTGCAAAATCAATAAGCTCCTGTTTTGTAATTTTTTCATATTCTTCAACTTCAAATACTACTTCTTCCCAAGGCTTACCACTAATAAATGCATCAACAAAATAATATGCAATAGTATTACCTTCAACCGCGCGAATTCTTTGAAGTTTCATATCGTTAACTATAGCTTCTAAAAGCCATTCGTCAAACTCGCCGTTTTTCACTTTCTCAAGTTCAGCCAAAACAAGGTCTGCCACATCTTCTAGTGTTTGATCCTGACGTGGTGTTCCTCCCATTTGGAAAACACCATAATCGTTCATTGCCCATCCGTAAGCATAAGCAGACATTACTTTTTGTTTTTTTACCAAGTCTAAGTCAATAAGCCCAGCTTTACCATTATTTAGTATTTCCCCAATCATTGTTAAATACTTAGCTTCTTTTGACTTATTCCCAGGTGTTCTGTATGTTATTGAAACAGATTCTCTTTCAGGTCCAAAAACATTAACTTCATCTATTGCTGTTCTTGCATCTTCTTCTTCGAAAGTAAATTCAGGAATATTATCGTTTGGTTCCATATGTCCCCAATACTTATCAATCATCTTAATAGTTTCTTCAAAATCAAGATCTCCTGACATACATATTGCAATATTATTAGGAACATAATAATCTGCCTTAAACTGCATAATATTTTCCATTGATGGGTTTTTAATATGTTCGGCTTTTCCAATTACGTTTATTCCGTAAGGGTGTTTAAGAAAAAGTTTCTCCATAACCTTAGTAAATGTTTTACGAGAGTCTCTATCCTGAATCATATTAAATTCTTCATAAACAGTTTCAAGTTCTGTATGGAATAAACGTAAAACTAAGTTTTCAAACCTTTCTGCTTCGGTTTTACACCATCTTTCTGTTTCATTAGCTGGAATTTCGTTTACATAAACAGTTTCTTCATACGAAGTCCATGCATTTGTTCCGGTTGCTCCAATAACTGCACAGATTTTATCATATTCGTTTGCTATAGCATATTTTGATGCCAAAGTTGATAAACTATCAATTTCAGCATATAATCTGTCTTTTTCGGCCTGATCATCTGTTTCGCAACGCAATTCAAATCGATCTGATATTTCTGCTATCAATGCACCTTCTTTTTCCCAATCCATTGTAGCAATCTTACTGGTTCCTTTAAACATCATATGCTCAAAGTAATGAGCCAAACCTGTAGTTTCACGAGGATCATTTTTAGCTCCGGCACGAACTGCAATTAAAGTTTGAATACGAGGTTCATCTTTATTTACAGCTAAATAAACCTTTAATCCATTTTCCAGAGTATAAATTCTAGCATTTGAAGGATCTCCCTCTACGTACTCATAAGTATAACCATTGGAATCTGTTGCAGTCTTTGTTCTGCTTTCATCCTTGTTAACGCAGCTATAAAACATTACAACTGCAAGTAAAATAATAAGGTACTTTTTCATTTGTTTTAATTTAATGTTAAACACGCTTGGAACGAAGACGGAAGACCGATCCTTCTACTCCGATAGCTATCGGAGCTCAGGAACCGTAAGAAATAATATTAATTATATCTATCTTCTTTTCATCCAGTTTTATCATGATAAAAATAATAAAATGATTTAATTAAAACTTTAATTTATTTGAGATTAACATAAGATTAACATAAAATTTGAATATCTTTAATTTCAAAAATAATGAAAAATGAAACAAAACCTTCAGATGGGCGCTCTTGGTGTAAAGGATTTACAAAAATCAAAAGAGTTTTACACTAAGTGTCTAAAGTGGAAAATCTCAGACAAAAGCACAGGAGACCTGATTTTATTTAATATTGGCGGGATGGGGCTTGCACTCTATCCTATCGATGAGTTAGCAAAAGATGCTAATGTTTCAAACGATCATCATGGCTTTTCGGGGACTACATTTTCATTTATGGCAAGTTCAGAAGAAGAGGTTGAAAATATTTTGTCAGAAATAGCAAACTATGGTAATTATATTGCAAAGCCTGCCGAAAAAGTATTTTGGGGTGGTTATAGTGGTTATTTTAAAGACCCTGATGGCTATCTTTTTGAGGTAGCATTCAATCCATTCTGGGAAATAGATAAAAATGGTAAAATAGATTTTTAATTAAAACTAAAACAAGATGAAATTAGGTGCATTTTCAGTGAGTTTAAGCGTAAAAGACATTATAAAATCAAAAGAGTTTTACGAAAAACTTGGTTTTGAAGAATTTGGTGGTGATATCAAACAAAATTGGTTAATTCTCAAAAATGGAGATACTGTAATAGGTCTTTTTCAAGGAATGTTTGAGGGAAACCTATTGACTTTTAATCCGGGTTGGAATCAAAACGCAAAAACTTTAAAAGATTTTGAAGATATTCGCAAAATACAGAGCAAACTAAAAGCTTCAGACATAATCTTTATTAATGAAGCAGATGATTCAACACAAGGACCTGCAAGTTTTATGATTAGTGACCCTGACGGAAATGTGATATTGGTTGATCAACATGTGTAAAAAGTTCATTATCTTTGCAATAAAACCATGAACTATGAAAACTACAGTACTTATTTTTGCCTTATGCTTAATCCCCGTATTTTTATTTTCACAAAATATTGCTAAAAGTGGAGGACCCGGCACTGGAGGGTATATTTGGCTTGACAGCAATGACCCTGGAGGCCCTTCATATAGCTGGATTGATATTTCAACAACAGGAACAGAAGTAACTGACATTTATGATGATAATGCAAGCGACTTTATTCCAATGAATTTTATTTATTACGGACAAGAGTATTCCCAAATTAGAGTGGGTTCAAATGGATGGATAGGTTTCGATAATATTGGAAATATAGCACATTGCTTTCCGGAAGTACCAAACTCTCAATACTATTTTAATTTTGTAGCACCATTTATGACAGATTTGAATTTTACAGGTACTGGTAATACTGCACATATAATGTATTTTGATGACATTGCAAATGACAAATTTATTATTACTTATTTTGACGCTCCTTGGTGGACAACAGAGGGTGACGGATATATTGGAAGCAATACGTTTCAAGTAATTTTTGATAGAACTGATTATTCGATTACATATCAATATCAAAATATTGATGAAGTAAATTTTACTGATAATGCATCCTGTGATAATGATATTATAATTGGAACTCAAGGTCCGGAAGAAGGCATTGGGCTATTATATAGCCAAGAAACTTTGCCTGAAGATGGTTTTGCTGTGAAGTTTTCTTGTATTGCAATAATAGAGCAACCTCAAAATACCATAGAAATTTGTGAAACTGATGGAGCTACATTTACCCTTAGTGCTCTAAATGCTGATAACTATCAATGGCAGGTTACAATAGATGGTGGAACATTTTGGAATGATCTCACTGACGACGTCACATATTCAGGAGTAAATACTGAAGAACTTTCAATAATTACAGACTATACACTTCAAGCCAATCAATACAGATGCTATATTACAAATGGAGATATGTTTGCATATACAGATATGGTAAATATCAATTTTGACTCAGAAGCCCCTGTAATTGAATGTCCTGAAAACCAAAATGTAAGTCTGGAGGAAGGTCAATTTTACTATCACGTATATGGAACTATTTTTGATCCTGTTTCTGTGAGCGATAATTGTGGCAATGTTGAATATGCTAATGACATAAGTGGAACAGAAACAATGGCTGATTTAGAATTTGAAGAAGGAACACATACAATCATATGGACTGCAACAGATGGAATTGGAAACTACGAAACATGCAGTTTTGATATTGTTGTTAGTCCGTTTACAAAACTGCATAATATTAAATCTGACGCTATTTCAATATATCCTAATCCAACACAAGAAATATTATATATTGAGAGTACTTACAACAAAACCATGCCTATAGAAATAAATGACATTTCTGGCAAAACAATTTTACGCAGCAATATCAAAATAGGCAAAAACTCGTTTGATTTTAGTCAATTTGCGGATGGAACTTATATAATTAATATTGATGGTGCAATATTTCAAATATCAAAATAAAGAACCAGATAAAGAAAGTATAAGTATTGAAAGTTGTTTTTGTAAATTAGATTTTGCAAAATTTGCATTATTAATCCTTAACTCTAAACATTATGAAAAAGAGAATCAATCCGATTTTCTATGGAGTAATAATTTTATACTACTAGTGATACCACAATGCTAGTTTTATTCTTTAAAAAAATATCCCTAACTTTCTCCTTGATGAGAAAGTTGCAAAGAATCAAGATCAGGTAATTCCTACGACCCGCCTCTATAAATAAAAGAACTGTTTGGCAACCTAGTATAAAATAAAGCATTGACAATACGTATAGTCTAGGGAACTTTGTCTATATAATGTCATTACAAACAATATAATTATTTGATAATTGCGCCTACGCTAATTTGTATTCCATGATATAGAATAGAAGTATTGGGGAATTCAAAACTACCATGGGTAATTGTTGTGTTTTGCACACCGTAGTATTCTCCATTTAGAGCCATTTTTTGCTCTCCCATATAATATCTAGCCCCGATGTACCCCCAGGCAGACTTTGTTACTTTAAAGCTTGTTTTAAAACCAAAAATAAAGCCCCAACCTAAAGGTTTCTTATCAATACTTGTTGTTGTATTTATAAAATCAAAACTATTAGCCTGTGCTAGCATTTGATTATAGTTATCTGCAATTATTTTACAATTAAAACTTGCAAAACCAAAAGCACCTCCTTCAAAATAAAATTTAACAGTTTTAAAAGGTAAAACTATTGTTGGAATTAAATTTAGTTCAAGGGATTGAAATGGACCAATTATAGCTTTCTCAGAGTTATATGTATCAGGAAATCCAGTCATACTCATTCCACCAATGTTTGAAAAACCGATACCGGCTGAAACTTGCACAAAGTTTCCAAACTTAACAGGCATACTAAAGTTAATAGGAGCAACAGGGTTTGAGAAATATCCATTTTTAGGAAAAAAATAAGAGAACCCTACTGATTGTGAGAATAAGCTGCTTAAACCAAATGCAGTAACAAGTAAAAATGTAATAAATATTTTTTTCATGTTTTTTAGAATTTATTTTGATACTCCCTCTTGTGATAAAATCTTACCATTTTCATACACTATTTTACCTATATTATTGCCTTCTTTATCATAAAATTCCCATAATCCTTCTGCAACATCTTCTTTATAATTTTTTGTATATTTTATTTGACCGTTATCATAATAGACATTACTAGAACCATGTTTTAATCCATTTTTATAATATCCAATACTCCAAATAGCACCACTTTCATACCATGCAGTCCACTTACCTGTTCTTCTTTGATTTTCCAATGCGCCTTCAATAAAAACTTTACCACTTTGATAAAATTCTCTCTCAAATTTTACGTCGTTTGGACTATTTCGATCACAATATTGTATTTTTAATGGTTTCCCGTTTGGAAATGTATCGGCAATAATAACTTTGTATTTTTCAGCAAGAGAATCAAGTTTCACATTTTTAGGTAATGTTTCTTTTTTGCTAATTTGTGTTTGATTGTTAGATTGATTCTTTTTGTTTTCTTCTGTATTATTTTTACTATTACAAGATATGATAAAGCAAAAACCTGTAATTAAAAATATACCCAGAGTTTTAATACAGCAACTTTTCATAAAGACTATTTTATTATTTATAATTAGAATAATGAACAGTATATTGTAGTTTAATCATTTAAACAATAATTTTAAATTTCTTTAATTACAAAAATGTAAACAGGGAAATGATCACTATAACCACCTTGATATGTGTCACCAACATAAGTTCTAAGAGGATAACCTTTATATCTACCTTCTTTTTGCATTAAAAAAGGCTTATTAAAAACAAAAGTTTTATAATGGATATAACCATTACTTTCTTTATCAAGAAATCCCGGAGACATAATAATTTGATCAAAAAGATTCCATTTATCTCTATAGGCAAGAGATCCAATTCCTTTTTTATAAAGTTTAATCATTGGATTATATAAGACACCATTTATGGCATTTTCTTTTGTTCCTGTGGTGTTTAGGTGTTTTTTTACGCTTGAATTTACTGGATCATCGTTTAAGTCACCCATACAAATTATTTTAGCATTTGCGTCAATTTCAAGAATAGAGTCTACAATATGACGAGTAACATCTGCAGCAGCTTCACGTTTTGGAGCACTTCTTTTTTCACCACCTCTACGTGATGGCCAGTGTAATACAATAATATGTATTTTTTCACCATCAAGTATACCCGACACTAATAATTGATCTCTAGTAATAAAGTCGGGATCATCTTCTGTATGCACTCTATACATTGCAGTATTTGTTACTTCGAAGTATTCAGGTCTGTATAACAATGCACAATCAACACCGCGACGATCCGGACCATCAATATGAACAAATTGATAATTATACTCTAGAATTGGCTCTGCTTTTACAAGGTCTTGTAATACAGTTTTATTTTCTACTTCACTAACTCCTATAATTGCTGGAGCAGTATTACTTATGTCGCAACCAATTTTTTTGATTACGCCACCAATTCTATCCATTTTTGAATAGTATTTTTCTGTATTCCAATTCTTTTCACTTTCAGTTGAAAACTCATGATTTAAGAATATATTAGGATCATTGATTGTATCAAATAAATTTTCGATATTATAAAATGCAATTGTTGCTATTTTATATTCTTTTTCTTTCTGTGCAAAGCTTATACTAATAACAAAAAATAGAATGATGCTTAAAATAATGTTTTTCATAAATAAATTAGTTTTGAATATTTTTGCTAATATAATCAAAAATCAGACCTTCTTTAATTGAATAGTTTGATTGAATGATTTTTTTTATACTAAGTTTCTGAATTATAAAATTAGTAATAACTGAAGCGATAGGAATTAACTCAACGCGAATTATTTCCATACCTGGCATATTTTTTCTTTTTTCATAGTCGTATGTAATAAGTTTTTTATGGATTTTAAAAAAATCATGAACTTTAATAGTATTAAAAGAGTCAGATTTTCGATTTTTTGTAAGATTTAATTCATATTTTATAAGTTCGGCAAAAGTTTCGTATGAACCCGAAGAACCTATAAGGTTATGAATATTATACTTTTCGCACAATTTAAATAAATCCCAAAGATTTTCTGTTAGTATTTTTTCGATAATTAGAATATCATCATTATTAAGAGGATCACTAAATTTGTATGTGTTTAGAATTCGAGCAACACCAATTTGAAAACTTCCTTTATAAAGAATTTTATTCGAGCTTCCAATTATGAATTCAATACTCCCCCCACCAATATCTATAATTAGGAAGGGATCTTTATTTAGTTTGATAGCATTATTAACCCCTGTAAAAACAAGTTCTGCTTCTCTTTGTCCATCAATTACTTCAATATGTAAACCAGTATGTTTCTTGATATTATCAATTACTTGATTTTTATTATTTGCACTTCTAATACCACTTGTTGCAGTAATAATCGTTTTTTCAGCCCCTAAATCAGAAATAGTATTTTGATATGTGTTAATAACCTTTACAAGTCGGGAGATAGATTTTTCAGAAATAGTGTTTTGTTTGTAATCTAGATTATTGATAAGTGTAATTGCTTTTTTATCTCTGTGAATAAATTTGGGTTCATGCTTATTGCTTAACTCTGCTATTAACAGGTTACAAGTATTTGTTCCAATATCTACGGATGCAATTTTCACTAGTTTTTATATTTAAACCATTTCCAAAGTTCTTTATAATTTACTTTTTTACCATACATAAGTATTCCAACTCTGTATATTTTTGCAGCAAACCAGGTCATAAAAATAAAGCTAGCAACAAGTAATGACATTGAAATTAATAAGTCAGTAAATGGAACGTTAAATGGTATTCTAACCATCATAACAATTGGGGAAGTAAATGGGATAATAGAAAACCAATATGCAAGACTGCCTTCAGGATTGTTTATTGCCGAAACCATAACTATAATGCCCAAAACAAGTGGGATAGTAATTGGAAGCATAAATTGTTGAGTATCAGTTTCATTATCTACGGCAGAACCGACTACTGCAAACAGAGCTGCATATAATAAATAACCACCTATAAAATAGAACAAAAACAAACTAATAATAGTTACATAATCAACAGCGTAAATTGCTTTAAACATTTGTTCAAATTTTAAAGCATCTTCATCTTGAGGGTTTGCATTATTATTAAGTTGTGATCCCATGTCAATTTGTTGTGTCATTGGTGTTGGATTATAATCCTTTAAAAGTATAGACTGTCCTATAGTAACTAAACCGAAAGTTAATATAACCCATAAAAGAAATTGAGTTAATCCCACTAAAGCAACACCGACAATTTTACCCATCATTAGTTGAAATGGTTTTACCGAAGATACAATAACTTCTATAATCCGATTAGATTTTTCTTCTATAACACCTCTCATAACTTGTGAGCCATACATAAATACAAACATATAAATTAAGAAACCACAGATATAACCAATTATCATTGCAATTTCTGTTGATGATTCTTTTTCACCACCATTTTCGTCAAGTGTAGTTGTAATAACATTTATATTTGTATTTACTACGCTTAAAATGTCATCGACATCTTCATCTGTAATTCCAATCTCACTTGCTTTAGTATTTAATTTAATATCCTCTACTTTTTTTTCTATTCCATTAGCAATATGCATTTTTAATCCCATATTTGGTTGTTGGTAAGAAATAAGTTGAACAGAACCTTTGTTTGTTGATACAGCAGTATGTGGAATGTATAATAATGCATAATAGTCAGAATCTTTAAGATCTTTTTTTGCTTGAGTTAAGTTATATGAAACATTAATAGGGTCGTAATAGTCATCAGAAACAAAATCAAATTCTATAAATTCTGTGTTTTTTAAAGCAGAATCAAACATTCTGTTTTCATCAATAACAGCAATTTTTTTAAAATCATCACTTTCCATTTTCATGAGAATTACAGGGGCAATCATCATTGCAGCAAAGAGTATTGGACCTAATATTGTCATAATTATAAAGGTCTTTTTCTTTACTCTTGTAGTATATTCACGTTTTATTATTAGTCCTATTTTGCTCATATTATTATATTTACTCTGGTTTTGAATTAGTTTCTTCTACCGCTTTAATAAAAATATCATTCATGCTTGGGATATGTTTCTTGAAAGATGATATGGTTCCAAATGATATCATTTTATTTAATAAGTCGTTGCTTTTCATATTTGAGTTTAACACTTCCACTTGCAAATATCCTCCATTTGGTGACTCATTTGCGTGCAAAATTTTATAATCAGAAGTGAGAGTTGTCTCTAACTTACTAAAGAAACCATTAAATTCTATATCATAAATTTCAGAAGCAAAATTTGTCCTAACGGAATTGATATCACCATCGATGATTTTCTTTGATTTATTTATTAAAGCAATATGATCACAAACCTCTTCAACTGAAGCCATATTATGTGTAGAAAAAATAATTGTTGCCCCCTCATCTCTTAATTGAAGGATTTCGTTTTTTAGTAAGTTGGCATTTATTGGGTCAAATCCACTAAAAGGTTCATCGAAAATTAATAATTCAGGTTTATGAAGAACTGTTGTTATAAACTGTAACTTTTGGGCCATTCCTTTTGAAAGCTCTTCAACTTTTTTATTCCACCATGCTTGAATTTCAAATTTTTCGAACCAGTGTTTTAAACCAAGCAGAGCATCTTTTTTACTCATACCTTTAAGCTGACATAGATACATTGACTGTTCTCCAACTGTCATTTTTTTGTATAAACCGCGCTCTTCCGGGAGATAACCAATACGTGATATATGCTTTTGACTTAATCTTTCTCCATTAAACAAAACCTGTCCTGTATCCGGAGCTGTGATTTGATTGATAATTCTTATTAGTGTTGTTTTTCCGGCTCCATTTGGTCCTAGAAGACCAAAAACACTACCTTTTGGCACCTCTATTGAAACATGATCCAAAGCCAGATGATTAGAATATTTCTTTACTATGTTTTCTGCAACTAATGTATTCATTTTATTATATTTTCGAAACCTATAAACCTATAAATAATATTTAAACTAAAACTTTAAGAAAGCATAAAATTCTATCTGCCTTCAACATCAAGAACACTGGTGAACTTTTTTAATATTTTTAAGATAGCAAAAATTATGAACCCTAAACCAAAAACAATAATCCACGCCAGATCAAGATAGAATTCCTCTTCAACAATGGCGAAAGCAATTACTCTAAATGCTGTCATAATAAGAATTAGATTAAAAAAGCCATTGTATTCTCGTTTAAGAACGTTTTTAATTGAGAAATTAAGTTCAGATTTGCGATAATTTGAAAATTTTGGAAAGAATGCAGGAGTTTTTTCTGCCCATGCAAAATATTCTTTTTCAAATTTACGGCGAAGAAATGCTTCTTCAGCAAACATAATTCTTTCGTAATATATCCAATAAAAAGCACAAAAGAATAATGCAAACCAGATATCAGTAATCATTAAAACTGGTGCAAACCACATAAAGAAATTTCCTAAATAAAGAGGATGTCTAACAGTTGAATATATACCAGAAGTGTTTAGTTTTTCAGCTATTTGTCCTTCTTTTGTGTTGCGTCCACTTGTTCCTTTTGGAGTGAAACCAACTGTCGTTATTCTAATACCCAAACCTAAAAATCCAACTAGAAGAAAAATCAAGTCAAGCCACCAATAATTTACATAATCTCTTTGATATGTTAAATAAATATACCAGCTTAGTCCTGGAGCAAAAATAATTAGCGGTAAAATACTTCTGTATTTAAATAACCAGTTCCCTTGCTTTTCGATACTTTCTAATAATGCCATTATAAATAATTATAAATAATTAACAAAAATATTGTTTCTTTTTGATTTAGCGTAATTGCATTAGCATTTTTTGCTTTAAATTAAAATAAATGCTTTGGATTAATAGGATTATTTTTAATAATAGCTACTACAGATAAATCCAAATTGTTACTTTTACAAAAATTATATGGATTATATTTATCTCATAGGTGGAATTATTTTACTGTTAATGTCTGGTAATTGGCTTGTTAAGTCAGGTGTTGCAATTGCAGAGTATTTTCGTATACCCCCATTTATTGTTGGTGTAACAGTTGTTTCATTAGGAACTTCAGCTCCAGAGTTGTTTGTAAGCTTAAATGCTGCAATTAGTGGGTCTCCTGACATTGCCATAGGTAATATAATTGGAAGTAATATTGCGAATATTGGCTTAGTGCTTGCGATAACAGCGATTGTAATCAATATTCCTGTTAAAAAAACAACAATTAGATTTGATTTTCCTGTTCTTATAATTGCTACAGCATTATTCACATACTTTATGTTTGATTTGATGATTTCAAGAACAGAAGGAATTATAATGCTGGGACTAATGTTGGTTTATATTCTCTTAATTGTAAAATTTAACCGAAATAAGAGTGAAAAACCAAAAGAGGAGAGGGGAAAAGGTAAAAACAGTCCGATAAAATCCTTAATAATTATTGTAATTTCATGTGTTGGTTTGCTGTTTGGATCAAACGTACTTGTTGAAGGCACATGTAATATTGCTTCTTCAATTGGAATAAGCGAGAGAGTAATTTCAATTACTGTAATTGCTTTTGGGACTAGCATTCCTGAACTTGCAACATCTGTTATTGCTGCATTTAGAAAGCAAATTGATATTTCAGTGGGTAACATTATTGGTTCTAATATATTTAATATTTTTATAATTTCCGGAGTCACATCTACTGTTACACCTTTATCAGTAAATCAATCGACAATTGATTTTGATATTTATATTTTAGGTGGTTTTGTTGTTTTAACAGGCTTGTTCTTTATTCCTTTTAATAGAGCGAGAATTACTCGCTGGAAAGGATTGGTATTTTTATTAGCATATTTTGCGTATTATCTGGTGTTGTTTAATCATTAGAGGTTTTGTACGACCACCTTCGGGGTCGATTTTCTTTCACTTTATCCTTTTGTTATAATGGTATGACGTCCTTCGGGGTTATGGTTTTACTATTTTTTTTTAATCATTTATTGTTTTCAGTTTTTTTTAGTCGACATTTTTATTGCTTGGGGCTATTTCATTATTATAGTTTGTGTACGACCACCTTTGGGGTCGATTTTCTTTTACTTTATCCTTTAGTTATAATGGTATGACGCCCTTTGGGGTCATAATTATTGTATTGCTTTTGTTATTAGTTTGGATTGAGAAAGGATTTCGAAGAAAATTTTAGCGGGATATTAAAGGGAGCGTTGTCGATTACTTTTGGTTTGAGTTATGCATTTTTGTTATATTCAGTTTTATCGTTTTTTTTGACTCCGAAGGAGTCATACAGCTATAAAACAGTGAACAATATAGAGTATTCGACCCCGAAGGTGGTCGCACTATTCCATAATCCAGTCAAAGAGGTATTCGTCTTTATAATCGACTTGGTATTCGTTGAGAAATTTGTAATACTCATTTTTGAAAGACGTTTTCCTATGGTGCTCCTTCTGATTGACAATGTAATTATAAACTTTGTTTATATCAGATTCAGAATAGGAAAATGCCCCAAAACCTTCTTGCCATTCGAATTTGAATGGGGGAAGCTTATTGTCTTTAATCCATGTATTTGAAGCCTTTTAAATTTCCCTTACTAAATCAGATAAGCAACATGAGGGTTTCATTCCGATAAAAATATGGATGTGGTCAGGCATACCGTTAATTGTAATTGGTTTTTGCCCTTTTTCACTTATTATATCTGAGATGTATTTATAAAGCTTTTCATCCCATGAGGTAGAAATAAGACTGTTTCTGTTTTTAACAGCAAATACAATTTGGATATAATACCAATGTAACCACAATATGCCGCATATAAATTGATTCTTTTTAGTTTCTATTTCGTTAAAAATATTTACAGAACTCTGCTTTGTGCATATTTTTTGTCTCATATAAACAGAAAAATAATCTGCTATCCAATACGGCATTTTGTAATTAAATTGGTATAGATTTTTGAAAATGTTCCTGACATTAGTCTGTATTTATTTTAATAAAATCCGTAACCTCCTCAACATTCAAATTAATTCCGTTAACTGTTAGTTTTGATTGATTATAAAACCGCTCTCTTTCATTAAGTAACTCACTTATTTTGTTCAGGAGCTCATCATGTTTTAAATCTTGAATTAGAGGTCTTTTGGTTTTGGATTTAATCAGTCTGTTAAAAAGTGCCTTTTCATTGAGCTGTAAGTAAACACTTATGCTCTGACTATTGATAGACTTCATGTTTTTATTAAAACAAGGGGTTCCACCACCACAAGCTAGTATCAAGTTGTCTTGTTTTAAGATTTCGTTTAACTCTTTTGTTTCTAAATTACGAAAAACAGTTTCGTCAAAAGTGCTAAAAATAGAGGGAATTGTCATTTTGTACTTTTGTTCTATATGATTGTCTAAATCTATAAACTTTAGGTTTAAGTGTTTAGCCAGTCTTTTTCCAAAAACCGATTTGCCACTACCCATAAATCCTATTAGAACTATTCGCACAAAGATGTATTTTTAATATTTAATCCAGACTAAAAACCTAAAGTCATTTGTCCACCACCTTCAGAAGGTTTTTTGTCATTTTTTTTATTGTCTTTATCTTCTTTTTTGATTTCAGTAGGTTTCTTTTTTTTCTCTTTTTTCTCCTCTTTCTTTTCTTCTTTTTGTGTTTCAGGCTTTTTTTCTTCCTCTTTAGGTTCTATAATTTCGAATTCGATATCATCAGTTCCGTTTTCATCTCCTGAAATCTCTTCGTTTTCGCCTTCTTCTACTTCTTTCTGAAGAGGTTCGTCAAATAGTATTTTATCGATTTCGAATGTTGTTAACCTTTTTCCTCTTGCTTTTATCCCTTTAACTGCAATAAATTCTTCAGCATTAATTAGATCATCTTCTCTAGACTCATGTTTGCCACCATAGATTATTTTAACTTGTGGAAATTTTTCATCTGTTATATCAACTAAATATGAATCTTCATCTTCTGATATAAAGCATTGTTCTTTACCAGATTCATCCATTTCAAATCTTTTTAAGTAAAAGAATTCTTGTTCTGAATCATAATGTATAGCAGTAAAAACTTTATTTGGCTTATATTTTTCAATTATTTTAATATTCTCTTCGTAATGATTTGAAAGGTCGAAGTTGGTTAAACGACAGTTTCCGCTTTTAGTAATAACAAGGATTTTATCTTCTCCAGAGAATTCTCCTAAGAATTTGCCTCTATTATCAGCATTTAGGCGTAAAACCTCTTCATCAAACCATACTTTTCTGCCACCAAGTGTTGAAATGCCTTCTTCTTTTAGCGTGATTTTATGGATATCGTTTTTAGTTAGAATATTTCCTTGAGCATTACGTCCTTTAATTGCAAGTTCTGCAAAATCTTGTTCAAAAACCAGTTTTCTGATTTTTGGTTTAGGTTTAAGAAATACTTTAATTATTTCAGCTTCACCATTTGGGTTAGCAGTAAAATATAATAATCTTGACCCATCTTCGCCTTTAGTTATATCGTACTCTTTATCTCTGGTTATTGATGTAACAGCAAATCGTTTTATATATGAGATACTTGTTCTTCCATGGCGATAAACAGCATTATAAATTGTACGCTTATCATTCTTCTTGAATACTGCAACATGAATAATATCTTTGCCAAAAAACGCTTTGTCAGCGACTTTAGACACCATATATTTTCCATCTTTTCGGAATACAATAATGTCATCAATATCAGAACATTCGCAGATATATTCTTCTTTTTTCATACCATATCCAACAAATCCTTCCTTTAGGTTTGCGTATAGTTTTTCATTAGCGACAGCGACTTTTGTTGTATCAATTGTGTCAAAATTCCTGATTTCAGTTTTTCGATTACGATCTTTGCCATATTTTTTCTTAATGTCTTGATAGTACTTGATTGCAAAAGGAGTGAGGTGGTCAAGATTATACTGAATTTTTTTAATTTCTTCTAATATTTTATTTAAATCATCCTCCGCTTTATCGCTATTGAATTTTAGAATTCTTTTCATTCTAATTTCAAGTAGCTTTAATAAATCGTCGCGTGTTATTTCGCGAATTAGCGTTAACTTATGTTCAAAAGTTTTTGAATGTATAAAATCAAGAGCATCATCAGTAGTTTTAGCATTTTCATATTTTTTTTCTTTGTAAATGCGTTCTTCGATAAACCATTTTTCTAGGGATTGTAAATGCCATGATTCCTCAAGTTCGCCTTTGTGTATTAAAAGCTCTTGTTTAAGGAGTTCTATAGTATTATATACAGAAATTTGTAATATTTCTTTAACTCCAACAAAACGAGGTTTATCTTCTTCAATAACACATGCGTAAGTTGGAATAGAAACTTCACATTTAGTAAAGGCATAAAGAGCATCAATAGTTTTGTCAGACGAAACGCCACTAGGTAAATGAATTAGTATTTCTACTTCATCAGCAGTGTTATCATCAATCTTTTTGATTTTAATTTTATTCTTATCATTTGCTAAGATAATTGAATCAATAATTGACGTTGTTGTTTCACCAAATGTAATTTCTCTTATTGCAAGAGTTTTTTTATCTACTTTTTCAATTTTTGCTCTTACTCTAGCTCTTCCTCCTCTGCAACCATCATTATATTTTGAGAAGTCTGCCATTCCACCTGTTGTAAAATCAGGATATAGTTCAAATTCTTCTTCTTTAAGAGTTGCTATACAAGCGTCAATAAGTTCATTAAAATTATGAGGTAATATTTTTGTTGATAAACCTACAGCAATACCTTCTACTCCGAGTGCTAGTAATAATGGGAACTTTACGGGGAGTGTTATAGGTTCTTTATTTCTGCCGTCGTAAGATGATTTCCAAAAAGTCGTTTTAGGATTAAAAACGACCTCAAGTGCAAATTTTGTTAATCTGGCTTCTATATATCTTGAAGCAGCAGCCCTGTCTCCAGTTAGAACATTACCCCAGTTGCCTTGACAATCGATTAAAAGATCTTTTTGGCCAAGTTGAACTAATGCATCTCCAATTGATGCGTCGCCATGTGGATGATATTGCATTGTGTGTCCAACAATGTTTGCCACTTTATTATAACGGCCATCATCAAGTTGTTTCATGGAGTGTAAAATTCTGCGATGAACTGGCTTGAGCCCGTCGTACACATGCGGAACAGCACGCTCTAAAATTACATATGAGGCATAGTCTAAAAACCAATCTTGATACATCCCATTTAGACGAGTTATTTTTGGTTCATTATCCTCTTTATTTTTGGTAAGGTTTAGGTTTTCAGATTCTATATTTTCTAAGTTCTCTTCACTCATAATTTATGTTTTATACATCTTCCTCAACTCTGAGGTTTTCAATAATAAATTCTTGTCTTTCAGGAGTATTAGATCCCATAAAGAATTTTAATAGACCACTTATACTATCAGTTTTTGACAATGTTACAGGGGCTAAGCGAATATTTTTACCGATAAAATTTTTAAATTCGTTCGGAGATATTTCACCAAGACCTTTAAACCTTGTTATTTCAGGATTGTTTTTTAGCTTTTTGATTGCAGTATCTTTTTCTACTTCATCATAGCAATAAATAGTTTCTTTCTTGTTTCTAACTCTAAAAAGTGGAGTTTCTAGAATAAATAAATGACCATTTTTTAATAAATCTGGAAAAAATTGTAAGAAAAAGGTAATCAATAATAGTCTAATATGCATACCATCAACATCGGCATCGGTTGCAATTACAACATTTTGATAACGGATGTTTTCTATTCCTTCTTCAATGTTAAGAGCTGCTTGTAAAAGATTGAATTCTTCGTTTTCGTAAACAACTCTTTTGGTTTTTCCATAGCTATTAAATGGTTTTCCTTTTAGACTAAAAACTGCTTGAGTATTTACATCTCTTGATTTTGTAATCGATCCACTAGCAGAATCACCCTCAGTAATAAAGATTGTAGTTTCAAAACGTCTGTCATGATTAGAGTTATAATGAACCCTACAATCGCGCAATTTTTTATTATGCAGACTAACTTTTTTTGCTCTTTCTTTTGCAAGTTTTTTTACTCCGGCAATTGCTTTGCGTTCCTTTTCAGAATCCTTGATTTTTTTTTCAAGAATTTCAGCTATTTGTGGATTTTTATGTAAAAAATTATCTAGTTGTTTGAGAAATTCAAAAATATAATTTCGAACAGTAACACCATCAGGTGTCATGTCTTTTGAACCTAATTTTGTTTTTGTTTGTGATTCAAATATTGGTTCTTCAATTTTGATGCTTATTGCACAAATTATAGATTGTCTGATATCTGCAGCATCGTAATCTTTACGGTAAAACTCACGTATTGTTTTAACATATCCCTCACGAAATGCAGAAAGATGTGTTCCTCCTTGTGTTGTATGTTGACCATTCACAAAAGAGTAATACTCTTCACTATATTGCTTTCCATGTGTTATAGCCATTTCAAAGTCATTGTCTTTGAGATGAATAATTGGATATATTTCTTCTTGATTTAAATTCTCTGTTAATAAGTCGAGCAGCCCATTTTTAGAAACATACTTAGTCCCGTTAAAATTTATGACCAAACCTGCGTTTAGATAAACATAATTTCGAATCATCGGCTCGATATAATCGTTAATGAAATTATATTTTCCAAAAACTTCTTCGTCAGGAACAAATGTTACTAATGTTCCATTCTTTTTATCAGCGTCTTTAAATGAGTTTTCTGAGATTAGCTTTCCTTGTGAAAACTCGGCAGTTTTACCTTCACCTTCGCGATAAGCAGTGATATTAAAATTAGTAGATAATGCGTTTACTGCTTTTATACCAACACCATTAAGCCCAACCGATTTTTTAAATACTTTAGAATCGTATTTAGCACCAGTATTCATTTTTGATGCTACATCAATTAGTTTACCTAGAGGAATTCCTCTACCATAATCTCTAATTGACACAGTATTATTTTCGAGTTTTATATTGATGTTTTTACCAAATCCCATTGCATATTCGTCAATAGAATTATCAAGAACTTCTTTTATTAATACATAAATACCGTCATCTCGTGATTTTCCATCACCTAATTTACCGATATACATACCGGGACGTTTTCGTATGTGTTCTTGCCAATCAAGGGTTTTTATGCTATCTTCTGAATAATTTCCAACCATTTGTGCAGTCTTTTCCATTGTGATGCAAAAATATATTAAAAAAAGTTACTATTTACTGCTTATATCAACGAAATATTAACAATTTTGGGTTGAAAGAATAGAAAAGAGAAAAAGAAAGAAACGAGTTTTATTTTTATCCTTTTATAGATATGAATTTGCTTACTCTAGTATCAGTTTTTTTACTTCAAGTAATGAACCTAGGTTATCATAGATATTAATGAAGTAAGTTCCATAATCATTAAATGTATTGATGTCTATTTGGTATTCTTCTTGAGTTATTTCAGTTTCCCAAACTATTTGGCTTAAAGTATTCATGATTTTAATTTCATAACCTTCCATATTTACAAAATCGCCATTGTTAATAATAACAAAATCATTGGCAGGGTTTGGATAGACTTTGATTGTATTTGTATTGTCAGGAGGTGTAATGTTTGTTAATGTAACATCTATTATTAGGGTATCGGTAACAGCAATATATTCATAAATGATTTCAGTTTCATAGCACATTCCTTGATAATACTGATTAATCATATCTATGGAATCAATTGCATAATCGTAAATCATAATATCGTCTATTTTCCCATTATAGAAGTTGTTTTGTGAAAAATTACACCCTACAAAAAAACCAGTACCATCATAATCAATAGCATCTGTATCATAAGTAATATGTACTTGTTCTCCATTGAAATAGTATCTAACTTCAGCTCCATCGTATGTTATGCCAACATGATACCATTCCTCGTTCTCAATTGGAATAGTGGTTTGGTTATTATAATCTCCAAAACCAATTTCAAGTCCCATTCCCACATTTTCATTATTTACAGTTAAACCACCGGCGCCATTTGTAGAAACTAAAGGACCATTAGTTGAAGCATCAGATGCATTAAACCAACACGACATTGATATTATTAATGGATTTGGGGACAATGTGAAATTTATTCTATCATCATCACCATCGAAATAGTATGCACTATTAATATTTCCGAACCTATCTTCGGTTAAACTGGCACCAGTTACGATACCATTATTATTATTTCCACTAATGTCATCTGTATCACCGCAGAATGGGAAATATACTATTGGATTCTGTGCGTTTAGTACTGAACACAAACTAAAAATAGTAAAGATAAAGAAAATTGAGATTAACTTTTTCATGGTTGTATGTTTTATATAATTGGTTTCGTTCTCTACAAGCAAAATATTTTGCTATTTTATGACCAAAGTTACATAAAACAAAGTTAAAAAACAAATAAAACATTAGTTGGTATATATAATTAAAGGTTTAATTGTATAATTTTAGCGTTTAGAAAGAAACTGATAAGTAGTATCAAAATTATTTTTCTAAAACAAAACTCCAATACTGAAATACTCCAGTTGCAAAGTTATTGTATCTTGAAGTACCAAGTGTGCCTGCAAATGTTTTAAAAGAACTACGAAGCATTCTGGGAGCTTTTGTGTCAATTAAATGTTCTCTTCTTGCAGAATCTTTTTCTAAAGCTTTAACTACATTTTTTGAGATGTTATTTTCGTGGGTAGTTTTAAATCCTGATTTTTCTAACATGTATCTTAGATTTTCCATTTCTTTTGGATAAATCATATCTGCTAACAATAACTTTCCATCATTTTTAAGTACACGAAATACTTCGTTGAAGAACGCTTGTTGGTTGTTATAACACCTAGCGGATTCTACATTTACAACAAAATCAAAAGAATTATCTTCGAAAGGAAGTTTTCCTGCATTACCGCATTTAAAGTTTAATTTATCAACATCCTTATAATGGGCATTACAAAAATCTATACTTTTTGGAGTAATATCCATTCCAATATATGCTTTTGGCTTATAATATCTTGTAATGTATGAAGCACCACCACCACGTCCAGAGCCAACTTCAAGAACATCTTTATCTTTTAAATCAGCTTTATTTACAACGTGATCATACAATTGAATACAGTATCTATCAGTTTCGTCACCTTCTTTGAGTTCTAATTTTGGATCTCCATTTAGATTTTCATAACCATAATTCATAAAATTAGCTTGATTTTCGCTATCAATTTTATTCATTTTTTTATGCCACCATTGCCATAGTGGTTTTCTAAGTGGTTTTGGAAGTTCTGCATATTTTTCAACAATTCTGGACATAATATTAATATTTAGTTGTAAAATGTCCATCCAAAACATACCGGAACGACATTATATTTGTTTTGTAAAGGCGCAAATATAGTATTATTATTAGAAGTAAAATGATAAATATAGAGAAAATCGAAAAAGGGTTATTAT
>CAYUWD010000019.1:0-36435 GCA_964448235.1 uncultured Bacteroidales bacterium | reverse complement strand
CTACCTCATCAAATACATTTTCCCGATTTCTTTTTTAAAGTATTGATCAGCTTCAGTAGCGCGATGGTCTATATCCTGACCGTTTATTTTTGCTTTTACCTGATAAAAATATACTCCATTTGCCAATTGGTCTCCATACATATCCTTACCATCCCAGGCATATTCGGTTATGTTTTTACCAATATGGATTGGTCCAAGTTCATCAACAAAAATTGTTTTTACAAGCTTTCCGGTAACAGTAAATATATCAATCTGCAGTTCATCGGGAATCTCACTACCGGTCAATTCAAATACGAATCGGGTACTTGTGCTAAATGGATTTGGGTAGTTAAGTAAATTCGTAATTGTCGATTGAGTAATAACCTCAAAATCAACCACATAATCATTATCACCGGATTCGTTAGATGAAACATCGGTTGCCTGTACACGCAATCTGTACATTCCATCTTGATAGAAAACAGGATTGTATAAAATCTGACAAGAATTATCCGGCAAATCAGCAGGAATAAACTCAATTGTTTCTTCAGGGTTTTCCTGTTGTATAAAGTAAATTCTTTCTTCTACTCCTGTCTGTAAATCAGTAAGATAAATCCTGAAAAGTGATGTGTCATTTAATACCAGATATTGATTTTCATCTTTTAATTTGATCAAAATTTCAGGCTTGGCAGAAACAATCTCTCCATTCATAATATACCTGCCATCAAAACTCACATCCAATATAGGATTTGTAATATCTTTCTGAACATAGAAATACTTAACCGCTATATTATTAAAATGCTGCTGTTCAAGCTGATAATATGTTCCGATTTCCTCATTTATCGGATTGTATTCTACCCAAACACTGTTAATACCATTTAATCCTAAAGATGAATAGGTAATTGTATCAATTATCACATCTCCTTCTGGATGCTCATCAAGAGTTCTGATATCCAATAAGGTTTCAATATTGTCATTATCCTGTAACCAGTATTTTACAACAAGGCTATCCATATCGTAGGCACTGATATTTCTTGTGGCAACAGCAAAACTAAACTCATCGCCTTCATTTATTGTGTCACAACAGAAATAATAACCTGATTGTGGATCAATCGCTGTCTCAGGAACACCTAAAAACCTTAACTGCCATTTATCTAACTGGGCTGGTGTATTATCTGTTTCATCCTTAGTGTAGAACTTCAATTTAAGGTTTGGATATTGCTGATAATCAATTGAGTCTCCTAAGCTTAAAACCTCATAAGTATCCGGGTTAATTTCATCAACAACAAGCTCCTCTTCTCCTTGTGGGGTTATTCCATAAATCTTTACCCAGGACTCGTCATTACTAGGATCTTCTTCAGCATATTGCATCCAGTTAAATGATTCCCATGTGTTTGACGGGCCAACGACAACGCTTTCGATATATCCATATGTAAAATCTGAAATAAGATCAACTGCAGGTAAATTACACGTGTTATTTTCTTCGGATCCATATGTTTCTACTGCAGATGAAGGGGTTCCTTTTTTTGCAAAAAAGATATAAGTAATACCATCGTCAACATTTCTTATATCCAATGCTCCAAGGTCTTCGTAGGTTTGAAAAAGATCTTCAGACCAATTTGAAAAATTTGCATTCCCCCAAGAATATGAAAGGATAAAATGACCATCTGGCACGTAATTAATCATAGATTTAAGAGAATCTAAACCTACTTCATCTGTATTAAATGAAAAGAAATAATGTTCGCGATTACTTGAATAGCATTGAGGATAATTTCTATGTCCAAAGTTCTGCATATCTGATGGCCATGCTAATAAAGTTTCTGGATCTATTACAACAAGCATCATAGAGGAATAAATACCACAATTGCCAATATCTCCCAGTCCATTTGCAATAGCTCCGTCAATATCCCAACCTATTTCATAAGCGGTAATCATGTTTACAGTTCCATCATTGTGGCAATGTAAACGTTTTGGGACTTCAATAAATTCGAATTTTTGTGTTTCGGGAAGATAGTTTATAAATAGAAAATCATTTTCTTTAAATTGATAATAATGAGCTTGTGACCATCCTTCTTCACCTTCAATATATATAAATGATGATTCTTTCCATATAATGCTGTCAGGGTTCATGTGATTTTGACCAATTCTCCAGTAATAAACCTGATTTTCTGATAAAGCAAATGGAACTTCCCAGTTGACAATTCCTCCTGCACTAAGAATATTTGTTTCGGTAAGAATAGAACTGTTATACAAGTCTGTTGTATCTATTTGAAATTTATATGTTGTTTCTTCTAGAAAAGGATCTCCTGTAGATGCCGTTAAATTAACCTGATTGTTTGGATATATTGCATATTTATAAGGGAAAATTGGAAATAAATCTCCTGATTTAATTAAAAAAGAAATTGTCGTTTCATTATTTATTTCTGACAATTCATCAATTTGTCCTGCAGCATCAACAAAAACCTTAAGTTCGTTTATCCCAGGACCATTTTGTCTGTTAACTGGTAATTTAACATAAATTGTATCAAGATAATTACAACCATAAACAGCAGATTGAAATTGTTCTGTATCACCATTTGGATATGTTCTATCAGTATGTACTATGAAAGTGTCTTGTATAGCCATACCAATGTTTTTAATTACTATTTGGACATCAAAACTATCGATCACTGTAGTTATTTCATTTGGTGAGAAATTTATAAGGTCGGGTGAAATTGTTAAGTCTGGTTTTTCGTGTGCGTTTAAGTTAATTGTGGGGTCTCCATGTAAAGTAAATTCATGGCAAGTTATTTCCATTCTTGCATTATTAGAATAAGAATTTTCTGTAGATTGACATGTGTTTATGATTTGCAATCCAATAGGATTTCCATAATTTTTATAGGCAATTTGTTTGTAAAGTTCTGTAGAGAAAATATTTAAATATGATGCTATTCCATTACCGGTCGTTGCCAAAAAGCCGATTGCCCCACGATTTGGAATGTTTATCCATGATTCACTAATACTATTTGAACCAATTTGATGTAGATCTCCTGCAAAACAAGAATTTGCAAGAATAAATGGATATTTATCTTGATTGTTATAGCTTTCTGGATAGTCTATGTCTTGATCGAATCCTGCTGTTGATGCATGACCAAAAAAGGTCATCATTGATATTCCTGTATTGATTAAATCTGTAATTGAGTCTGTTTGTGTTATTTGTATTGGTGCTGAACTGTTTTTTAAGAATGTGCTTACTGTACCACCATATAAGGTATCTTCAATAATAGTTTCAAAATTACTAAGATAATAAGCAAAAGTACTTTGTTCGCTTGCATTTGATCCTCCTCCGAAATGAATAAATCGTTTCATCCATTCTTCTGTGGGATTAGATTCGTATGAAATGACTTTATCGAGATACTCTAATACTTGATTATTGTTTACAACACTTAATCTTCCGGTTCCGTATGTAGGGTTATATGAATTACCATCAAAGCCGGCAGTAATTAGATTATCGCTCGATGTGTTCCCTGCACTTGGCACCAGACAATTTACATAGTAATTAGAGTTGTTTCTTATGAATCTATTATGAATAGATTTACCAATTAAGAACAGGAATTTGGGTTTGTCAGAATAATCATAATAGCGTTTTGTAATATTTCTTAATGCAATAGGATGTTTATTTATACCATAAGCATATTGGTCATATAGGTGCTCAATGTCTAATATTATTGAATTAAAGCCGGTTGAATTTCTATAATTTGAATATTGTTCGCAAGCTGACATTAAACTTTTTTGTGTGATAATAAAAAAGTCTGCAGTAGGATTTTCGGAAAAGTAGTCGATAAATTTATTATCATCACTTATTTTACTTATTTTATCAACGCTTTTATATCCAGATTGATTAACAATTGCCATTTTTCGGTCGATATCACTATGATTGATGATAGCTTTTAATATTCCTGAATATTCATTGACTAGTATTCGTTCATGATTTGTTAAATCATGTAAATAGGTGTTTGTCTCATAGTTGAAATTTTCTATTTCAATGTAATCTTTGTCTGTTGAAGGATTTTGAGGTAAGGTAAATTCAAAATAATCAGAATTTTCGAAATCCCATGTATGAGGATAATTAATCTCAATATAAGAAACTACATTTCTGTCATTAATCTCAGGTTGAGTTATGTCATTTGAACTAAAATGAAATTGAATAGATGATGATAAGAGATTTGCAGGAATATATTTTGTTTCACGTATGAATTGATATCCACTATATGTTTGATCTATTTGTAAACTTCCTAAAAAATCAACTTTAATATGATGCGGAACTATTGATGTAGGTTGATTTGCAGGTGTTCCGACAACAGCTATTTCAATGCTTGCGTTTGATGTAGTACTATATATTTGAGGTAGATTTATTGTTTTAGTTTGTGATGTTTCGTCAGTAATAATATTATTGTCAAACCACCCCTCTCCTTCTGTAAAAAAGCATCTGGTTGATGCTTGAAAGTAAGTAGATGCATAATTGTTTCTAATATTTTTAATACAGTAATTTTGCGCAAAACTTGTATATTCTGAGTAGTTTGTTTGATTTATATTTGTGATTCTTTTGTTTTCTGTAGAAAAATTCCAGGTTAGAAAATATGCAGATGTATCATTATAAAAGCTATAATCAGTGTTTACGCGATTTGTTGGATTGTCAAAAAATTCTTCGTCTTGGTCTCCTCTGTTTCTAATGCCGTAAAATTCGATATATCCTGAAGGATCAAAAATTCCGGAACTCCCTTCGCCGTGAATATAGATATATTGTTCTTCACCTTTATAGTACAACTGTATCCCTCTTGGATCAATAACATTAACAGGTATTCCGGCAGTCAATAACTCAGAGTAAGTAATTTTATAAAGACCATCTTCACTAATATGAATCTTAAAATACTCTTGGTCATAATCTATCCATTCGTTACCATATTCCTGTGCAATAAGTGGTTTTAGCGATATTGTTATCAATAATAATAATAGATATTTTAATAGCTTATTCATTACCCTAAAATTACGAAAAATGTAATCTAAACACAATAATTTGTTTAAAAAGTCTCATTTTTAGAGACTTGGTTGATCTTTTTTGCTGTTGAATAAAGCGTCAGAATTGAATGTATAACTCAATGAGAAAATATGTGAATATAAAGCAATGCTTTGATTCCCAATATCTGTTAAAGCATAATCGAGTCTGAATCCAAAGTGTTTTATGCCAAGTCCAATATTAGGTTGCCATGAAAAATCGTTTGTCCCATCAAATTCGGGAATCTGTTGAAAGTTGTTTATTCCTGCTCGTGCAAACACTAGATTGTTATAATCTACTTCAATACCAAGAGAAGGGTCTATACTAATAAAATCAGTTTTAATGAGAGTGTTTCTCATACCATCAGTGGTAGTATTAATCCCAATTTCTGAATACAGGCTAAATTTACCTACAAAATTGTATTTATATCCGGCACCTAATAGTAGTCTTGGTAATGTAAGTTCAAGTCCATTTTCAGGAATTTCATTACCTGTTGCTTCAAAAACATCTTGGAGTAACTCTTGATTAAAATTCCATGCATTAAAAGTAGAAGTAACATCTCGAAGAGTTGCTCCAAATTTCCAATTTCCTGTATTGTACATTACAGCAATATCAAAACCAAACCCCCAAGCATTAGCAAAATCTCCTGCATTTCTGCGAATAAGTTTAATGTTACCTCCTACACTAAGACCCTCTATTGGTAAGATTCTGGAATATGAAAATAAAAATGCATAATCTGCTACAGAAAATGACGAAATTCTATCATATCTAATATTCCCATCGCTATCTACTAAATCAAGTGTGTTGGGAATATCATCAACACCAAAGCGAATCATTGAAATTCCAGCGGCGGATTTATCATCAATTTTATATGAAGCCCCAATAAAGTCGAATTTAGCAACTCCGGCAAAATATTCTGAGTGCATTGCCCCTATTTCCATTTGTTTTTCTAGTTTAGTCAAACCGGCAGGATTCCAATAAACAGAATTAATGTCATCTACAGATGCAACAACTGAGTTTCCCATTCCTAGAGCTCTTCCTCCTACACCTATTGCAAGAAATTCGTTACTATATTTTGGTGCAATTTGACCAAATAAAGAACTTGCTGTAAATATGATAATTATTAGTACTTTTGTTCCAAGTTTCATAAATGATTATTTTATCATATAACAAAATAACAACATTAATTGTTAAATATTGCTAAACAAAACAAAATTTTTTATTATTAGACTTAAATTATTATGTGTAAAACTACTTATTTGAAATAATACAATGAAAATAATAAAAGCAATACCCTCAACAATTACCTCATTAAATCTTTTGTCTGGAACTGTTTCTATCGTTTTTGCATTTCGTGGAGATATTGAAACAGCTGGTTTATTAATAATAATAGCTAGTGTATTTGATTTTCTTGACGGTTTTTCAGCAAGATTGCTTAATGCTGTATCAGAATTAGGAAAACAACTAGATTCTCTTGCTGATTTGATTAGTTTTGGTTTAGCTCCTGCAGTAATTTTATATAATTTGTTCATATTAGAAAATCATGATCATAAATATTTTGCATATTCTGTTTTCATATTAGTTATATTCTCTGCTTTAAGGTTAGCAAAGTTCAATATTGATTCAGATCAAAAAACAGAATTTAAAGGATTGCCAACACCGGCTTCCGCTTTGTTTATTATATCTTTTTCTTATTATTGTTTTAATAATCAGAATGAATTTAGTAGTTTTTTATCTTCGCCGTATTCTATTTTAGCAATTAGTGTTTTGCTATCCGCATTAATGGTTTCTAATGTCAGATTAATATCCTTAAAAGTTAAATCCTTTAAGTTTGAAGAGATTTATTGGCAGATTTTATTGTTAATTGGCAGTGTTATTTTGTTAATAATATTTAATTTTTTAGGAATTGGGTTGACAATAATTTTATATCTTGCAATCTCATTTATAAAACAAATATTGACAATTAAAAATAGTAAAGATGAAGTTTCTCGCGCAGATTAATGTGATGCCACTTAAAGCCTTACTTGATCCACAAGGCAAGGCAGTTTTAAACAGTGCAAAAAAAATGGGTTTTGATACAATAGGAAATGTCCGTATTGGAAAACATATTGATGTTGAACTTGAGGCACAAAACAAAGATGCTGCTGCAAAAAAGGTGGATGAAATGTGCAAGACTATAATTTCGAATCCTATTATAGAGTCATACGAATTTAATATTTTCGAAATTTAAAAAAAACATTGTAAATTTATAATATCTATTGTATATTTGCATGCTCAAAATGGTGATTGTAGCTCAGTAGGTTAGAGCACTGGATTGTGGTTCCAGGGGTCGTGGGTTCGAATCCCATCTATCACCCAAAAAAAAGAGATTGTTCCTTTAAAACAATCTCTTTTTTATTTTTATTTTATGTTCTTATTTTCTATTCATTTTGGCATCCATACTTAATGTTGCGTGTGGTACTGCACGAAGCCTTTCTTTAGAAATAAGTTTGCCTGTTTCGCGGCAAATGCCATATGTGCCTGTTTCTATTCTTACCAAAGCAGCTTGCAGATGCTTTATGAATTTTAATTGTCGTTGAGCAATTTTTCCTATTTCTTCTTTTGATAAAACACTTGCGCCTTCTTCCAAAACTTTAAAAGTTGGAGAGGTGTCCATGATATCATTTGTGTTTTCATGGCTTAGCAAACTTTTATAAAGATCATAGTCTTTTTGAGCTTTATCAAGTTTCTTTAAAATAATTTCTTTAAATTCTATAAGTTCTTCTTGTGTATATCTGTTTTTTTCTTGATTACTCATAATCGTAAAATTTAGTTAATACTCTTTTCTATATAAAGCATTGTTTTAAAATTATTAACTTCTACGACGATAGAATTATTTTGTTCCACTTTTTCATCTATTTTTATTGATTCTCCTAATGTTTGAGAACAGATATAGTCTTTAAAGTTAATTATTGCTTTGTCTAAATGGTTGTGTGTCTGTATTATAATGTTAATTTTATCTGTTACGTCAAATCCGGAATCTTTTCTGGCATTTTGTATCCTGTTTACAAATTCTCTTGCAATACCTTCTTCAACTAATTTAGGAGTAATTTTAATGTCAAGGGCAACAGTAATTTTACCATCGTTAGCAACTAACCAACCAGGGATATCCTCAGAAATTATTTCAACATCATCAGTATAAATTATTATTTCTTGATTATCAATTTGAAATTTGTAGTTTCCTTCATGTTCTAGTTTAGTTATATCTTTTTGCTCCATTTCTAAAATAGCATTAGATACTTGTTTCATCATTTTGCCATATTTAGGACCAAGAACTTTGAAATTTGCTTTTATTTTCTTAACTAAAACACCAGAACTATCAGATAAAAATTCAATTTCTTTAATATTTGTTTCTGTCATAATTATTTGTTGAACTTTTTGTATTTGATCAACAAAAGAATCATTAACAATTGGAATCATTATTTTTTGAAGAGGTTGTCGTACTTTAATACTGACCTTTCTTCTTAAACTTAAAATCATTGATGATATTGTTTGTGCCATGCCCATTCTTTCTTCCAGCATTTTATCAATAACAGTTTTGTTTACTTGTGGGAATAGTGATAAATGAACAGATTCAAACTTTTCTTTTTTAGTGATTGAATTTAAGTCCCGATACAATTTATCCATATAAAATGGAGCAATTGGCGAAGCTAATTTAGAGACTGTTTCAAGGCAAGTATATAAGGTTTGATAGGCAGATATTTTATCATCATCATATTTGCCACCCCAATATCTTTTTCTACCTAAACGAACATACCAGTTACTTAAATGATCAATTACAAATTCTTGAATTAATCTTCCTGCTTTTGTGTTTTCGTAGTTTTCATAACTGTTTTGTACATTTAAGATTAAAGAGTTTAATAAGCTCAAAATCCATCTGTCAAGTTCGGGGCGTTTTTCGAAGTCTATGTTTTTTTCTGAATATGTAAAATTATCAATATTTGCATATAGTGCGAAAAAATTATATGTATTGTAAATAGTTCCAAAGAATTTTCTTTTTACTTCATCAACGCCTGAAACATCAAATTTTAGATTATCCCATGCTTGTGCATTTGTAATCATGTACCATCTTAAAGTGTCTGCTCCATATTTGTCTATTGTTGTAAAAGGATCGACAGCATTACCAAGCCGCTTTGACATTTTATTTCCAACTTTGTCTAGAACTAATCCATTAGAAATTATGTTTTTATATGCTACGGAATCAGATATCATAGCACTAATAGCGTGTAGTGTAAAAAACCAACCTCTGGTTTGATCAACACCTTCTGCTATGAAATCGGCAGGATGTAGTTTGTCAAATTTTTCTGTGTTTTCGAATGGCCAGTGCCATTGTGCATAAGGCATTGCTCCTGAGTCAAACCAAACATCAATAAGGTCTGGTTCACGAAACATTTTGCTTCCATCTGAAGCAACGAGAACAATATTATCAACATCTGGACGGTGTAAGTCAATTTTATTATAATTTTCTTTACTAAAATCATTTATTTTGAATCCATCCCATATTTCTTTGGACATATAGCCCTTTTCTACAGATATTTTAATTTCATTTATTAGTTCTTCAACAGAGCCAATACATTTTCTTTCGTTTCCATCTTCTGTACTCCATATTGGTAATGGTGTTCCCCAATATCTGGATCTGCTTAAATTCCAATCGACAAGATTTTCAAGCCATTTGCCAAATCTCCCCTCACCAGTACTTTTAGGTTTCCAGTTTATTGATTTATTTAATTCAATGAGTCGGTCTTTAACTGCAGTAGTCTTAATAAACCATGAATCTAATGGATAATATAATATCGGTTTATCAGTTCTCCAACAATGAGGATAATTGTGAACATGTTTTTCGATACGGAATGCCTTGTCGCTTAGTTTAAGCATAACAGAAATATCAACATCTACACTTGTTTGATTTGCCTCAGATTCTTTATCATATTCGTTTTTAACATATCTGCCAGCAAATTCTGAATATGATTTTTGATTTACAAAATCGTTTACAAAATCAGGATTTAAATCTTCTAATTTAAAGAATCTTCCTTGTTTATCAACCATTGGACAAATATTTCCATCTTTGTCATCAAGAATTAGAGCAGGTATTCCGGCAGCTTTAGCGACTCTGGCATCGTCAGCACCAAAAGTAGGAGCAATATGTACTATCCCAGTACCATCTTCGGTAGTTACATAGTCCCCAGAAATCACTTTAAATGCTGGAGATTTTGGTCGAATCCAATCAATTAATTGTTCAAAATCCATTCCAACTATTTCTGAACCAACATATTCGCCGGTTATTTGATAAGGAATTAATTTATCTCCTGGTTTATATTCATTAAAATTGAGATTTTCTGCATCAGCTTTAAAGTAAGCTGAGATTCTATCTTTACATAGTAAAACAGAAATCAATTTTCCTGTATATGGATTGAAAGTTTTTATTCTTACATAATTAATTTTAGGTCCAACAGCTAATGCTGTGTTTGAAGGAAGTGTCCAAGGGGTTGTTGTCCAGGCCATTATATAAAGGTCTGTGTCAAGATTTCTGTATAATGATTCAGAATTTTTATTGTTTTTTACTTTAAATAATGAAACAACAGTTGTGTCTTTAACGTCTTTATAACAACCTGGTTGATTAAGCTCATGTGTGCTTAATCCCGTTCCGGCTGCAGGTGAATATGGTTGAATAGTATATCCTTTGTATAGCATATTTTTATCAAATAGTGTTTTTAACAAATGCCATACTGTTTCAATATATCTATTGTCATAGGTAATATAAGGATTTTCCATATCTACCCAATAACCCATTTGTTGAGTTAAATCTTCCCATAAATCTGTATATTTCATTACTTCTTTACGGCAAGTATTATTATATTCTTTAACTGATATGGTTTTTCCAATATTTTCTTTAGTTATACCAAGAGTTTTTTCAACACTTAACTCTACGGGTAGTCCGTGAGTATCCCAACCTGCTTTTCTATCAACTTTATATCCAGAAAGAGTTTTATATCTACAAACAACATCTTTTATGGTTCTTGCCATTACGTGGTGAATTCCTGGTCTTCCATTTGCTGACGGTGGCCCTTCAAAAAACACAAATGGTTTATTATCTTTTCTTGTTTCTATACTTTTTTCAAAAGTCTTTTCTTTATTCCAAAGTTTTTCAACCTCTTTGTTAATAGCTGATAAATCAAGCTGTTTATATTCTGAAAACTTCTTGCACATTTGGTAAAAATTTTAATAACGTGCAAATATATATGTATAGGACAAACTTTCCAAATTTTAGATATGTTTGAGCAGGGCAAACTAAACAAATTATATTAGTTCTTTTAAATACATTTTAAATAAAATGAAAACTATTTTGCTTTATTTGAAACTTTGAAACAAGAAAATATTATATAATCTTAATTAGATTTATTAAAAATTATTTACCTTCGTCACTTAAATTATTTAGAATATTATTTTTAGGATAGAATAATTTATGTAAAAATCGGAATCGTAATACGAAATGAAAAAAACTTATTTATATACAATAATTTTTATTGTAATATCGATAATTGTTATTGGTTTGGTAGTGATTTTTAATAGTAAAAAAGAACCAAAACAAGTTGAAAAAGTAATTGTAGAAGAAGAAATACCTCAAAAATATGGAATCCCATTAGAAAATTGGACAATATATACAGATACTGTAAGAAAGGGAGATTTTTTGGGAACGATAATGAATCGTTATGGGATTACTGCTCAACAAGTAGACCAATTGGCTAAAATGTCAAGCGATACATTTAATGTTACTTTAATAAATTTAGGAAGACCATTTACCGTGTTTTCAGATACTATTATTGATTCTATACCACAGGCAAAAATATTTGTTTATGAGAATTCTAGTGTCAGATATACTAAATATGATTTTAGAAATTCAGATACAATTTTAATAGAAAAGCTTGAAAAACCGATTGATACCATTGAGTTGGAAGCTGCTGGTGTAATTGAATTTTCTTTATGGCAAACAATGCTTGATAATGGATATAGTTGGGAATTAGCATTGTCATTGTCGCAAACATTTGCATGGACAGTTGACTTTTATTCACTTCAACCAGGCGATTGGTTTAAAGTATTATATACAGAACTTTATGTAGAGGATAAAAGAATAGGGATTGGTGAAATCAAAGCAGGAGTGTTTTATCAAGGAGGTAAAGAGCTTTGGGCAGTCCCTTTTACAGAAGACTCTGTGAAAAGTTTCTTTGATACTGTAGGAAATAGCATGAGAAAAACATTTTTGCTGGCACCTCTTGAATATACACATATTAGTTCTAGATATTCACATGCCCGTATGCATCCAATATTTCATAAAGTAACCGAACATCTTGCTGTGGATTTTTCTGCACCAATGGGAACACCGGTTTATGCTGCATCTGATGGAACGATTGTAACAAGAACTTATGGAGAAGGTGCTGGTTATTATGTTGCAATCAGGCATAATAGTGTTTACACTACTGTTTATATGCACTTTTCCCGTTTTGGACAATATAATGTTGGTGATAGGGTTAATCAAGGAGATATTATTGGATATGTTGGTTCAACAGGTTGGTCGACTGGACCTCATCTTCATTATGAAGTGCATGAAAATGGACAAAAAATAGACCCTCTTGCTTTTGAGCCTCCTCCTGCAGATCCGGTTGATTCAATAAATTTACCAAGATTTCATGAAGAAAAACGTTATTGGATTGATGCTGTAAATGCAATTAAAATGAATGATCCAATAAAACCTTAGGGCCTTGGAATTAAATATGCGAGTTAATATTCTAAACTTGCAAATTTTCTTGTTATGTATCTTACAGGATACCATGATGCTAATATCCCAATAAACATTACGGTTATTAATACATAAATAAAATCACTTATTTTAATTAATACAGGGTAATTTTCAATTATAAACGATCCTTCATTACCTAATTTTACCAGACCAAATTCAATTTGCAACCAACAAATTAATCCACCAATAATTAATCCAACAATAGCACCTAAAATGCTTATAAAAACGCCTTCGATAAAGAAAATATTTCGAATAGATTTATTATTTGCACCTAAACTTTTAAATATTTGTATGTCATTTTTTTTATCTATAATTAACATTGTTAATGAGCCAATTATGTTAAATGACGCAATTAATAAAATAAATACAAGTATCATAAATATAAACCACTTTTCTGATTGCATGATTTTATATGCGTATTCATGTTGTTTATTTCTGTCTAAAATTTTATAATTTGAACCTAACTTATTTTCTAAATATAAAACAGCATTATCAATATTTGTCCCTTTTAAAACCTTAATTTCGATTGAGCTGACATTTTTTTCGTATTCTAATAATTCTCGCACAGTTTGTAATGGAAGAATAATATATTTTGTATCATATTCTTGCTGAATAGTAAAGATGCTTGATGTATAAACTAAAGCTTCATTTATACTTTCTGTTGCATCTTGAAAGTTTCCTTGGTATTTCGCTGATTTACTTGGAACACATATCTTTATTGGATTAATAAAATCTGTGTCTAAATTTAGGTTATATGCAATGCCTTGACCTGCTATTGCAAGTGGAATATCATTGTAATACAATTGATACTTACCTTTAACTATCATTGAGTCAAGACCTGTTATGGTTTTATAGTTTTTGTCAACACCCTTTATTGTTGCTATGATTTGCTTTTGTCCGTATTCTAACATCGCATTTTCTTCAAGACAAAATGAGTACAAATCAATAAAATTAGCAGAGTCTAACTGATTTATTATAGAATCAGTTGGGTTAAAAGTTTTACCTTTTGTTGCAACAATTTTGATGTCAGGGTCAAATGAATTGTATAATTTTTTTAAAAGATCATCAAATCCGTTAAAAACAGATAAAATAATTATTAATGCAGCTGTTCCTGTTGCAACACCCATTATTGAGATAAACGAAATAATGTTTATTGCATTACGAGATTTTTTTGAAATAAGATATCGTTTTGCTATATAGAAAGGAAAGTTCAAATGACTATTTTTTTAAGGCATTATTAATGCGTTCAATTTGATCCAATGAATCATCAAGAAAAAACGTCAGTTCCGGAATTCTTTTCATATCATTTCTAATTATCTTTCCAAGTTCATATCTTATTTTTGACACATTATTATTAATCTCTTTTATTATTTTTTCTCCTTCATTTGATGGAAATATACTTAAATATACTTTTGAAACACTAAGGTCTGAACTAATTGTCACCCCAGTAATTGTAACTAATCTTCCTGGAATAAGACCATTAAACTTGTGAGTAAAAAGATGTGCAAGTTCTTTTTGGATAACACCTGAAATCTGTAGCTGTCGTTTTGATTGCATAGTTGTATTTCTAATAATATTTTGCTCGTTTAATTAAATAAGGCTTTAAAACTTCATTAAAGCCTTTGTTGATATCAGCTTCAACTATATCTATACCAAATTGTCCACACTTTAAAACCAATTCATTAGTTAAAGCTTTGGTCTTTTTTATATAAGTTTCTCTTATTTCGTTTGGATTTAATTTTAATATGTTACCACTTTCTAAATCAATAAATTTATAGGGGCGATTTGAAAACTCAAACTCTTGTTCAAACTTCTTATCTGTCACATGAAAAATCACAACTTCATGTTTGTTGTACTTTAAGTGTTGTAATGCTGAAAATAATTGTTCAGTATCTGCATTTTTTCCTAAAAACATATCGCTAAAAATTATTACTAATGATCTTTTGTGTATCATTTCTGATAAGTTGTGCAAAAGCTCTGCGGTATTAGTTTTTTTCTGTAACCCAATGTTTTTTGGATTTAGGTATGTTCTAAGCTCGTTGTACAAAAGTTGTAAATGAACCTTAGAAGATTTTGCTCCTGTATGAAATTTTATTTTATTGTCAAATGAACTTAACCCAACAGCATCACGTTGACGACGTAATAAATATATTAAAGCAGCAGAACAATAAACAGAGAAATTTAATTTATTTATCGTTTTGTTTTCATAAGGAAATAACATAGAAGATGATATATCTAAAATAATTTGACCACGTAAATTGGTCTCTTCTTCATATCGTTTTACAAAAAGCTTTTCAGTTCTGGCATATAATTTCCAGTCGATATGTTTTGTACTTTCTCCTTTATTATATAAACGGTGTTCTGCAAATTCAACAGAAAACCCATGAAACGGACTTTTGTGTAAACCTGTAATAAATCCTTCGACTACCTGTGACGCGATAAGTTCAAGATTGTCATATTCGGGAAAATGTTCTATGTCTAGTAAGCTTTCCAAATAATTGTTTTTGCAAATTTACTCAAAGTTTTTTTATATCCTTCTATGTTATAATTCAATTTTTTAGATTTTAATTATTAAACCCTCTATAGTTTTATGTTATACAATATTTATTTCATAAAAAGTATAAAATTAATATAGGATACTTATCAAAAAGAATAAGTTTTTGTGCTTCTTATTCTTTTTTGTGTAATTAATTTGTAAAGTATTTTTGGGAACGAAGCCTATGTTATTTGGTATATTTTATTTGTTTTGATCTGGATATTTACACGTTTTTACAACTTACTAATTTTCTTTATGTACGATTTACCCTTATTATTTTTAATAATAAAGAAATAGATTCCTGATTTAAAATTACTAATATCCAGACTGATATTTTCTGAAATATTTGTTTCAAGTATAGTTCTGCCTGTGATGTCTTTGACCAAAAGAGTTTCTGTTTCGCTGCTAATGTTTATTTTGATATTTACTATATCAGTTGCAGGATTAGGATATACTGATATATATGCTTTTGTCATTTCAATAAAACTTGGATTATAATCAGGATCCCAAATAGCATCTGCCCATACGGGGTTATCTACAAAAGGATTTCTATTGTGTTGGTAGTCGTGAACGGCATTGTTTCTGTCAATTTCTTTTTGTGATACGGGATCTTCATGATGCCATTCTAATAGCATATTACGTGTCCATATTGTAAAATTGTTTCCACTAAAAGATTCTCCCGACCAGCTATTCAAAACATCCATGTATCGTGTTGCCATATAAAAATATATTCTTGCAACATCTCCTTTGTATTCATTAGCAGGTTCGAAAACTGTTCCAGAATAGCCAGGATATGTACATGAGCCTTTTTTGCATGTTCCGTATGTGGTGCCAGAATTACATTCACCATACGGGTAGTTAGCTCTATATCCATTGACTTTTCCATCAGTTGGAATTACATGAAAAGCATCAGACATCATCGGACTTGATTCGTTAAACCAAGACTTGGGAACAGTATGTTCGCGATTGTAACAATCGCAAATGTTTTGATAATTACCACACTGGTCACTAAAAAAAGTAAAAGTACAATCTGAATAAGTATCCCAAACTTTACCATCACTTCTTTTATCCGAATCTTCATAAACATCCCATAAATCATCATAGCTAACAGTAGTATGATTATCAATAATGTTGTGCAATGCACTTCTTAATGCTTCGCCTTCAAGGCCTTCTGCACTATCATAGTATCCACTAGGAATTTGCGAAAAAGCATTGATACCTATTAATAAAAATATAAATCCTGTTATAAATTTTATAATTAGTGTTTTCATGTTTTTTTTTTTAGATCAGTTAAGATAATAAGATTATTCCTACTGAAATATTTAACATTATCATTTGTTACAAATTTAATGCAATTTTCTCAATAATAGTAGGATAAAACTTGTATTCTAACTCATGAACTTTGTTGGCAATAGAATCTTGTGTATCTGTGTGGTCAATTTTAACAGCTTTCTGGAAAATAATTTGTCCATCATCATATTCTTTATTTACATAATGTATAGTTATTCCTGTTTCTTTTTCATTGTTTTCACAAACTGCTTTATGTACATTATTTCCAAACATTCCTTTTCCTCCATATTTTGGAAGTAATGCAGGATGTATATTTATGATGCGTTTTGGGAATTTTTTTATTAGATTTTGAGGGATTAACCATAAAAAACCGGCTAATACGATTAAATCTATGCTATTTTGTTCTAAAAAAGTCAATATTTTATTAGAATTATAAAATTCAGCTCGATTAAACAACAGGTATTCAATATTTAAGTTTTTAGCTCTTTCAATTACATACGCATCCTTGTTGTTGCATAGGATACAATTAGTATTGATTTTAGAGTTGTTTTTAAAATGCTTAAAAATGTTTTCAGCGTTAGTGCCTGAACCTGAGGCAAATAGGGCAATTTTGATATTTTTTTCCATATGTTTAAAAACTTGTTTAATAAAGTGCCTGTTAATCAGTAACTTATGGCAAATGTTGATAAATTTATTGTTAAATATTTTGACTGTAATGAATCATTTTCGTTAATTTGCATCGCAAAAGTAATGAATTTATTAATTTTAAATTATTAATTATGTCAGACATTACATCAAGAGTAAAAAGTATTATCGTTGATAAACTAGGTGTTGACGAAACAGAAGTGACTCCAGAAGCAAGTTTTACAAATGACTTGGGAGCAGATTCACTGGACACAGTAGAATTGATTATGGAATTTGAAAAAGAATTCGAAATTTCAATTTCAGATCAAGATGCTGAGAAAATTGGCACAGTAGGTGATGCGATAACTTACATGGAAGCTAACGTAAAGTAATAAATTGTTTAATTAAACATTGCTAGTATGTCTTTAAAAAGAGTTGTTGTTACCGGTTTAGGGACTATTTCACCGGTTGGATCAAACACCCAAGAAACATGGGAGAATGTAAAGAACGGTGTCTGTGGCTGTGACTGGATTACACATTATGATGCTAGTAAGTTTAAAACAAGATTTGCTTGCGAAGTAAAAAATTACGATCCTATAAAGTACTTTGACAGAAAAGAATCGAGAAAAATCGATAGATTTACTCAATTTGCATTAATAGCAACTGATGAAGCCATCAAGGATTCGGGACTAAATTTCGAAAAAATTGATATGGAACGTACAGGAGTTATTTGGGCGTCAGGTATTGGTGGGGTTGAAACTTTTTATCAGGAAGTAAAGGGCTATATCGAGGGTAATTATACTCCTCGATTCAGTCCTTTTTTCATTCCAAAAATTATTTCTGATATTGCAGCAGGTCATATTTCTATGAAATATGGTTTTATGGGGCCAAATTATTGCACAGTATCTGCTTGTGCCTCATCTACAAATGCAATTATAGATTCATTTAATATTATACGTTTGGGAATGGCCGAAACAATGATTACTGGTGGCTCAGAAGCTGCTATTAATGAAATTGGTATGGGTGGTTTTCAATCTATGATGGCAATATCATCAAATAATGATGAGTACAAAACAGCATCAAGACCATTTTGTAATACAAGAGATGGGTTTGTTATGGGAGAAGGTGGTGCAGGTCTTATTCTTGAAGAATACGAACATGCTAAAGCAAGGGGCGCTAAGATATATGCTGAAATTATTGGTGCAGGAATGTCTGCTGATGCACATCATTTAACAGCACCTCATCCTGAAGGTAGAGGTGCAGCCATTGTGATGAGAAATGCAATTAAAGATGCTGGAATAGATTCTGATAAAATAGATTACATTAACGTTCATGGAACAGCAACTCCGCGTGGAGATATCTCAGAATTATTAGCTATAAAAGAAATTTTTGGCAAACATGCTTATGATATTAACATAAGTTCTACAAAATCAATTATTGGTCATTTATTGGGTGCTGCTGGAGCTATAGAATCTATTTTTAGTATTTTGGCTATGAAAGATGGAATAGCTCCACCAACAATAAACCATAAAGAACAAGATCCAGATATTGATCCTAAATTGAATTTAACTTTACATAAAGCTCAAAAAAGAGAAATTAATTATTCTATGAGTAATACATTTGGATTTGGTGGTCATAATACATCAGTTATTTTTACTAAATGTGAATAATATAGATGAGGTTTTTTCTTTTTCGCAAATTATGTTGTAAAGATCGAGCTTTGTCAAAAGAATTAAAAAAGATTATTGGGTTTAAACCTAATAATCTTTTTTATTATAAACAAGCTCTTCGTCATGCATCTTCTGTAGGGAAAGATAGTGATGGGATAATGAATAACGAAAGATTAGAATTTGTCGGCGATGCTATTATGGGAGCAATCGTTAGCGATATATTATTTAAGTTCTATCCAAATGCAAACGAAGGGAAACTATCAATATTAAGATCTACAATTGTTAATAGAAAATCCCTAAATAATATCGCATCTGATTTAAAAATACCAGAATTAATTGAATACAAACAATCTCCTCAAAATAAAATGAAAAATATGGGAGGAAATTCTTTTGAGGCATTAGTAGGTGCGATATATTATGATTATGGCTATTCTAAATGTATAAAATTCATTGAAAACATTATCGAAAATTACTTTGACTTAAAAAACTTAATCAAGCAAAATACAGATTATAAATCGAAATTAATGCAATTTGTTCAGAAAAACAAATTGGAATTAATAATAGATACGGTTGAAAATATTGAACGAAATGAGCGAAATCATCATTTTATTTGTGAAATATGTATCGACAATAAATATTTGGCTTCGGGTAAAGGTTGGTCAAAAAAAGAGGCTGAACAGCAAGCTTCGGGGAATGTGCTTGGTCTAATTGAAAAAATCCGAAACATAAGTAATTTTTGATAATTAAGTAACATACCATCTAAATTATGTCTATTCAATTGTTTTGTATTTATTTATAGTCTATCTCTAATCTGAGATTAAGGTTGTTAGGAGTTTTATTTTAATACGGATTGGGTTAATGAAAAACTTTGTGTAAGTTTGTATAAGTGAAAACAAAAAAATTAAAATATAAACCTGAGTACGATTTTTATCTTTTGGGCATATTGTCCTCAGAAAATGATTATAAAATTTCATGGGAGATATCACAATTACTAAAAACGAATTTTGTAAAATCTGATGATTTAAAAATTATTGATTCCAGATTTTCGGAATATCTTTTATTTAGTGTTTTTAAAAATACAGATAAAGTAAATTTTCCTGAAATCAAACTTATTTCAAATAAAGGAAAGGAAGGATTTTTAATTGAAGAATTAAAAAACATAGATTATTTTATTATTATTTATGATAGTGATGATACTAATTTCAATAATGAATTCGTTTTAAAACTCAAAAAATCTGAAATAATAACTGCTGTTTTTCAATTGCAACCCGAAAAGCTTAGATCAAAAGAAAAATTATTATTTTAGTGATATAAACAACTGTGAAAATGGGTATTATTGCACGACAGACAATAAAAGGTTCCGCTTATTCATATTTAGGTGCGCTCATTGGATTTGTTAATGTTGGTCTGATAATGCCTCAGATATTCTCAACTGCTGAAATCGGATTGACAAATTTGTTGATTTCTATTTCGGCAATCTTTGGACAAATTGGTAGTTTGGGGTTTATGAATGTTACTATTAAGTTGTTCCCCTTTTTTAAAAATAAAAATAAAAAACATAATGGATTTTTGTTTTTGATGCTATCAGTTGGGACTTTGGGCTTTTTAATTTGTGCAATTGCATATTATTTAAATAAAGCATATTTAATAGAGCAAAATATTGATAAATCACCTCTGTTTGCCGAATATATTTACTTGCTTCTACCTTTGATATTTATAAGTATTTTTCATGTATTAATGGATACTTACAATAGGGTGTTGTTTAATGCCTCTTTTGGTGTTTTTGTAAAGGAACTATTATTAAGAGTTTTAAATTTAGTTGGGATTGGACTGTTTTATATTGGAATTCTTGATTTTAATGGTTTTATTCTTTTTTATACTATGGCTTATGGTGTTCCTTTATTGCTTATTTGCTTGTTACTTCTATATAAAAATCAAATATCACTTAAAATATCTTTTTCATTTTTAAACAAAAAGCGTGTTCGGGAAATACTAAGTGTTTCTTTTTTTGGTATTATATCAGGATTTAGAACAATTGCTATTTTTCAGATAGATAGGTATTTAGTTAATCATTATTGTGATTTAAGTGCGACTGGTGTATATGCTACATCATACTTTTTTGGAACGGTTATTTTGTTACCGGTAAGGGCATTGGTGAAAATTGCAAGTCCTGTTATTGCTGAGGCATTTAAACAGGAAGATTATCAAAAAATTAGTGTAATATATAATCGTAGTACTCACAATATTTTACTTGTTGGAATATTTACTTTTTTACTAATTTATGGAAATATTAATGGAATAATGTCATTTCTCCCTCCAGAATTTGAAACTGGAAGATATGTAATTTTGTTTATTTCTATTGCATTTTTAATTCAAGCTGTTTCAACTGTAGGAGGTGTAATAATACAATTTAGTCAATATTATCGTCAGTACTCTTTGGTTATTATTTCCTTGATATTGTCAATAATCGGATTTAATATTTATTTGTTGCCAATTTATGGAATTGTTGGAGCAGCTTTAGCATCATTGATTTCTTTTAGTGTTTTTGCAGTTATTCAAATATTATATGTAAAAGTAAAATTTAATATGCAACCATTTAATTTTAAGCATATTATTATACTCATTTATGGAGCTATATCGTATGGTATTTCATTGCTGATACCACAACTTGATAATGTTTTTATAGATATTATTATTAGATCTATTGTTATTAGTATTTGTTTTGGGTTACCAATTGTTTTATCCGGTTTTTCTCCAGAAACAAAAGAACAGATAGATAAGTTTAGAGATAAGATTCAAAATAAGTAGTTTTATTGATTGAGATTAATTATATATATAACTTGCAAATTTTTAACATAAACTTATGAGTATTGTTCATGTTGGATATCATAAAACTGGTACTACATTTCTTCAAAATGAGGTATTCCCATATATTGAAGGAGTTAACTATGTAAATTTTAATGAATGTGCAATTAAATTCAAGAAAATATACAGTAGCACAACTCTAGAGTTTAAGTCTTATAATACAGAAGAATTTGAAATAAGTCATGGGGATTTATATTCTTTTGAAGACTTGATTGGTGAAATGGGGCTTGGGACATATAATTATGAAATTGCAAATAGATTAAAAGCTGTTGGATTCAAAAAAATAATTGTTACGATAAGACGACAAGATAAGATAATCGAATCGATTTATCGGCAATATATACAACGAGGGGGAGTTCTTACCGCAACCAAATATATTGAAAATCAAGATTTTTTTAGGTGGTCATACTTGAATTATTATGATCTAATTGAGCACTATTCCGATATTTTTGGAGAAGAAAATGTTTTAATCTTTACCCAAGAGGAATTAAGAGAATCATTATCTACAGTTTTAAAAAAGTTGAAAACTTTTTGTGGTGCTTCAAAACAAATTAAACTAAAATCACCTTTAAAAAAAAGCAATAAGTCTCTTTCATATTGTTCAATAAAATTATTAAGGATTATTAATCATTCTACTTATAATGTATATAAAAGGTCGAACCTTATTTCTAATAAAATTACAACTTGGAAATTTCGGCGGGTGTTACAAAATATAGTTGATCCTTATTTGTTTTCTAAAATGTTTTCTAAGAGAAAGTTTTATTCAAAAGAATTTACGAATAGGGTAAAACAAGATTTCATGGAAAGCAATGAAAGACTTAACAATAAGTATGGATTAAATCTTGATAAATATGGCTACTTAAAATAGTTTGATAAATAGCAGATAAAAGGAAAGGCTAATTATATCAAAAAAAGATAGTAAAATCTTTTGAGTGAAAACTATCTTATTGAATTTTTTTAAACTCCTAGTGAAAATCACTACTTTTGCAATAATTATACTCTAAAACAGTTTAGTAATAAAATGATATCTTTGTAAAAAAATGAGTTTATGGGTGTAGGAAGTTTTTTTAAATTGCCACAATATAATGTTTATGATTATAAACCTAGGTTTTATGATCCTGAAAAAGAGTATAGGGAAGAACGAAGGAAAGAATTAAGAAAAGAACAAGGTAAACAACCAATAGATATTTCGGGTGAGGATTATAAACCTGGAAGTACAATAAAGGGGAGTTTTAGACCTAAAATGCCAAGACGAGCATTTAGAAGTAGAAATTCTACAATAAGATTAATTGTCATTATGGCAGTTTTATTCTTTTTGGCATACATTTTACTGATATCTGACTTAACATCATTAATTAAATTATTTAGTCAGTAATGTCAGATATTATAAAATTACTTTCAGATTCTGTAGCAAATCAAATTGCAGCCGGAGAAGTTATTCAAAGGCCAGCCTCTGTTATTAAAGAGCTAGTAGAAAACTCAATAGATGCAGGAGCTACTGACATACAAATAATGGTTAAGGATGCAGGGAAAACTGTTATTCAAATAATTGATAATGGTTGTGGTATGTCTCAAATAGATGCAAGAATAGCTTTTGAACGTCATGCTACATCGAAGATTTCTAAAGCTGAAGATCTATTTGCAATAAAAACAATGGGATTTCGTGGTGAGGCTTTAGCTTCTATTGCAGCAATATCTTCTGTTGAATTAAAGACAAAAATGTCTGAAAGTAAATTGGGAACACATATTTGTATTTCTGGTTCAGAGGTTACTTCACAAGATGATGTTTCTTGTCTAAAAGGATGTAATTTTTTAATAAAAAACATATTTTTTAATGTTCCTGCAAGACGAAAATTTCTTAAATCAGATAGAGCAGAATATCGACATATTTTAAATATACTAAATAGGATAGTTTTAACAAACTCTGAAATTGGATTTACTTTCGTCTCAGACAATAACCAAGTATTTAAATATGTTGCAGAGAATTTGCGACAGAGAATAATTAATGTTTTTGGAAAATCAATAAATCAAAGTTTAATACATGTATTTACAGATACTTCAATCGTAAGAATTGATGGCTTTATTGCTAAACCCGAAAGGTCAAGAAAGACTGCCAATGAACAATATTTCTTTGTAAATAATCGATATATGTATCATCCATATTTTCGTAAGGCAGTTGAAATGGCATATGATAAATTAATTCCAGAAGGTGAACACCCAAGTTATTTTCTTTATTTTACCATTAATCCCCAAAATATTGATATTAATATTCATCCAACAAAAACCGAAATTAAATTTGAAGACGAACAGGCAATATTCCAAATAATAAATGCAGCTGTAAAAGAATCTTTAGGTAAGTATAATATTGTTCCTAGTTTAGAATTTGAAGAGAATATTACTCGAGACGCACATTTTACATCAAAAACAAGTATAAAACCACCCAATATAAATATAAACCCAGATTATAATCCTTTTGAAAAAAGTGATGGGTATAAAAAAGAGTCAGTTCCAAGAGATTGGCAATCATTATACCCCTCAGTAGATAACAAAACTCCTGATGACTTTTTATTGCCTGAACAAAATAATCCAAAACAAACAAGTTTATTAGAAAACATTAGTATAAAAAATGAAGAGAAGAACATTTTTTATCAACTCAAAAACAAGTATATCTTAACTTCTGGGAAATCGGGTCTTATTATTATAAATCAAAAGCGTGCTCATGAGAGAATTTTATTTGAAAAGTTTTTAAAATTACTTGAAACTCGTAAAGGTGTTGTGCAAAAAACACTTTTTCCGGTAATTTACGAACCAGCCCCTTCGGAGAGGGCAATATTGGTTGAAGTAATGAGTGAACTTAATAATATAGGCTTTGAAATAGCTATGATGGGACAGTATAAATTCAAGATTTTAGGAATACCTGGTGATCTTACAGATATTGATCCCTTAAAAACATTAGATCAAATGATTTATGTGTTAGGAGAAATTTCTGGGAGTGCCGAAATGGTTTTGCATGAGAAAATAGCTTTGTCTCTTGCAAAAACGGCAGCATTTAAAATCGGCAAACAATTGCAAGAACAAGAAATGGAAAATTTATTTTATAGATTAATGTCTTGTTCAAATCATAATCATACTGTTGAAGGACGAAAAATACTTGAAATTATTAGTGTAGATGAAATCGAAAAAAAATTAAATTAAATGTATTATCAACGAAAAGGACTATTTGACTTACCACCTGTTGTAAAAACTTTACTGATAATAAATATCGTTATGTTTTTGTTGTGTGTGATGTTTCCGGGTTTGCAGCAAAATTTAGCTATATATAGTTTTAAATCAGAGTTTTTTAAGCCAATTCAATTAATTACTCATATGTTTATGCATGGTAATTTTTGGCATCTTTTTTTTAATATGTTTGCTTTATATATGTTTGGAAAAGTACTCGAGGATGTTTGGGGACAAAAAAGATTTTTTATTTATTATTTTGTTACCGGATTAGGAGCAGCTTTATTACATCTTGGTGTAGTACAACTAGAGATCAATTCAATAATGTCAGAAATGTCTGCAGAAAAAGTTCAACTTGTTTTAAATGAAGGTGGAAGTGTTTTGATGAGTGGGAAAAATTATATTGATCCTCAAATGAGAGATCTGAATTTAATGATAAATACTCCAACAGTTGGTGCTTCAGGTGCTATTTATGGTTTGCTACTTGCTTTTGGAATGTTGTTCCCAAATGTGTTACTGTATGTGTATTTTGCTATTCCTGTGAAAGCTAAGTATATGGTTATGATTTTTACTGCTATTGAGCTATATCTTGGCTTTGTAAATCGTAGTGGAGACAATGTTGCACACTTCGCTCATTTGGGGGGTATGTTGTTTGGATTAATATTTATTCTTATCTGGAAAAAACGTCAGTTTAATCGTTGGCAATAATATGAGATTGTTTAATGAAATAAAATACAGTTTTAAAGTAAAAAATAATTTTAACACGTTAATTTATATTAATTTAATTGTGTTTGTTGTTATTGCAATGTCTAAAATCATTACTTTTTTAGGTGGAATTAGTGGGTTTGATTTAGTCACTTATCTTTCAGTGCCTGCAAATATTGATTCTCTTCTAAAAAGACCTTGGACAGTTATTACTTATATGTTTACGCATAAAGACTTTTTACATATACTATTTAATTTATTGGTTTATTATTGGTTTGGGAAATTGTTTTTGCAATTTTTATCTCAAAGACAACTCTTGGGAGTATATGTTTTAGGTGGTTTATTCGGAGCTGTATTTTATATTCTTGCATATAATTTGATACCTGCATTTTCCTTTGATAGTATTTTTGCAATTGCATTGGGTGCTTCAGCATCTGTTATGGCTGTTGTAATTACTGTAGCTACGCTTGTCCCAAATCAAGAAGTATATATGCTTTTCTTTGGGAAAGTTAAACTTAAATATCTTGCTTTGGGAATCATTATTTTAGATTTAATTAGTATTCCAATTGATAATGCCGGTGGTCATATTGCACATCTAGGAGGAGCTTTTTTAGGTTATATCTTTGTCAGATATTATCGAAAAGGTACAGATATTACAATATGGTTATCAAGAATTTTATATGGAATTAAAGAGTTTTTTTCTCCAACAAAAGAGATGAAAGTTAAACATAACAAAAAGAAGAAAAAGAAAGCAAAACCTAATCGTCCTGAATCTGATATGGAATATAATGCAAGAAAAAAAGCAGAGCAGGATGAAATTGATAGAATCCTAGATAAAGTTGCTCAATCAGGATATTCAAGCTTGACAAATCAAGAAAAGGAAAAATTATTTAATATGAGTAATAAAAAATAGGTTGAAAACAATTAAAAAGATATTTCTGGCTTTTAATATTATTGTTTCACTCATGTTATTATTGGTGTATCTTTCGGTATATATATCTCCTGAAAAAACTATTGTAGTTGCTTTATTGCCTTTTATTTATGTGATTTTATTTTTAGTAAATGTGTTTTTTGTTTTGTTTTGGTTGATTTTCAATTTGAAATATTCTTTAATTTCTTTTATCACTATATTAACTGGGATTAAATTTATTAGTTTAATTTTTCCAATATTTTCGTTATTTTCTACTAATAATGAAAATCCGGATGTAAAAATAATGTCATATAATGTAATGATATTTGGATTTTATGATTGGGATAATAATAAGCAAATTAAATCTGAAATATTTAGAATAATTGATAATGAAAATGCCGAAATATTGTGTTTGCAAGAAGCATATTGGAATACTTCAAATCAGAATTTTGTTACATTGAGTAAGGTAAAGCAAATGTTAGATGCTGATTTTTGCTACAAGTCTGCTATGGCGACAGCTGTAGGGGGTCAGAATTTTGGTTTAGTAACTATATCAAAGTTCCCGATTGTTAATTCATTTTCTCATAAATTTGATAGCTCATTTAATGGGTTTATATATAATGATATCCTTATAAATAGTGATACAATACGGGTTTTTAATGTTCATTTACAGTCTATACAGCTTAATCAAAATGATTATACAATGATAGAAGATTTTGTTGAATCAGAAGATAATAGGAAAATGAAAATTATTCTCAAAAAATACTTATCTTCTTTAGTTAAAAGAGCTGATCAGGCTGAATTTGTAAAGGCTTCTATTGATTCATGTAAGTATCCGGTTTTTGTTTGTGGTGATTTTAATGATGGACCATTAACTTATACTTATTTTACTATAGCAAAAGGCTTAAAAGATAGTTATGCTACAAACGGAAAATATCCTGGTACAACATGGAATAAATTCAATTTACAACAGCGAATAGATTTTGTGTTATATGATAAGAGATTTGACTGTGTAATGCATAAAGTAATCGAAGAGAATTATTCTGACCATTTCCCAATTATTGCAGGGTTTCGATTAAAAGATGATTAATTTGACTTGCAAGCTATTTAGAGTTTTTTACTTTTGTAACTAAATATGGAATACTTAAAAGACATATATTGCCCTATTTGTGGAAATAGTAATGCTAAAGAGTTTAAATTGAAGTTTGAACGTGAGGATTTTAATGTTGTAGAATGTCAGAGATGTAGTTTTATTTTTATTCCACAGTATTATAGAAAAGACTCCATTTATGAGGAATATAGAGACGAAGAAGTATTAAAATCTATTCGTAATGGAAATAATTATATCAAATATCGAAGACATCGTTTAAGAATCAAGTTAATTAAGAAATTAGTAAAATCAGGAAAGTTATTTGATATTGGTGTAGGTTGGGGACATTTTTTACATACTGCACAAATTATGGGCTTTGAAACACAGGGTGTGGAAATTTCAAAAATAATGCATCATTATGCAACAAATGATCTTAAATTGAGAGTCTATCATAATGATTTTTATAAATTAGATTTACCAGAAAATAATTGGGATGTTGTTACAATGTGGGATGTGTTGGAACATCTTAATGAGCCCAAAATAGCTGTCCGTAAAGCAAATTCAATTATTAAAGATGGTGGTATTTTAGTTTTTCAAGTACCTCAGATTGATAGTAAAGTTGCTAAAAGACAAAAGGCTAAATGGAGTATGATGTCTATTGAACATGTAAACTATTTTTCGAAAAAAACTATTAAGAAATTACTTGAGGATAATGGTTTTGAAGTCTTAAAATATAGATCTTCCTATGAACTAAAGCTGTTTTTAATGTTTACTGTCTTACCTTGGTTAAAACGTAATAGGTCAAAAAATAAAGACAAGAAAATAAGTGCTGAGAAAGAAATTACAAATTCCGAACGTCAGAATTTTTTTAATAAAGTTACAAAGTTGCCAAAAATTGTAACTTGGATAGGATTATTAGTACATGATTTAATATATAAAACTCTTACTGTTATTAATTTTGGCGAAGAAATGATAGTTGTTGCAAGAAAAAAAAAGGTTAAATAAATTTATATTTTTTGAACCAGATAATGATTGATGAAATATATTAGTTAATAATCGACTGTTTAACTAGCGATAGGTTTAAATGTATTATTGTTATCGTTAATTTTTTTAATTTTGCAAAAAATAATACAAGATGAACAAAATTTTTATCTCCGATATGGAGTTTTTTGCTTTTCATGGACACTATCCCGAAGAAAAGACTGCTGGTAACAGATTTTTAGTTGATTTAACTTTGTTTGCAGATACAAGTAAGGCAGAACTGTCCGATGATCTCGAAGATGCAATAAATTATCAAATTGCCTATGCATTAATTCGCGATATATTTCGAAATACAAAATCTAATTTACTGGAGAAAATAGCTTCTGATATTTTAGACCATCTTTTTGATGAGTTTTATGGATTAACTAAAGCTACAATAAAGATTAAAAAAATAAACCCTCCTATGGGTGGGCAAATTGGTGCTGTTGGAGTTGAAATAAGCAGGGAAGGGTAAGTCTGTGAAAAGAAAGATATTACTAATATTAATTTTTCTTATTAGTCTGTCTTCATATTCAATTAATGATACTATATCATTTAATTTATTTAATAAATTCAGTAGAACAAACATGCTTTTTGAATCAAGAACAGAACTTGAAAAGGCTTTGTTTGATGAAGCTGTTGATTTACTGGAAAGATCGAAACCAGATGAAGCAATTATTAAATTATTTGAACTTCTGGAAATCGATTCTTATAATGTGTATGTTGACAGAGTAAATATTCTTTTGGCTGAAGCATATCGTGAAAAACGAGAGTACAAGAAGGGAACAGATTTGTTATATTCAATTATTGAAAAAGAATCTGTAACAAACAATGATCTTACTTATGCTTATACCCGAATTGCTGCATTATATAATGAATGGAAGTATCCGGAAACATTTATAGATTCTGTCGTAAAATATTCTGAAATGTCTATTCTTAATTCAAAAAAAAATGGATTTAACGAGTATTTGGCATTGTCCGAAAATGAACTTGGCCATGTATTAATTCAGTTAGAAAAATATGTTGAGGCTCAACCAAAGTTAATTAAGGCATTAGGATTGTTTCTTGATTTGGGGATGTCTAAACATGCTGCAAATGTTGCAATAAACTTGAGTAATTCATATTTATATTTGGATAATAATAATATGGCTGAACAGGTTATTGACGAAGCTCTTTTGTTTTGCAAAGAGGGGGGGAATGAGAATTTATTTATGCGCTTGTATTTGCAAAAAGCAAAAGTAAATCAGTATGTTGAGAACTATAAAGATGCATACGATTATCTTTCTAAAAGCAGAATGCTTCAGAAAAAGTTTTTCGAGGATCGTATAGATTCCGAAATAGTTGAGATGTCTGCTAAGTATGATCTTGAAATGAAGGAAGCCAAAATACGCGAAGAAAAATTGAAAAGTGAGAAAAAGCAAAATGAAGTTTTTGTTTTAATGATTCTTATAGGGATTTTACTATTAGTTCTTATCCTTGGATTCATTATCTTTTATCTTCAACGCAAAAACTTTAAACAAAAACATAAGTTAGTAGAAATGCAAACTCAGATTCTTGAGAAAGATTATGAGATAAAAAATAAGGAATTAACTACAGCTATTGCTGGTGGTATCGCGATGGATAAAATTCTCGAAGAAGTTAAAGGCGAAATTACTTTGAAAAACTATAACAAAGCTTTGAATGTTATAAATACCGGATTGTCTGGTGATAGAAAATGGCAGAGATTTATGTTAAATTTCAACAAACAGAATCCTGACTTTTTTTTAAAATTACAGAAACGACATCCTGATTTAACCGAAAATGACACAAGGCTATGTGCATTTTTAAAAATGGGATTAAAAACCAAGGAAATTGCATCTGTGTTGAATATTGAAATTTCAGGCGTTAACAAGGGAAGACAGCGTCTAAGAAAAAAGTTGAATTTAAAGCTGAAAGAAAATATTGCAGAATATCTAGATGTAATTTAAATGCCCGATTGTCCCACTACTTGTCCCACCTATGTTTATAAATGATATTGATTTATTTACTAAGTTTGTATTTGTAATCAACCAAATATTACAAATTATGAAACTTATTAATCAAAAATCTATTTTATCCCTATTTTTTGCTTTTGTATTAGCATTTAATGGTTTTTCTCAAACATGTATTAACGAAGGAGAAGTTAATGATGCATGGTTTAATATCCCATATTTTGATGGAGCGGATTGTTACATTAATGTAAATGAAGCTGATGCAACAGAATATAATAATGCCAGCTATTGGTTTACCGGGAGTTTTTCTATTGATATGTGGTTAAAATGCACATGGCCGGATGATAGTTCATCAGATAATACGTATTTCTTTTTTGCAGCAGGTCCGTGGGACGACGATTACAACAGTTTGCTTTTGTATTTTGAAGAAACTTCAGAAGGCAACTGGAGGATTAGAATCAGTGATGGTAATGATGAAGGAAGTAATCCTGATATTATGTATAATATCGATTATGATGGCGATTATATGAATCAATGGAAACATGTTACTCTAACTTATGACGATTATACAATGAGGTTATATATTGATGGAGTTAAAAAGAAAGAGGGGTCTTTTACATTTAATAAGATTCCATACTGGCATTGTGTTGTTGGAGGTCATGATAGCAATCACTCAGAGGATTTTCGAGGTTACATTAGTGGATTCAGAGTTTGGAAAGATAGAAAATTAACAGACTCTGATGTCGCATTTATTTGGGATAAAACTTTTGATGACGCAGAGACTATGGGAATTCACTCGAATTTATATCAATACTTGACCATTAATATGTTTACCTCTTCGACAAATATTTATTCATTAATTCCTGATAAGTCTGTGGCAGAATATGGTACTACAATAAGTACTGTTGAATATCATCCTGCACGACCAATAAATGCTTATAATGCTAGTATTTCAACAGATTATACAAATATAAGTCTTGATTGGGAATCAAACTCATCATATCACACCCATTATATTTACCGTAGACCAGATGGTGGTGACTGGGAATTATTATGCCGAACAAATGATACCTATTATATTGATGATGACCCACTGTTGGAAGGCGGAGAACCATATGATTATAAGATTAGAACTTACTGGCATAATCCTCAAACAGGAGAATATCTAGATGCTGATGCTGATATTAACTTTTATAATTATTATTTAAAAGAGTATGAGAATGTAACAGGATTGATTGTAACAGAAGATGCTGCTTCAGTTTGTAATGGGACAGTAAAATTAGTGTGGAATCAGGTAACAGAACCATCTACCCCTTCAACATATACTTTGTATGCTAATATAAATGATGAAGGTTGGCAGGTCTTGGATAATAGTATATCTGCTCAACAATACACTCATTTTGTTGATGCCGGTGACTTAGGAAAACCAATTCAATATCGTGTAGATGCTAATGGAGATGATTATCTTAATTATAGCTCTATTAAAACAGGAACTGCCAATACAGAATGTACAACTGCACCAACAAATGTTACAGCAACTCTTAATGGTGATGTTTTTGATATAAGCTGGGATTTTACTCAAGCTGGAGCTCCTGCCACTGCATTTAGAATTTACAGAAAGATAGGTGCAGGATCATTTGAAATATTGGAAGAAGGGATTGATGTGGATGATACTTTGTATACTGATTATGCGGAATCTTGTATTGATCATGAGTATAAAGTTGAGGCATATAATCAATGTGGAGAGAATGGTTCTATGTCAACCACATCTGGAACTGTTTATAAAACTATGGTATTTGATGATGTTTTTACTTATACTGATGATGAATGGCATGACCATGCTGATTTTGATGCATCAAAAGGTTATTATAGTACAAAGGTTTTGTTAGAATGGTCAATAAATCCTGCTAAGGTTGCCGATGTCGATGAGTTTGAAATTTATAGAAGAAAAACTGGACAAACCTATAGTCTTCTTACAACACTTACTAGTGCAAATGCAACTTATTATGAAGATAATAATACTGAAGCAAATGTGTTTTATGAATACCTTATCAGGGCTAAAGGAGAGTGTAATTCTGTAACAGAATATTCAGATACTTTAGAAACAACAGGATTTAGATATAGTTCTGGAATTGTTTCAGGGAAAGTTACCTATACAGGCGGTAATGCAGTGGAAGGTGTTGAAGTTAGAGTTTCTACAGATGAGAATTTGGTTGCAAGTTCTTTGTATTTTGATGGTGTGGAAAAGTTTTGTTATTCAGATGTATTAACAGATGATTCAATTTTACATAATCCATTTAGTCTCGAAACATGGATTAAACCGGAATTAATGATGTCGGGACAAAGGAATATTTTTTATTCTATTTATCTGGGTAATTTTTATGTAGGTCTTCAGAATATGAGACCAATAGCTGCTATAAATGAACACTTTTTTGATTGTGGCACAGGGGATAGTGAAGATCCAATAGCACAATTAGAGGGAGATACAGTTCTTAATCCTGATACATGGTATCATATAGCAGTTACTGTTGATCCTGATAATGGTGAGTTTATTATGTATTTGGATGGTGAGACAATTGCATCAACAGCAATTCCTATTGGTCAAATCCCATGGATTCCTGAGGATACTGAAGGTGGGGATTGCGGACCAAGTTTTGACGATATGGTTATAGCTTTAGGAATAGGTCGTGGATATAATACTCTATTCAAAGGTAATATGGATGAAGTTCGTCTTTGGAATAGGGCGAAAACACCTGAAGAGATTAAAAGAGACTATACAAGGATATTAACAGGTGGTGAAGAAGCTCTTATTGGTTACTACAGATTAGATGAAAGCTATGGATATGGAGCTTATGACTTATCAAATGTAAATTATGAGTTTAATAAGAATGATCTACAAGTTGGGGTAGGTTATGAAGAATACTGGCCTGATTGGTCATCAGAAACTCCAAGCTTCGAACAATTGCATCCAAGTGGAATAACTAATGAAAATGGTAATTATATTGTTAAAGGAATTAGGTATTCCGGTAATGGAAATGTTTTTTCTGTTAGTCCTTTTTTAGGTGTACATGAATTTAATCCTACAGATATCACATTATTTATTGGTGATGGAACTCCTGTACATAATGGAATTGACTTTGTTGACCAGTCTGCTTTTGATTTTGTAGGAACAGTTTATTATAATAATACAAATTTCCCTGTCGAAGCTGCAAATGTTTATATTGACAATACTCAACAATTTGACCCTGGAGGAGATCCGATACAAACTGATCAATATGGTAACTTTACAGTATCTGTACCTATTGGAGAACATTTTATTACTATTAAGAAAAACGGTCACACATTTATAGATAATGGACAATGGCCTTCACCAACAGAAAATGACCCATATGCTACACATAATTTCCAGGATAATGTTTACGGAATAACATTTTATGATACCACAACAGTTATTGTTGCCGGTCGTTTTGTTGGTGGTGATGTTGAAGGAGATAAAGTTGTCGGTTTTAACGAGTCAATTAACAATATTGGTGTTGGAACAATCATTTTTGAAAACGAGCAGGGATATGATATTGATTATTCTGATGAAATGATTGATACAACGATGGTATCAGTAACAACAGACCCTGAATCCGGGGAATATGAAATCAGACTTTTACCGGAGGTATATAAAATTTATTCTTGTGAAAATGATCATTATGCGATAGATAATCTTGATCTAGGCTTATTAGACCTTAGTACGATACCTCAGTTAACAACGGAAACCGATACAATTTATACCGAAGTTGTTTCTGATGAAGACACTATTACAGAAACAGATATTTTAGAATATGATTATCATTTTTTACGTAATTTTATTTATTATGAAACCCCGGAAATAGTTGTTTACGGAGTAAATGAAAATCCTTTGTTTGGTGAGGAGCAACTGATTATTTTTAATCCTGAAACTGAAGAAAATGACACACTTGATTTAGTAAATTCTTCGCCTTTAAATTACCCGGTATTTGAGATGGGTAAGGTTTATGATATTACTGTTAAAGTTCAATCAGAATATGTGAACTACGATAATGACGATACTGTTTACAATATTGTTCCAATATATGATGCGTCTGTTAATATTACAAATAATCTTGAGATACATGCACCTTCTTATGAATTTGCGACAAATGAAGATGGTATAGTTGCAGATTATCCATATTTTAGAGTAGGTGTTCCTAATATGGCAGAAGATGATGACCTATCTTTCACAAAAACAATGACAATTACAGCTGATGCTGATGACTTTAGCGTACAGTGGACCGGGAATGAAGGAAACTTATATCGCGCTTATGTGCTTGGCGGTGTAGATTATGGTGGAGTAAATTTTGTTACTTATGGACCAGAGATTCCAACATATATTTTGCGAGACCCTCCAGGAACTAATTCTTATACATATCTTGAAAAGGAAAGTGGGTACACAATGTCTCAATCTTATGACTTTAGTTTTGGAGGAGGATCAACCTATGACAATAAACTTCTTTACGGGTCTAAATTTGAAGTAGGTGGAGGTCTTGCAGGTCCAGTATTTGAGGCAGAGCATAAAAATACATTAAATGGAGGTATTGAGTCATCAAATTTCGTAAACGAAAAAGGCGAATTTACGGAATCTGTTACATTTACTCAAAGATTCTCAACATCATCAGAACCAAATGCTGTTGGTTCTAATGCTGATGTTTATATTGGTAAATCTTACAATATGTTTTTTACTCAAACATTAAATCTAAGAGTCTTACCAACTACATATTGTCAGGATAATGGATTAGATCATCTTGACCCAATCTACACTGCAGAAACCGGTTATACTTTGGGTAAGCGTGAAGGGTTTGCTGTAACTGAGGATTCTTCTGCAACATATTTTATTTATTCTCAGGATCATATTTTAAATTCTTTATTGCCAAATTATAGAGATTTGATTTATGCCTTACTTGAAACTTCACCATTGTATGAGTCTAAAATACCTGCAGATCATATTTTGTACGGTACAAGTAATGAGGCTCCTATCTGGGCAGATACAATTGCAATGTCAGGAGATACTTTACCTAGTTATGTTTTCCTTGGTGATTCAACTCAAATGGATTCAATTGCTTTCTTAAATCAACAAATTTCGGTTTGGATGCAAACAATTGCCTTAAATGAAAAAGCCAAAGTTGAAGCTGAAGAGCTGGTCGAAAATATTTCCATTGACGGAACAGCCGGGGCGTACGAAAGTATTGTAAGTTATACATCAACTGATAAGGAAGAAACAACATATAATTATAAGTTTAAGCTGTTTGGAGGTGCAGAAATGGGATTTGAGATGAATAAATTTGGCTTTCAGATAGTTTCTAATACTTATAAGGAATGGGAGCGGGAACTTGGTTTTGAGTACACAGAAGAACGACGGATGACATTTGGTTATGTAATTGACGACCCCGATATGAGCGATTATTATAGTATTGATGTAAAGATGGATGAAGATGGGGTTATGAAATCTAATGTGGATGAGTATATAAATACTGATAATCAGGATGATTTTGCAGACTTTAATCAGGAAATGCAAATTATGTCAGGAGTTACAAGTGGAATTGCTTTTGCATATGGTAAATTATTATCTCCTGCAATTGGCCAAATTTATAATATCGCATTTACTGTAGCTCTTTCATCTTGTTATCT
>CAYUWD010000018.1:0-37448 GCA_964448235.1 uncultured Bacteroidales bacterium | reverse complement strand
TCTTAAAAATGTTGGAAACTTTTTTATTAGACACACTTTTTTGGACGGGTATCATAAAAGCTTTTAGGGCTACTCAAAGAGGGGTTACTGATATATCATTTTTCTTATATAGATTATCAAAAATTTATGCTTAGTCCACCCGAATGTTATTGTGATCCCTGAAAATACATACTCTAATGTCTTGTTTTGGTATTGAGTAGTCTCTGTGTATAACAGCATTTATTATTAATTCTTTGATTGCTTGGATAGGATATTCATTAGGTTTTTGAGCTCCTATGTTTTGTAATACAAATTGATAAGCTTGTTCTGATTGTGTGCTTAATGGTCCGTACATGGGCTTTTGTGCAATGAAATCAAATCTGTCCTCACCTCTAAAACTGGCGCATTCTATTTTAGCATGAGGGAATAATTTAAGTCTTAAATCATCATCAGATAATAGAATAAAGGCATTTGTAGGATATAGTTTTTTATTTTTTGAGCTAATTAAGTCTAAATTACATAATTGCTTAATTCCTAAATTACTTCCAGTAATATTTTTATATGTTTGTTTTAGAGTTTCATAAGCGATATCTGAAATTTCTTTTTCGTAAACGATTTTTGAATCAAATGAAATTTTATTCATGCCAATCATTAAAATTAATTTAGTTAAAGTTTTCTATTGCTTTAAATACTTCCAGATAATTATCACATTTAGATAATAAAATATTTTGAAACTTATCTTCATCTATCATTTTATCAAAGAATGGGAGTATTGGAATTGTATTCGTCCAGAAATTTGTATTTAGAAATACCATAGGACTAGCATATCCAAAACTTAGGTAGTGATTTTGGGTAACTTCCTGAAATATTTCCTGAACAGTTCCTGCGCTACCAGGTGTGAAAATAATACCTCCTTTGGCAATCGTTAATAAACCATCTTCACGTACACTATTGGCAAAATATTTAGCAATTTTTGTTGAAAATGGGCTTGGGGGTTCGTGACCATATAGCCATGTAGGAACACCCAAACTTTCATAAACAGTTTTTGGATATAGCTTTAGTACTTCGAACGATTTATCGAGCCAATTTTTATCTGTATAGTTTGGAGCTTCTGAAAGAATTTTTACTGCTTTAATGAGATCATTATCATTTTTTCCTGCTATCCATGCACCAACATGAGTTGCTTCCATTGCTCCTGGGCCACCTCCTGAAATCATTAAATATCCCGCTTCTGTTAATTTTTTGCTAATTTTAGCTATCTCTAAATAGTTTTTGTCATTTCTAGCAAGATTATGCCCACCCATTATCGCAACCAGTTTCTTTTCATCATATTGTGAAATAAATTCATATAAAGCATTAGTAATAGAATGATCGTGCAAGCGTCTTGAAAGTGTCTCTTTAATGTCTTCAGCTGCTTTTCCTGTTTTGATATAATGATTGTAAACTATTTTGTCCAGAGTCTTTTCATACGATTCAGGTTTGCCATATTCATAATTTCCAAAAAGTGTTTTTGGTGTATATAGACTGTTAATAAATGGATTATATGGAGCCTCTATGTTTGGAAATATAAGGCAATCTTTAGATATTTTTGAATTTAAATTTTCAGGGATTACACAACCAAGAAAAATACAATCTAGAAAAACTTTATTGTGTACAAGATTTTCAATAGTTCTGAAATCAAGATTTTGAAAAGCATAACTTTTAATTTTGTCACAGTTTTTAATAAGTTTTAATAACTCCAATTCAGATTCAATTTCTTTATATTTCTTCATAATATATTGATTAAACTCAAACTTAAAATAAAAAACATTATTTATAATTCAAAACTTCTATGTTTTAGTACTTTAGTTACTTTATTTTACTTTATTTTACTTTAGCTCACTCTAGTCACTCTAGTCACTCTAGTCACTCTAGTCACTCTTCACCAAACTAATTATATTCTCAACATGATGAGTATGAGGGAACATATCAACAGGTTGTATATCAAGCACATCATACATATCTGATAACATAGAAATGTCTCTTGCCTGTGTAGCTGGGTTGCAGCTTACATAAACAATTTTGTGCGGTGATGCGAATCTAATAGCATTTATAACATTTTCGTGTATACCTGCTCGTGGTGGATCAAGGATGATAGTATCGGGTTTGCCATTATCTTTGATAAAATCTTCGTTTAGGATATCTTTCATATCTCCCGCATAGAATGAGGTGTTGGTAATATTATTTAACTCAGAATTTACTTTTGCATCTTCAATCGCTTCGGGGACAGATTCTATTCCTACAACTTTCTTACATTTATTTGCGATATAGTTTGCAATTGTACCGGTTCCAGTATAGAGGTCGTAGATTATCTCATTAGGCTGAATGTCTGCGTATTCAACGGTTTTACGATAAAGATTTAAGGTCTGTTTTGAGTTTGTCTGGAAGAAAGATTTTGCATTAATCTTAAATTTTAAGCCATCTAACTCTTCAAAAATATGATCCCTACCTTTATATAGGACTACTTCTTGATCATAAATAGAGTCATTAAATTTTTTATTTATAACATATTGAAGAGATGTGATCTGTGGAAATTCATTTGCAATATACTCCATTAAATTATTACGAAGTTCTTTATTTTCATCAGCAAAAATTACAACTACCATTATTTCACCAAACTCAGTAATGCGAATGATAATATTACGCATAAATCCTTCGTGAGATCTTGAATTGTAGTAATTATAACCATCAGTTTTAGTATATTCACGAATTTTGTTTCTTATTTCATTAGATGGGTCTTGTTGTAGGTAACATTTGTTAATATTTATAATTCTGTCGAACATTCCCTGAACGTGAAATCCTAGTCCTTCTAGTTCACGACCATCTTTATCCATGATAGGTTCGTTTTCCTCTAACCAGCGACGATTTGCAAAAGTGAATTCCAGTTTGTTTCGGTAGAATTCCGTATTTTCTGAAGGTATTATCTCATTTATTGAATTAACAACTATGCCACCAATTCTAGTTAGTTGGTCAACAACTTGTTTTTGTTTGTAGAAAAGTTGCTTTTCGTATGGTAACATTTGCCACTTGCAACCACCACAACGATTAAAATGAGGACAAAATGGTTCAATTCTGTCCTTAGAGTATCTTTTCACTTCAAGTAATCTTGATTCGGAATATGCTTTGCGAGTTCTTGTTAGTTGAACATCGACAACATCACCTGGTATGACACCACGAACAAATATTACATAGTTATCATGTCTGCCAATAGAAACACCTTCGGCAGCTATGTCTGTTATTTTTAGATCTCTGATTATCGGTTTTTTACGTCTTCCCACAGTTTTAGTTTTCTGCAAAAATAATAAAAGTTTGAAGACCAAAGATGGGGGGGGCGAAGTTAATTCAATAGAGATCCGATGCTCTAGTACTTCGGGAACCTTAGGGTAACTAAGCAAGGTAATCACTACGGGAGAGTTATACAAAGTAGGAATTTAAGAAAATATTAATTGAAAGCTGATAAATTATTTTTACATTTGTGCATACAAATTTTAAATAAGAAGAAATGGATAATTCAAAATTTTCTAAAATTGCATTAGGATTAAGTGTACTAGCCTTAATTACAAGTGTTGTTGTTATGATTATTACTTTTACAGGCAATAAATCAGTAACAGACGAAGTTACGAAGCCAAAAGTTTCATTAAATGATTCTTCAACTATAGGCGGTATTGCTTATGTTAATACAGATTCATTATTATTAGAATATAAATATTCAATTAAATTGAATGAAGAATTTTTAACGGAACAGGCTAAAGCGCAGGCAAATCTTGAAGCAAGTTATAGAGCTTTACAGAAAAGATATGAGGCATTTCAAGAAAAAGTGCGTCTTAATAGCTTTATCTCTCAAGCTAGTGCCGAATCGCAGCAGAACGATTTAATTCAAGAGGAATCTCGTATTCAACAGATGCAAGAAGATCTTACTAATGAATTAATGGAAAAACAGGCGAATATAACAAAGGAATTATATGATTCTGTAATGAATTTTATTGATGTGTACTATAATGGACATTTTAATCTTATTCTTGGTGATGGTACTGGTAGTAGTATATTATACGCAAATCCTGATATGGATATTACTCGTGAAGTTATTGACGAGTTAAATGCAAGATACGAAAGCAATCAAACTGCACAATAATTAAATGTATGAGTTTTGCTACTAATTATTTTATAAGATTTAATAGTAGTCCAACAATATTTCTTGATAATCCTCGTAGTGATACGGGGATTATTGTTGTAATACCTTGTTTTAATGAGGATTATCTTGATAAAACACTTGAATCTTTAAAAAACACAATTAAACCTGATTGCAGTATTGAAGTTATCGTAATAGTTAACTCTGCAGATAATACTCCTTGTAATATTGTTGAAAAGAATCAACAGGTTTATGAAAAATTAGTTGAAAATGTTCATTTGGGAGTGTATAAATCTTTTAGTTTATTGCCATACATTATAAAAGATGTTCCAAAGAAAATTGCTGGTGTCGGAAATGCTAGAAAAATTGGAATGGACGAAGCTTTAAGGCGCTTTAATGCAATAAATAAAAAGAATGGAATTGTTGTTTCATTAGATGCCGATACTATTGTTTCTAAAGATTATTTTTTGGAGATTGAATGTGCATTACAAAACAAATCTAATGGAATCGCAATTTTTCAATTTCAACATGATTTTAATTTAAATCTTTATTCAAAACAAATTATTGACTCATGCAAATTGTATGAAATTTATATCAGATATTTTAGGTTAGTTCTTAAATGGACTGGTTTCCCTTATCCTATCCATACGATAGGGTCTTGTTTTGCTGTGAAGGCTGATGTGTATGCGAAAGCTGGAGGAATGTCGCGTAGGCAAGGTGGAGAAGATTTTTATTTCCTTCATAAGACAGTTGTACAAACAAAATATGTAAACATAAATAAACCAATTGTATTCCCGTCTCCAAGAATATCAGATAGAGTGCCTTTTGGTACAGGCCCTGCAGTAAATCAGATAATTGAAGATAGTGAGTATAAAGTGTATAATTTTGAGTTATTTGTAATATTAGAAAAGTTTTTTAAAACTTTTGAATTACTGTTTAAGGATTTAGAAAGATATTTTGAATTTATTCCTTACGAAATAATAAATTATTTTAGTGAATCTAAACTTAAAGAAATTGTTTATGAATGTAAAAAAAATACATCAAATTTAGATTCTTTTATAAAAAGAATGTTTACAAAATTTGACGCTTTTCAGATAATAAAGTTTTTAAATAGTTTTGATAATGATTCTGTTTATTCCCCTCAAGAAGTTATAGATGCTACAAAATCTTATTTAATCATGAGGGAGATAGATTTTTCTGAAAATGACGATTTAAATGGTATTTATTCTACAATCTATAATTTGGATTTGAAGACATAAAAAAAGCCCAGTCATAATTGACTGAGCTATAATGTTTATGTAATGATTATTTTAGTTTTATAATTTCGCATTCTTCTAATAAAACACGTCCAAAAGCTTCTTCTTTTATTATTCCTCTAATAGCAACATCATCACGAAAATCTTTTAAGAATTCAGAGTCTGGTTCTTCTTTCATACGACATCCAACTTTTTTCTCTTTAGATTCAGGATCTGCAAGATCAATTCGCCATATAACATTATCGCTTAAAGTAGAAGTTGTTGTGCTGTTGTAATAACCAATAACTAATACTTCAACATCAATCCATGAATTATATGCGTCAAATAGATTTTTAGCAAAAATAGGTTTTTTTGGCATACGATATGGAGAAAGATCTTTTGAGTCATCATATTCTTCATTTATTCCAATAAATTCACAATTTTCAAGTTCTATACCACTATATCCAGCATCTTTTATTGTTCCTTTAACAATTATAAGGTCTTCTGCATTTATTGTCCCTTCAGGAGTTTCTGCAAAAGTACAGTCAAACAGATAATCAGTTGATTCAGGTTCTCCTACAATTTGAAAATTTTCTTTAAAGTCATCAGAGTCGAGATACATTCTTACATAACCTGCAATTGTAACTTCAATATCTTTCCATTCGAAGAACGAGTTATAAAGTTGTGTTACAGGAATAGGCGTATTAATATCTACATCTGCCGGAGTTATTCTAGCTGCTTCTTCTGGTGAAATGTCTATTTCTTCTTCAATAACAATTTCTTGATCTTCTTTATCATCAGATTTTGTTTGTGATTCAGATTGGCTACCACACGAAATTATTGCAAAACTAAATAATGCAATGAATAAATAAAATAGTGTTTTTTTCATAGTTTATACTTTGATTATAAATTAATAAATTAGAAATTATATTTAAAATTTGAATAAATTATCATTATATTTCTCTAATCAAAGGTAAAAAATTATTTGGAGTACTAAAAAATATTATTTTTGTAAAGAATTTTAAAATTGATTACAATATGTTTGAAAATTTATCGGAAAGGCTTGAGAAATCGTTCAAATTGCTTAAAGGACATGGCAGAATAACAGATGTAAATATTGCCGAAACTCTTAAGGATGTTAGACGTGCGTTGCTTGATGCCGATGTTAACTATAAAACAGCAAAGAAATTTACCGAAGATGTCAAAGAACAAGCTTTAGGACAAGACGTTATTAAATCTTTAAAGCCCAATCAGTTGATGGTTAAAATTGTTCATGATGAACTAGCAAAACTGATGGGAGGTAAAGCTGTAGATATCAATTTAAAAGGAAGTCCGGCAATTATATTGATGTCGGGTTTGCAGGGTTCGGGTAAAACAACTTTTAGTGGCAAGCTTGCTAATATGTTGAAAAGTAAAAAAGGTAAAAAACCTCTATTAGTTGCAGGTGACGTTTATCGACCTGCTGCTATAGAACAAATCAAAGTTCTTGGTGAACAAATAGGGGTTGATGTTTATACAGAAGATGGGAATAAAAATCCAGTAAAAATTGCTCAAAATGCTGTTAAACACGCAAAAATGTATGGGCATGATTTGGTTATTGTTGATACGGCAGGGCGTTTAGCTGTGGATGAAGAGATGATGATTGAGATTGAAAATATTAAGAAGTCAGTTAAACCTCAGGAGATTCTTTTTGTAGTTGACTCAATGACTGGTCAGGATGCTGTCAATACTGCAAAAGAATTTAACGAACGTCTTGATTTTGATGGTGTTATTCTTACTAAACTTGATGGTGATACTAGGGGGGGGGCAGCATTATCTATTCGTTCGGTTGTAGATAAACCAATAAAATTTGTTGGTACAGGTGAAAAGATGGATGCTCTTGATGTATTCCATCCTGAACGTATGGCAGATAGGATTCTTGGAATGGGGGATATTGTTTCTCTTGTTGAACGTGCTCAAGAACAATTCGATGAAGAGGAATCGCGCAAATTGCAAAAGAAAATTGCAAAAAATCAATTCAATTTTGATGATTTTCTTGCCCAAATACAACAAATTAAAAAAATGGGTAATATTAAGGAACTTGCAGGTATGATACCCGGACTGGGAAAAGCAATCAAGAATATGGATATTGATGATGATGCTTTTAAAAGTATTGAAGCAATAATTCACTCAATGACAGCAGGAGAGCGCGAAAATCCCGGCATTATTAATGGTAGTAGAAGAAAAAGAATAGCTACCGGTAGTGGAACTACTGTTGCAGATGTTAACAGAATTCTAAAGCAATTTGATGAAACTAAAAAAATGATGAAAAAAATGTCTTCTTCTAAAAATCAAAAACGAATGATGAGAGGAATGAGGTAGGTAAGACTGAAGTCGAAAGCTGGAAGTTTGAAGTAGGCAGGAGACAGGGGACGAATGATCGAAGTATTTTCGTGATGGGTGACGGATGATGAATGTATTAACATCAGGATGTTACCCGTACTTTAAAAGTGCTAACAGCCAATAGATATAAAGGGGAACAATCAGGGATTATCGGTGAAGGTTGATGGAACAATAACTGAATTAAAAAAATAGAATTATGATACTTATTGACGGAAAAAAAATTGCAAAAGAAGTAAAAGAGGAAATAGCAGTAGAAACTATAGAGTTAACAAAAAAAAATGGAAGAGCTCCTCATTTAGTTGCAATCCTTGTTGGACATGATGGTGGAAGTGAATCGTATGTTAACTTTAAAATGAAAGATTGTCAGGAAGTTGGTTTTAAATCATCATTAATACGTTTTGAAGACAATGTAACCGAAAAAGAACTGTTTAGTTCTATTGAAAAATTGAATAATGATGATTCTGTTGATGGTTTTATCGTTCAATTGCCATTACCAGAGCATATTGATGAGAATAAAGTATTAGAAGCAATAAATCCTGATAAAGATGTTGATGGATTTCATCCTGTAAATGTTGGTAAAATGATGACAGGATTACCAGCCTTTGTGTCTGCAACACCAATGGGTATAACAATTTTATTGAAAAAGTATGGAATTGAAACATCTGGTAAAAATTGTGTCGTTTTAGGAAGAAGTAATATTGTTGGACGTCCAATGAGTGTATTGATGTCACAAAAGGAAATGAACTCAACAGTAACTGTTGTACACAGTCGTTCTCAAAACATAAAAGGGATATGTAAATCTGCTGATATTATTATTGTTGCTATGGGAAACCCCAATTTTATTACTGCTGATATGGTTAAAGATGGTGCTGTTATTATTGATGTGGGAACAACAAGAATAAAATCAGATAAGACAAAGAGTGGATATAGACTTGCAGGAGATGTGGATTTTGAAAATGTAGCTCCTAAATGTTCTTATATAACGCCTGTTCCTGGTGGAGTAGGTCCAATGACCAGATTAGCTCTATTACTTAATACTTTGCAGGCTGCTAAGAAGTGAGACTGTTTTTTTTTCTGAATAATATAATTAAAAGTTCATATTAATCAAATAAACAGGATAATTTGCTATTTTAGATTGTGATTTATTCTTAATAAACAATTAGGTCGCCAATTTCTATCCCATATTTTTCACATAAGCCTCCATTAATTTCAACTACGTATTGTGCAGGCGCAGCTGATGGAAGAGACGTCTCATCCATAGGATTTGTACTTTTATAAATATCAACAATTTTCATTTTTGAATTAATATAAATAATATCTAATGGGATAAGTGTGTTTCGCATATAAAAAGATTGTGTTTGTTCTCTTTCAAATAAGAAGAACATTCCTTGATTCTCCTCCATTTTGTTGCGATACATTAACCCCCTTGCACGTTCAATATCATTGCTTGCAATTTCAGCATCTATCTGAAAAATGATGTTTTCTGTTTCGGAATCAATAAATGCAAGTTCATCGTCTTTTCTAAAAGGAGGTGGATTTTCAAAATTATAGTTATTTTCTATTAAAACGACATTATTAGTATTTGTGTTAGTACGTTTTTTCTTATTCTTGTTATTATCACATTGTATTAATAAAATTGGAATGATTAAAATGAATGATAATAGTATAATATTTTTCATGCGGATTATATTTAATAATTTATAATTTAATAATTTATTTTTCGCTTTTTAGTTTTGCAGATTATGTAATTTATAATAAATCCCTTTTTTGTCAAGAAGTTTATCGTGTTTTCCTGATTCAACTATTTCACCTTCGTGTATTACATATATGCAATCAGCTTTTTTTATTGTGGAAAGTCTGTGGGCAATTACAATTGAAGTTCTGTTTTTCATTAGGTTTTCTAAGGCTTCCTGTACTTGCTTTTCAGATTCAGTATCTAAAGCAGAAGTTGCTTCATCAAGGATTAGTATAGGAGGATTTTTTAATACAGCTCTGGCAATGCTTAATCGCTGTCTTTGTCCACCGGATAGTTTGCTACCACTATCACCGATATTTGTGTTATAACCATTTTCGGTTTCCATAATAAATTCATGAGCATTAGCAACTTTCGCAGCTTCGATAACTTGTTCTAAATCTATATTTTCTTTTCCAAAAGCAATATTATTGTAAATTGTGTCATTAAAAAGGATTGGGTTTTGATTTACATATCCCATTAAGTTCCTAATATCCTTTAGTTTATAATCTTTAATGTTAATGTTATCAATATTTAGTTCTCCATCTTCAATTTCATAGAATCGCGGAATTAAGTCTACCATTGTAGATTTTCCAGAACCACTTTGGCCTACTAATGCAATAGTTTCACCTTTTCTAATCTTTAAATTTATGTTTTTTAGTACAGGTATATCTGTATATGCAAAATTAATATTCTTATAAATAATTGTATTATTAAAATCAGATATCTCTTTTGCGCCTTGTTTTTCGGTAATGTTATTTGTTGCATCTAAAATATCATTAATTCTGTCAACAGATGCCATAGCTTTTTTGATATTATACCAAGATGAGGAGAGAGATTTTGCCGGTACAATTATTTGACTAAAAATAACAAGATATCCTATTAGAGCTTGAGAAGATAATGTAGAATTTCCTCCTAATACCATTGTGCCCCCATACCACATAATTGCAACTATAGCTATTGTTGCAAGAAATTCACTTAACGGACTTGCCATAAAACGGCGTCTGTTAATTTTATTCATTAATTGTGTGTATATATTATTTGTTTTACGGAATCGTCTCGAAATGTGTTTTTCTGCATTAAATGCTTTTACAATTCGTAATCCCGATAGCATTTCATCAATTTGGGACATTAGATTTCCCATTTGAGTTTGTCCTGCCATTGATGTTTTTCGTAATGACCGTCCAACCCAACCAATTATAAGACCAACAATTGGTAGCAATACAAATACAAATAAAGTCATTTGCCAACTTATTACTATCATTGTTCCAAGATATAGTATGATTTTTATAGGATCTCTAAAAACCATTTCTAAGGAACTCATTATTCCCCATTCAATTTCTTGTACATCGTTAGTCATTCTCGCAATTATATTTCCTTTTTTATCATCTGAGAAATATGATACCGGTAGGATAATAACTTTATCGAATAACGAATTTCTAATATCTTTAACAACTCCATTTCTGATTGGTACCATAAAATGATTTGCCAAATACATTGTAAGGGTTTTAAAGAGAGTTGCTATTACTACTATTATACCTATGTAGATTAACGCGTTTGCTTCTCCTTTAGTTGCTATTACTTGGCTAATCCAATAATTAAAGTTATGTTCTATATTAGACATATCCCATATATTAATTGGCAGCTTTTCTGTTACGATAGGTTGAGACTTAAATAAAATGCCAAGAAATGGAATAACTAAAGCAAAAGAAAATAAGCTAAAAATTGCAGATAATACATTAAACATTATGTTTAAGGCAGCATAATATTTATATGGGATAATAAACTTTAATATTTTGTAAAAATCCTTCATTAAATACCTGTATAATTAAAAGGTGTAATTTCTAATAATTCAACTTTTATATCATCAGAAACGTCAAGTCTTTGAATAAAATTGTGTATAGTCTCTTTTGTGATGGTGTTGTTTGTTCTGGTTAATTCTTTTAATGCTTCGTAAGGTTTTGGGTAGTCTTCGCGTCTTAAGATTGTTTGTATTGCTTCTGCAACAACAATCCAGTTTTTTTCAAGATCTTGTTTGATCTTTTCTTTGTTAAGTAATAGTTTAGACATCCCTTTTTCTAATGATGAGAATGATATTAAAATGTGAGCAAATGGCATTCCTATATTTCTTAGGACAGTAGAGTCTGTCAAATCCCTTTGTAGCCTGCTAATAGGTAGTTTTGATGCAAGATGATTTGCAATTGCATTTGCCATACCAAGATTCCCTTCTGCATTTTCGAAATCTATAGGATTAACTTTGTGAGGCATGGCACTAGAACCTATTTCACCTTTTTTAATTTTTTGTTTAAAATATTCTAATGAAACATAGGTCCATATATCTCTTGAAAAGTCAATTAATATTGTGTTTATTCGAGACAAACAGTTTAGTAAAGAAGCAAGATTATCGTAGTGCTCAATTTGTGTTGTAGGAAAACTTCTATGTAAACCCAGATAGTTATTTACAAAATTATATCCAAACCTATTCCAATCAATGTTTGGGAAACTTACTTTATGTGCATTAAAGTTGCCGGTTGCTCCACCAAATTTTGAACTAAAAGGAATTTGATCCATCTGTGCAAGTTGTTCTTTTATTCGGGAAGAGAAAACAGATATTTCCTTTCCTAATCGGGTAGGTGAGGCTGGTTGACCATGAGTTCTGGCTAATAATGCAATATCGTTCCATTCTGCAGCTAATGAATCTAGTTGTTTAACTATTTCTAAAAGTGCAGGTGAATATATTTCATTCATAGCATCTTTTATTGATAGGGGAATAGCGGTATTATTAATGTCTTGGGAGGTTAAACCAAAATGAATAAATTCTTTGAATTTTGATATTTTAAGTTCATCAAATTTTCCCTTTAAAAAATATTCGACAGCTTTAACATCATGGTTTGTTATATTTTCAATGTCTTTAATTTTTTTTGCATCCTCTAAAGAAAATTTCTGATAAATTTTTCTCAAATCTGTAAAAATTTTAGCATTAACATTCTCTAATTGAGGCAGTGGAATTTCTGTTAATGCAATAAAATATTCTACTTCAACTTTTACCCTATATCTTATTAAAGCAAATTCAGAAAAATAATCTCTTAGTTTTTTTGTTTTTGAAAGATATCTTCCATCTACTGGAGATATTGCCAGTAAGTTGTTTGAGTCCATTCTTTTTAGTGTTTTTTATTATAAAAGTCAAAATTAAGAAAACTTAACAAATAAAATCATTGTTGTAGGATAAAACTATTAAAAACATATGATCATTTTTATAAGATTACAATAAAGTTTGAGAAGATAGATACATAAATTATTTTATTGTAATAAGATATTATTCTTCTTCAAATCCATTGAGTAATGCAAGTCCTCCTTCGGAAGTTTCGCGATATAAACTAGGTAAATCTTTCCCGGTAAGTTTCATTGTTGCTACCACCTGATCAAAGCTAATACGATGTCTTCCGTCAGATAAAATTGCATATGTGTTATGGGTTAATGCTCTTGAAGCTGCAAAAACATTACGTTCAATACAAGGGATTTGTACAAGTCCGCAGACAGGGTCACAAGTTAATCCAAGGTGATGTTCTAAACCCATTTCAGCAGCATATTCTACTTGAAAAATAGTGCCTCCAAATAATTGAGTTGCCGCTCCTGATGCCATTGCGCAAGCTGTTCCAATCTCTCCCTGACAACCAACCTCAGCTCCTGAAATTGATGCGTTTTTACGAACAATTGTTCCAATTAGCCCTGCTGTAGCAAGAGCTTTAATTATTTGGTTTTCTTGGAAATTATGTAGATTCATGAGATAATATAAAACAGCCGGTAAAACACCACATGACCCACAAGTGGGAGCAGTTACAATTTTACCTCCATCAGCATTTTCTTCTGAAACAGCTAAAGCATAAGAGAATAGAAAAGATAATCTTTGTAAAGATGATTTTAAACTGTTTGCTTTTGTATGTATTGCATGAGCTTTGCGTGATAACTTAATTGCTCCAGGCAATGTGCCTTCGGTTTTTAGCCCATTTTTTATAGACAATTGCATTATATCCCATACTTTATGTAAATAACTGTTTATTTCAGATTCTTCAAACTCAAAAACAAGTTGCCATAATTGCATTCCATTTTTATTACAATACTTTAAAACATCGTTCATGTTTTCGAAAGGGTAGGTTCTTTCTGATTTTTCTGGTTTTGAATTATTAGTGATGATTTTTCCACCCCCAATACTGTAAAAAGTTTCTTCATCTATAGTTTTACCTTGATTAATTGCTTCAAATTTTATAGCATTGGGATGTTTTTTTAATATTACTTCTTTTTTCCAAATTATTTCAATATTTTTATTTGTGAAAACATCCAGAATAACTTTGTCTGTGAGATGTCCTTTACCTGTTGCAGCAAGACTTCCATATAGGGTTGCTTTGTAAAAATCTGAATTTGGATTTTGAGCTAAAAATATTTTAGCAGCTTTTCTTGGTCCCATTGTATGACTGCTTGATGGTCCATAACCAATTCTATATATAGTTTTTATTGTTTCCATAATTGATGTAAAAAAAACTATCAGTTCATTTGAACTGATAGTTGTAATTTATCTTTCGCTTAAACAGGTTATTCTTATTATTGGTCCCATCATGCAGATGCTTACATAACCTTCGGTGTCTTCGTAAGTAATCCAGATTTTTTTGTTATCTTTTTTTTCAATATCAAACTCTTTAAGATTAAGAGGCTCAAGTATTGTTCCATCATCTAATTGAACTAACCAAGAACACCCGTCTATTTGTTTATAGATTAATTTGGCAGGTACGGAATTTTCACATACTGTTTCATATTTTGTTTTGCATGAATAAATAAAACAACTAAGTAAAAGAGCAATAATCAAAAATCCTTTATTGAGCTTCATATAGCATCATAAATTCGTTAAACTTGGGTTGTGCTTCGTTAAAAAGTTCTTCTCTATTATGCGTCATTAAGCTGTTTAGTACTCTTCGATATGTTTCCATAGTAAACTGAAGTTCCATTTCGCATCGAGCTCTGAGGTCTTTATCAAGTCCATAGAAGAAATCTAATTCTTGAGTAGATACTTTGATAATTTCCCTTAAGAAAGCATCACCTTTTTTATATTCTCCAATTGTGTAATAAGCATTTGCATAATCAATATCAAAAATGCCTGGTACAAAGATTGATGTTGGCATTATTTCATCACAACGGGTAAGAACTTCTTTAGCTTTTACAGTATCTCCTTCAGCTGCTAATTGAATTGCTAAATCTCTAAAATTATCTCTGATTTTAACTATTCTGGTGGTTCTGCTGATAGTATGATCAATAATAACATTTGGATCATTCATATTTCCCCATTGGTATTTATTCATGAGATTGTCATACATAATATCTGTATCAATACGACCTTTTGAACTAGACTTTATAGGAACCATACGATATGCAAATCCTTCATTTTGGAAATATTCGTTAAGCCCCAGAGTATTACTGCTTCCAATAGATGTGAAATATACAGGTCGCTCCCAATTATTAGTACGAAGCATATCCAGTGTCATCATTTCGTTTTTAACTATATATGATCGATTTAGGTTAAACTTGATTATAGGTTCAATTTTATCAGCATCTTTTGGTTTAACAGTACCATTGTTAACAACGGTAGTAGAATCTGCTCTTAAATATAGTTTGTTTCTATGGTATGAATATGTTTTATCACCTTCATAATCGAATGAACTGTAAGCATCATTTGCGATATAATTCATTAGGCTATCTACAGAAATATATCCTTTCTCTTCACCTCGTTCTACGGGTACATAATATAATATATCTCTTACGGAAGGTTCGTATTTATTTCTTTCGAAAGTTAAGGGTAATGGATCTGCTTCGTATGTTTCCATTTTCATTTGATCGACATACCAGTCGGACGCAAAGTAAGGTAAACAACATACTTTAACATCCGGTCTAACGCCTTCAACTTCTTGTGCATACCAAATTGGGAAAGTGTCATTGTCTCCATAAGTAAACAATATTGCATTTGGAGCACATGTTTCAAGATAGTTTCTTGCAAAGTCTCTTGCGATATACCTGTTACTTCTGTCATGGTCGTTCCAGTTCTCTTTAGCCATAATGTATGGAATAGGAAGACATATGAGAGTAGCAATACTACCAGCGACAACTCCTGGTGAAAAACGTTTAAATAAATCATATAATGCAGCAACACTTAGGCCAATCCATATTGCAAATGCATAGAATGAGGCTGCATAGGCATAGTCTCTTTCACGGGGTTGATTTGGTGTTTGATTAAGATAAACAACAATTGCTATCCCTGTTAACAGAAATAGAAGCGAAACAACCCACCAATCTTTTTGGTTTTTAAATAATTGATATCCTAATCCGATTAAACCAAGTAATAAGGGTAACATAAAATACCTGTTATTAGCTTTGTTATTTTTTAAATAATCAGGTAATTTAGATTGATCTCCAAGTCGTGGATTATCAATTGCCGGAATTCCTGATATCCAATTGCCATGAATTACATTCCCATTTCCCTGTATATCGTTTTGGCGACCTGCAAAGTTCCATAAGAAATATCTCCAGTACATCCAGTTTAATTGATAATTTATAAAAAATTTAATATTATTTGTAAATCTGGGTTTTGTCTGAGTTTTTTTGAACCCTCCATAATCTTTGTATACATTAATGTGAGAAGGATCGGGGCTATACATTCTTGGGAAAACTGTGCAATCATCAGAATCGTAAACGGCTTCTGGTTTGTAGCTCACGATTTGATATCCTCCATTTCTTTTAACATATACAGGTGATGTTTCTTTAGTATCAATTGGTTTGGCATCGAAATACTCTCCGTACATTAAGGGTCTGTCACCATATTGTTCACGATTAAGATAATATAGTAATGCAAAAACGTCATCAGGATTATTTTGATCCATTGGTGGATTCGCATTTGAGCGAATAACAATTAGAGCATAACTTGAATAACCTAACATTACCATAGTTATTGCTAACATGATAACATTTAGTAAAGGGCGTAATTTTTTAGTTGTCAATACTATTGCTGTGATCATGCCTCCTAATAGTAATATGTTTAAGAAAGCACTGTCGGACATGAAAGGTGCACCTATTAGAATAATACTTATTGATGGAAAAATGCTATTTAATACTCTGTTTTCGGTATATTGTGTAAAATATATTGATGCAGCTAAGAAAACAAATGTTAAAAATGTCCATACAAATAACCCGGTGTTGTATGGCATTCCTAAACCATTAACGAAAAGTAATTCTAATCTTGAAGCAATAGTTGCAACACCAGGAATAATACCCCACATTAACATTGCTACAATAAATAAAGATATCCCTATAGTAATAAAGAATCCACCAGGGTTGGGTTTGAACTTTTTATAATAGAAAACAAAAGCAATTGCAGGTATTGTCAAAAGATTTAATAGGTGGACTCCGATAGACATTCCTATAAGTAGTCCGATCAATAAAATCCATCTTGAAGCTTGTATGTCATTTTTACTATCACTCCATTTTAATATTGCCCAAAAAACAATAGCTGTAAAGAATGAGGAGAAAGCATAAACTTCGCCTTCAACTGCCGAAAACCAAAATGTATCAGAAAATGTATAAGCAAGTGCTCCGACTAATCCAGTGCCTAAAATAGCAATAGCTTTACCAATTGTATATTCTTTATTAGGAGCAATCATCCTTTTGGCAAAATATACAATCGTCCAAAATAAGAACATTATTGTCAACGCAGATACTATTCCGGAAAATGCGTTAACCATCAGTGCAACTTGTTCAGGCCCTGATGCAAACATTGCAAAAAAACGTGCTATTAACATAAAAAAAGGAGCTCCAGGGGGATGTCCTACCTGTAATTTATAAGATGATGATATAAATTCACCACAGTCCCATAAACTAACTGTAGGCTCTAATGTCATTAAGTAAACAATGGCAGCTATAACAAATGTTAGCCATCCAAAGCTGAAATCAAGTTTCTTGAATAGTTTCTGATTCATAATATTTTATTTATTCAAATGCAAAAATATAAAGCGTAAAAATAACATAATTATTATATAGGGGAAAGAAAAATGTAAACATTCTGTGTAATATCTTTATTCTTCTATAGTAAATTATGGTATAAACATATTTATCCTGTATTGTTTTTTTGAGTAAAGGTTTTTTTACATTAGTTTATCAAAATACTTTTCATAATTGTGTTTTGTTGTTTATACGATTTACTATTACAAAAAAACGGAGACATTTGCTCTCCGTTTTTTTGATGTGTATATTAGATTATTCTTTTATTCTTTTACGAATTGATGAGTGTAATTATTTGCTTCAGTTACTGTATGAATAAAATAAACGCCAGAAGGTAAATCCTTTATATCAATTTTTATTTTGTTAGTGTTTATATTATCAGAATTTACTATTTGTCCATTTATGTTTATTATTTTATAAGAAATAATATTATCATATTCTACATAGATAAAATTACTTGTAGGATTTGGATATACTCCTTCGAAATTAGGAATATCCTGTACTAGTGTAGAGATATCAATTACTGTTGAATAAGTAGCAGAACTACAGTCGTTTGTAACAGTTAATGTTACAGTGTATGAACCATCCATTATATATGTGAATGTGGGATTTTCTTCGGTTGATGTAGAAGGAAGAAATTCGTTATCTCCAAAATTCCATTCATAAGAAGTTCCATTTTCGGATTCGTTAACAAATTGAACATCTGATCCATCTATATTATATGAGAAAGAAGCAGTTGGCACTGTGGTGCAATCGTAAAAGATAATTTTATCAATTGCTACACCTTCTGTATCAGACATAGAGAAACTTCCGTTGTTAAATACAAAGCGAATTTTTGCGCTAGATACTTCAGCTAATTCAGGAACATCAGTCGATACTTGTATCCAACCTTCTGAAGATCCACTCCATGTTCCTGGAATAATATCATTACCATACCAGTTTGTTGGCGCTAGGCCAGCATTTATAGTATCCCAACTTGTTCCATTATCCAAAGAGTATTCGATATAAAAGTTTGTAAGCATTTGTGATGTTTCATATTGTACCATAGCTTTAATTTTAGGGTTTGTCATATCAGTAAAATCAAAGCATGGAGATTCCAGATAAGATATTTCGTTGCTATTATTATAACCATCGGCATTTGTTACCCATGCATAATCTCCATCTGCAGCTTCACTAATAAGAGTGTTTAATGGCATAGCTAATTCCATTGTTGAATTTTCACCGTATGAATACCAACCACCATCGCCGGTTTCAAAAGATTCATCATAATCTGTTGCTGTAATTGTTGCTTGTGAAGTAATACTTATTTCAAATTCATCGTTTGTATTGTCTTCATCTCCGGGTTGTATAGTTTTAGCAATGATATCATAAGTTTGTACAGTAGATAAATCACAAGTTTCATTGAAATTATATAAATAAGTTTCGCCGGCAATAATTGTAGTTTCCACAGTTTCGGGTGTTGATAACCAGGTTGTTCCTCCATCAATTGAGTAATCTACTACAATATCTGTTACTGATTGAGCTCCATAATTTTTGATTATGATTGATATTTCTTCAGTGTCAGTTAATCCACATGCACTAATTGGAGATACTAAATCCGAAACTCCAACATCTGTTAAGATTGATTCTTTAACAGTAAAATCATCAATAGCTATACCATTTGCTGCAAGGATTCCACTTTCATAATTGATTCTGAATTTTACATTTGATTGGCCGGTTAAATCGGGAACCTGAATAGAAATTTCTTCCCAAGTATCTGTAGCTTCTAAAGTATATATATCAATTGTCCAAGTGTTTCCACCATCAATAGAGGCTTGAATATTAGCAGAGTTTCCATACAATGAAAAATCTACCCAAGCATTAAGTTCGATAGTTGGAAGGAAAAGAGTAGAAACATCAAAACAAGGACTTTCTATATATGATATTTCACTTGTATTAGTATTTCCATCTATGTTTGTTACCCAAATATTATCACCTGATGCAGCTGAATTAATAACTAATTCAGGCAATAATTCATCAGGATTTCCATATTCCCATGACGATGCATCTCCACCTGTAAACCAATAGCCATTGTTGGTTTCAAAGTCTTCAGTTGCAGGAAATGTGCTGTAAACAGGCATGTTTACTACAGTCTCGGATAATGTATTGTTTGAAAGATCTTCATCAGTTAATAATGGAATTCCAACCTCAATTGTATGTGATCCTACACCGGAAACATCGGCAGTAGTAGCAAATTCAAAATAGTCAGTTGCTTCAGCTGCAAGAGTTTCGGAATAGATTGCGGTTTGAGGACCTGTTCCGTCTACATCAAAATATATCTCGAATCCGCTTTGGGCGTTTAATCCGAGATTTTCTATATTACATCCAATGACTAGTGTTGTTAATTCGCAGTCAGAAACTATACCTTCGATTGAGGTTATTGCAAGGTCGATATCAGCATTTTTTGTGATTTCAATGTCAAAATTAACATTTGTAGCATTTCCACCTAATACAACATTAGCTGAACTGACAACAATATAATATGTGATTCCAGAAGTTAAATTTATGTCATTTAAACTTGGATTTGATTGAACATCATCCACAGAAGCTACGCATGTTCCAACATCTGGACAGCCTTCTGTAACAAAAAGTCCTATGTTTGCATAAGGTAGAAATGCGTCAGTAATAATTTCTGTATTAGATAATTCAATATTAATTTGCATATCTGCTGCAGGAGTAAAGGAGAAAACATAGTCTTCATTATTCATAGATTCACTACCACATGCGTCAGTACTAGAGTAGTCATTTAGCATTCCAATTGTTGATAATTCGGTAGCGGAGTAGGGTAGTGATGTAATTTCTGTTGCAGTTGCACATGTTTCTTGTGCAAAAGTTGAATAGCCGAAAACTAATAGTATAATAGTTGTGGCAAAATAGCTTATAGGATTTTTCATAATTAAAAAATTAAAATATTAAAAAACATAGTGTAATATCATTAGCAAAAGTAGTAAAATAATATAAAAAAACCACCTAAACAGGTGGTTTTTTTATGTGCAAAATGTATAAGAAATTATTCTGTAACCTCATTATCAGTAATTTCATCTATATTAGAATTATCTTCGTTATTTTCTTCAATAATAACTTCATCATCTTCTAAAGGGATTTCATTATCATCACAAGTAGTTTTATCTTTTACCTCAAGAGCTGCTTTTTGAATAGCAATACCTAGTTCATCATAACCATCGCAATCAACAAGAAATTTAGTTTTATCTGATAATTTTTTTAAAGATTCCCTATGATCTTGCATTATTGCATTATAATATTTGTTTTCTTCAAAAGTTTTGTCGATAAAATTGTTTTGTATTGCTAAAATTTGAAAAGCATCACAGATAAGTTTAATCTCTGATTGATTTAAAATTGAATCTTTTCCTGCTTCAATTTGTATTTCAGTTAATTCTGTACTTAAATCAAGAGATTTTTGGATAGCATCTTTAAGTTCTTGAGGAGCATCATCTTTATTAAGTTTTTCATTTGAACATGAAAACAATAATGTAATTGTAAATAAGATGCTTAAAGTTTTAAATATTGTATTTTTCATTTTTTTATAAGTTTTAATGTTTTCATTTATTTTGTTGCTTTTTCAAGTTTCTTTATGATTGAGAAAATAAATAAAGCAGAAACTATACAGCAAGTTACAAATATTAGCCAAAGTTGCCATAACTCAATTTTTCCCCAGAATGAGCTTCCGATAAATAAAAGTTTGTTTCCTACTGCTGTTGCTAATAACCAACCACCTTGCATTAATCCCTGGAATCTTTTTGGCGATACTTTAGAAACAAATGAAATTCCCATAGGGCTTAAAAATAACTCAGCAATTGTTAAAATAAGATAAGTGTTTATTACCCAATATACAGAGACTCTGTCTGGTGAAGGAGCTCCTCCTAAACTTGCTGGAGATAAAAGTCCAAATGCACTAAAAACCATAACTACAAAACCTAAACTGGCAAGAATCATTCCGATACCAATTTTTTTAGGAGCTGATGGTTCAAGGTTTCTTTTACGTAATTTCTCAAAGAATAATAAAATTACGGGAGTTAAGAAGACAATAAAAATTGGATTAAATGATTGGAATATTTCAGGTTCGATACTATTTGAAGGATCAAAAGTTGTGTATAAGTAATATCCTACACCGGCACCTGCCAATGCCATTCCAGCTCCAATAATTTTCTTGGATGAATTTGATTTTTTTCCAATTAAAAATACGATACCAATTATAAAAGAGAAAATACAAATTAGAGAAGGTAGAGTAAATAACATATTTGTTATTGGTCCAACTGAGTTAGCAACATAGTCTCTTGCAAACATATTAAGCGTAAGACCATTTTGATGAAATGACATCCAGAAGAAAATGACTACAGTAAATACAAGTAGAAGTGCGTTAAGTTTAGGCCTTTCTTCTTTTGTAGAGCTAAGGTAAATCCATGCAATGAATGCAAAGAATAGCCCTACAGCAAGTCCTAAAGATAGTTTATCTAAAGCAAAATGGAAGATAACAGAAGATACTGCCATTGCTAAACCTGCAACCAAAATTTTGATAGGTAAGGCAACATCTTTTTGTTTAGGAGTATCGGTTATTTCAACAGATTTTTTAGTTGTTTCTTCTTCGCGGGATACATTAGGAAGTAATTTCTTAAATAGTACAAATACTACGAAACTAATAATCATTGATATAGCTGCAATTCCAAAAGCATAATTATATCCTGTTGCAAAAGCATTTAGATAATTGGATACAAACTCTGTAATGCTTGTATAACCTGCATCACTCATCATAGTTGTTGATTTATCTGCAAAATCAATTACATCGTTTGTATTAATAAGAGATAGTTCTCCGATATTAAATTTTGAAGCATACATTTGTAAGTCAGAATTGTAAATAAAACCTTGTGATTTTAAATACCAATTTCTGATTCCATTTGCAGCAAAAGGGGCAATCAATGCTCCCATATTAATACCCATATAAAATACATTAAAAGCAGAATCTCTTAATTTTTCATATTTTGGATCATCATACATTTGACCAACAACAGCTTGTAGATTACCTTTGAATAACCCATTACCCAATGCAATAACACCAAGACCCAAAATTGTAATAGGTAGCGATAGCCCGGGAACTGTCATTATTATATAGCCTCCAAGCATAGTTACAATCCCAAAGAAAATAGTTCTTTTGTACTGGTTTGTTCCGTCTGCTATTAAACCTCCAATTAATGCAGCTGCATAAATTCCAAAATAAAACCAACTGTATACTTCGCCGGCATTTTCTGCATTCATGTTAAATTTTGCCTGTAAATAAAAAACCAGACATGCCATCATTGTGTAGAACCCAAAACGTTCTCCCATATTGGCAAAGAATGCGACAATTAGTCCTTTAGGGTGATTCTTAAACATAAATATAAATTTTAATTAATAATTACTTTTTGTTATTTTCTTTATTGCATCGCAAATATAGAAATCTTTTTTGTAATTTATATTGATTTATGTTATTATAATTTATTTGTTGTGTGTAATTTTTATTTATTAAACTCAAACCATGCAATAAATTAGTTTTGTTTAGTTTTATAAGCTTGATTATAATGCTTAATTACTGCTAACTTGCTTTTTGAATTGTTGATAATCAACATAATTTATGCAGTGTAAAGTTATTCTTTTGGTTTAGCTTTATTTTTAAATACTAAATTTTTAATGTACAGAATAATCGATATGTGTATCTCAAATGAAATTTTACTATTTTTACAATATCAAAAATAATAAAAAATGAAATTATTCAAATCAAAACAAATTCCCGAATTAGATAAAATAACTATCGAGACAGAAGAAATTCGTTCAATTGACTTAATGGAAAGAGCATCAAAGGCTATTTTTCATGAAATTATAAATGAGTTTGATAAGACGTGTGAGTTTGTAGTTGTTGTTGGCACAGGTAATAATGGCGGAGATGGTTTGGGTATTGCCCGTATGTTATTAGTTGAAGGATATAAAGTATTTGTTTATGTATGTAATTTTGCAAATTCTTTCAGCCCTGATCGTATTACAAATCTTAATAGATTAAAAGATAACTGGCCTGATAATGTTAAAGAAATCGAAAGTGCATCATTATTAAAAATAAAGCCGAATGTAATTGTTATAGAGGCTGTTTTTGGTAGTGGATTGACTAGGCAAGTAAGTGGTGAATATAAAAAACTTGTAGAAAAGATTAATGAATCAAAAAATACAGTTTTGGCTGTAGATATTCCTTCCGGCTTGTTAGGTGAAGAAAATCCTTTAGATAATGAAACTATAGTTAAAGCAGACATAACCTATGCTCTTGAGTTTCCATCTGTTGCATTGATGTTCCCAGAAAATTATAAATATTTTCGGATGTTAAAAATTGTTCCTTTTGGATTAAGTGAAAAAGCAAAAGAGATTATATCAACAAATTATTATTTGATAGATAAGGAAATTGTTAATGACAAATTTATTGTTAGAAACCGTTTTGATCACAAAGGGAATTTTGGACATCTTTTAATGATTGCCGGTAGTTATGGCAAAGCCGGAGCTGCAGTTTTGGCATCAAAAGCAGCAATTGTAACAGGTGCGGGTTTAGTAACTTCACATTTGCCGGTAAAATTAGTTGATATTATGCAGACATCAGTCCCTGAAGCTATGATTAGTATCGATAAACATGAAGAATTTTGCAGTGGCGTACAAAAATTGGAAAAATATAATGCAATAGGAATTGGCCCGGGGCTTGATGTTAAGAACGTGACAAGTAAAATGCTTTGCCAGATATTAAATTCAGTCGATATACCAATAGTTTTAGATGCTGATGCATTAAATATTTTATCTTCTATTCCTAATTTTCTTAAAATTTTAAAACCCGGAACAATTCTTACTCCTCATCCAAAAGAATTTGAAAGATTATTTGGAAAATTTGAAAGTACATGGCAGAAAATGAACTTTATGCAAAAAATTTCTGTTGAAAAGTCGATAATTATTGTTTTAAAAGGTGGAATTTCAATAATTTCACTCCCAAATGGAGATTTGTTCTTTAATGTAAATGGAAATCCTGGAATGGCAACAGGTGGTAGTGGTGATGTCTTGACAGGAGTTATTGCATCTTTATTGGCACAAGCATATATTCCTGAGGATGCAGCTTTGTTGGGAGTGTATTTTCATTCCAATGCCGGAGATATTGCTAAACAAAAAAAATCAGAAATGTCATTGTGTGCCTCAGATATAATTGATTGTCTTAGTGATGTTTTTAAAGAGTTTGAAAATTAAAATTGGATCTGGAACTTGAATCTACGCAATCTTTTTACTATTGAAAAGATTTCTTATTTTTGTGCTTGATATTTAATATGAAGATTATGAAGAAGTTGATTGTTGTTTTTGGTTTTGTCTTTGTTTCATTATTTACAATTGGACAAATAAATGTTATACCAGTTACTGATACCTCATTGCAAATTAAAAAAAATGCAATTGTGTATTTTCTTCCTCAAAAAATAATAAGCGTTAATGTAGAAGTAGAAACAAAAACATTTGTCCCAGGTCCTTTTTGTGATTATGCGGAAAAATATTTGTTGATAGAAAATGCTTCTGTTCGTGGATACACAATCTCAGATATTACTAAGGTTGAATTTGGAGAACATTCCTTTGTAGATCCAAATGCAGGCTTCTTTGTTTTCAATAATAAATGTAATATTCAATTTGATGATAGGGGAGTAATTGCCTCATATAATGGGTATCAATCACAGAAAAAAATGCGATTGAAGGATAATGAATTTAATTATCAAAACATTCCTGAATATGTAAATTCTAGAGAACTAATGTTTACTGATTATAGTGTAAAACGTAATTTTACCGGAATTACAGACACTACTTATAAAGTAATACAATTGGATTCGGTTTTTCAAAAAATACCAGTTTATAATACTGTAATTACAAGTAAAGATTATGAACAAAAAGCAGAAGAAGCGGCAAATTTCATTATTAAAATTCGAAAACGTAGATTTAAATTACAAGCAGCTCAATTTGAAACAGAAAAACCTCCCAAAAATGTTGATTTATTAATACAGAAATTATATGAATTAGAAAAACAATATCTGGAATTATTTATTGGCAAAGAAATTATAGTAAAAAATTCTTTTAAATCCATATATAAACCTCAAACAAATAAAACAGATGATAAAAAGGTATTGTTTTATTTGTCAGATGAAACTGGGATATCAGACGAAAAAACTGCTGATAGTGAACCAGTATATTTAATTGCTCATAATTGTGGTAGGATGTCGCAATTGAACGAGTTTTATAATAGGCAACAGGATCTTAAAGAAAAAGAAAAATCTAAAGGGTTGTATTACATTATCCCGGGTCATGGAGCTTTTTCTGTTGAGTTTGCTGGTTATACCTATGCACGAGAAGGATATATTGTTCCTCAATATGGATGTTTAAATAATTTACCGGCAAAAATGTTTAAAAACAAACATCTTAAGATACTATTTAATGTCGAAAATGGTTCTATAGAGAGAATCTCTAATGAATGAAGCTAAAATATAAATATTTGCTTTTATATACGTTTTTGCTTTTCTCTTTTGGTTTAAAGGGACAACAAGTATTGCAAATATTTTTGCGACAAAACCAACTAAGCCAATATCAACTCGAAATAGAAAAAAAAAATCAAGATAGTATAGCTCTATATTCACAATTAACAAATTTTAAGCTTGATTATTTGTCAGAGTCTTACTTTTTGGCAGGTTATGATAGTATCGTTTTTGACAGCCTTTATTGTTATGCATATTTTACATCTTTTGATAAGTATGAATTTGGTCAAATTGTTTTCGCACAGCCACAAGAATACACTAATGAATATTTTAGATTATTTGAAGGAAAAACTATTTCGGATTACTCTTTTATAAAAGAGACAATCTATAATATGTTAAATGATGCAGCAAATAATGGATATCCTTTTGCTCAGTTTGTGTTTGATTCTGTTAAAATAGATATAAACAACAATATTATTCTCGAAGCAAATCTGGACTTAGGCGAAAAATACTATTTTGACAGCCTTCATATTAAATCAGATAGTAAAATCAGGCAACATTATTTAGAAGAATATCTTGATATAAAAAGCGGAGATGTATTTTCTATAAAGAAAACAGAAAATATAAATAGTAAAATTAATAAAATTAAATATCTTGAGTTTAAAAGACCATTTCAACTAGCTTTTGGAGAAAATAATGTGGATTTGTTGTTATATTTAAAGAAAAAAAAGGCAAATAATTTTAATGGAATGATTGGAATATTGCCGAATAATAAAACAACAGGAAAATTGTTAATAACAGGTGATGTTAATTTGCTTTTGCTTAATAGTTTTGGCGCAGGAGAATTATTTTCGTTTAATTGGCAAAAGTTTGAAGCATCCAGTCAAAATTTAAATACTGAATTCTCTATACCTTATTTATTTAAAACCAAATTTGGTCTTGGAGCTTTATTTGATATTGAAAAAAAAGACTCAACATATTTAAATACTGAATTTACAGGTAAAATATTATTTGGAAGCAATACTGCAAATGGTTTTGAAATGTTTTTCAATAGAACAGCATCATATATTATTAGTCAGGATGCAACTGCAGGAGGAGGATTTAAAGATTTTAAAGTCAATTTATTTGGTGGTGCCTATCGGTTTTCATACTTAGATAATTATTTAGCACCTCGTAAAGGAATTAGTTTAAAGATAAATACCTCTTTTGGAACAAAAACTACTGATGAAATAGATTCTGATAAAGCATTATTGCAAAACAAAACAAGATTTGAAATAAGTTATTATATTCCTATTTTAAAATATATGACAATTAAATTTCGAAATTTGAATTCGATGATATACTCTTCACAAATATTTGAAAATGAGTTGGATTTAATAGGAGGATTAAAAACGATTAGAGGTTTTGATGAATTGTCTTTACCTGTTACATCATATAGTGTTATAAATACAGAGTTACGATATGTTTTTGAGCAAACATCTGCTTTCTTTTTGTTTTATGATATTGCATATTTTGAAAAAAGATATACTCTGAGCGATTCCTATAACTATGGTATGGGAATAGGAGCAGGACTTGATTTAAACACAAATGCAGGGATATTTTCAATTGTTTTTGCAATTGGAAAACAAAACGACAATTCATTTTTATTTAACGCATCAAAAATCCATTTTGGTTATAAAAGTATGTTTTAATTATGATTTTATTGCTGTTAATCATAAAAAAACTTGTGTTAATCGAGTTTTTATTAAAAAATGTAGTATTTTTGCTTTATATATAAATAACTAATTAATTGAGTTGATTGGAATCTTACGTAAATAAGCATTATCTGTTTAATCCAAAATATAAATTATTGAATCATTTTGTATTTTGGATTAGCTATTCCATTTTTAGTGGGATAATATATCATTTTGGGTCTGGATTTGGAGGCTTTGCTGTATTTCCTTATATATTAATAATTGATTTTGTCTCTGTTTACTTTATTCTCTATTTTTTAATTCCAAAATTTTTGGAACAAAATCAAAATCTATTGAAGTTTTCTATATATTTGATTATTGTAATATTAGTAAATCTAACTATTAATTTTATTCTCCAAAATTTTATTTTAAGTGATGGTGTAACAAGCTTATACAATTGTATAGAAAGACAAGCTTATAGTTTCCAATTATCTTTTGTCTATATTTTTGTTGCAATAGGTCTTAAAACATTTAAAAACAACATCAAAAAAGCTCAGGAAATTAGTAAACTTGAAAAAGAAAAGATTGTTTCAGAGTTAGATTTTTTAAAAAATCAGATGAATCCTCACTTTTTATTTAATGTTTTAAATAATATTTATATACAAACAAGAATAGAACCTAAAAAATCAGCAGAAATGATTTTGAAGCTTTCAGATCTATTGCGCTATCAGTTGTACGAATGTTCTCAAAATCAAGTTTTGTTAAAATCTGAAATCGAATATTTAAAAAACTATATCGACTTGCAAAAGGTAAGACTTGCAAAAATTGATATCAAATTTGAACAAAATGGTAGTTTTATGGGTTTAATGATATATCCTTTTATGTTTATTCCATTTTTGGAAAATGCATTTAAACATGGAGTGAATTCAAAAGGAAATAAAAATTTTATTTATGTTTTTATTGAAATTGTAGAAAAATATGTTATCTTTGTGGTAAAAAACTCGAAAATAGATATAAGCTCAAGTTCTAATAATAAAAGTGGGGGAATTGGATTGAAAAATATTGAAAGAAGATTAAATCTGTTATACAAAGATAAATATACACTGAGTATAGAAAACGAGAAAGAATATTATAATGTTAAATTAAAAATAAGCCTAAAATGATGAAATGTATAATTGTAGATGATGAGCCTTTAGCACGTGAAGGTATGAAAATGAACATCGGAGAGTTATCAAATTTGAAGTTGATAGGTGAGTTTGAAGATGCTACTTCAGCGAATGAGTTTTTACAGAAAAATGATGTTGATATCATGTTTCTTGATATTGAGATGCCTGGAGTCTCTGGTTTGGAATTTTTGAGAAGCCTTCATAATGCTCCAATGGTAATTTTAACAACTGCATATCCTCAATATGCTGTTGAAGCATACGAACTTGATGTCGTTGATTATTTAGTTAAACCTGTTAAACTTGATCGATTTATCAAAGCTGTTGCAAAAGCAGAAGAATTTATTCGATTAGCTGAAAGTACAGCCGTTTTTGAAGCAATCGAAGATGATTTTATTTTTATAAAATCCGAAAGAAAGTATGTTAAGATTAGATTTGATGAATTATTATTTATTGAAGGTCTTAAAGATTATGTTATTGTTCATGCTACTCATGGTAAATACATGACCGCTATGAATGTTAAAACCATACATAACAAGCTCCCCGAAGAAATTTTCTTTAGAGTTAGTAAATCATTTATCATAAATGTTAATCACATTGATGATATAGATGGTAATTATGTAAATATTAAAGAAAATAGAGTACCAATTGGGCGCTCATACAGGGATGTTTTCCTTGAATTTGTTAATAGACGTTTATTGAGACGTTAATAATAAAGTATTTTTAAAAAAAATAGTATCTTTACAAGGTGCTATTTTTTTTATGATAAAAACATTTATAAATATAGATTCTTTAAAAGAACGTACTGCAGATGATAGAGAGCTTGCATTGGAATTATTAGAATTGTTAAAGTCATTAAAAGATGATTATTATTTTGATATAATTGAATCGATTGAATTAGAAAATTTCAAAGAATTGTCATCTGAATTGCATAAATTTAAAAGTGCGATTGCTATATTAGGTTTTGATAATTTAGTTGATGAAATTGTTGGTGTTGAAAAAAAAGCAGTAAAAAAAATGCAAGCTATTAATTACTCTTCAAAAATTAATCGTATTTTTATATCATTAAATAATCATATTGTTGAATTAGAGAAAATTTTAAAAGAATAATTATGGGATTACTTAACAAATTAAAGAATGAATTTATTGATATTATTGAATGGTTAGATCCTTCTAATAATACAATTGTGCATCGTTTTGAGAGATATCAAAATGAAATTAAAATGGGGGCAAAACTTACTGTAAGAGAATCGCAGGTTGCAGTATTTATTAACGAAGGTCAAATTGCTGATGTGTTTTCTCCAGGGATGTATACTTTGACTACTGAAAATATGCCTATTCTGTCAACTTTAAAAGGATGGAAACATGGTTTTAATAGTCCGTATAAAGCTGAAGTTTATTTTGTTAATACTAAAAGATTCTTAGATAATAAATGGGGTACTCCAAACCCAGTAATGATGCGTGATGCAGAATTTGGTCCTGTGAGGATACGCGCTTTTGGTATTTATGAATTTAGAGTAGATGATGCTGCTACATTCATTAGAGAAATTGTCGGAACAGATGGCGACTTTACTACAGATGAAGTTACAAACCAATTAAGAAATATTATTGTAACAAGATTTACTGATGCAGTTGCAGAGTCTAAGATTCCCGTTTTGGATATGGCTGCAAATTATAACGAATTTTCCGAAGTAGTTGGTAAAGTTATTATTGATGAGTATAAAGAATATGGTCTTAATATGACCAAGTTCTTAGTATCTAATATCAGCCTTCCACCAAATGTTGAAGAAGCACTAGATAAACGTACCAGCATGGGCGTTATTGGTGATCTTAATAAGTATACACAATTCCAAACTGCAGAAGCTATTGGAGATATGGCAAAGAATTCCGGAGGAGACGGAGGAGGAATGGCAGCAGGAGGAATGGGAATGGGAATGGGAATGGCTATGGGAGGACAAATGGCCAATGCAATGAGCCAGCCTCAACAACAGCAACAACAACAAGGTGGCGGAGCCCCTCCACCAGTACCACCTGCATTAACATTTTTTGCAGTAATCAATGGTCAGCAGTCCGGCCCATATGATTTAAATACACTTAAACAAATGGCTGCACAAGGTTCATTAACAAAAGAAACACTTGTTTGGAGAGATGGTATGGCTAATTGGTTAGCTGCCGGTCAGGTTCCTGAAATGTCACAGGTCTTTGGTGCAACACCACCGCCTGTGCCACCGCCACCACCACCAAGTGTTTAAAACGATATTATAAAGCGGGCTTATGCCCGTTTTTGCTTTGTTTGTTAAGTAATGTTGAAGTTTTTTTAAGATTTAAAGTTGATGTAAATAAATATTGTTTTATTTGTTTTTTAATAATTAAAGTATGTTTGCTTGAAAATATTTCTAATAAAAATTATTCCTATGAATAAAATATATAGAATATACAAAGGATTTAATATTAGTATAAAAGGAATTCCAAAGCCTAAACTTGAAGATGAATATAAACCAAATATATTCTCATTAAAACCAACAGATTTTGTTGGACTTGTCCCAAAATTAAAATTAAAGGAAGGTGCAAAAGTAAAACTTGGCGAAACTATATTTTATGATAAATATACACCTGAGGTTTGTTTTGTCTCTCCTGTAAGTGGGATAATAAAAAACATTATAAGAGGAGAGAAAAGAAAAATCCTTGAAATTGTTATCGAATCTGATTCTTTTGATGATAAAATTAAATTTAATCTTTCTGATTATAATATTAATAATCCAGAAAGTTTAAAAAAATTGATGCTTGAAAGTGGGGTTTGGCCTTTTATAAAAAAGAGACCTTATGGAATTATTGCCAATCCGAATGAGAAGCCTAGAGATATTTTTATTTCAATGTTTGATTCAGCACCCTTAGCACCTGATTATTCGTTTCTTTTAAAAAATAAAAAGGAATCTATTAATGTAGCACTTAAAGCATTAAAAGTTCTCACAGAAGGTGACGTCTTCTTGAGTTTTAGAAAAGATTCGGAATTATTGAATATTGTTGATAATCAGGAATTATATAAAGTAAACTATTTTGCTGGTCCTCATCCAGCTGGTTTGCCAGGGGTTCAAATAAACAAAATAAAACCAATTAATAAAAATGAAGTTGTATGGACAATTAATGCAACAGATTTGTCTATTATTGGAGATCTCTTACTCAATGGATACTTTAATCCTAAAAGAGTAATTGCCCTTACTGGTTCGGAAGTCAAAGACCCAAATTATATTGATACATATATTGGTGCTGATTTGAGCCAATACCTTAATGGAAAAATGAAATATGATCATGTAAGAGTTATTTCTGGTAATGTTTTGACCGGAACATGTATCTCTAAAAGACAAATACTAGGGTTTTATGATTGTCAGATAACTGTGATTCCAGAAGGAGACAAATATGAGATGTTTGGTTGGGCATTACCTGGTTTTAATAAATTAAGCATGTCATCCACTTTTGCTTCAATGATATTTCCAAATAAAAAGTTTGCTCCTGATACAAATATTCATGGTGGTAAAAGAGCATTTGTCGTTACTGGACAATACGAAAAAGTTTGCCCAATAGATATTTATCCCCAATTGTTAATAAAAGCTATAATTACAGAAGATATTGATAAAATGGAACAACTAGGGATATATGAAGTTATTGAAGAAGATCTCGCATTGTGTGAATTTGCATGTACTTCAAAAATTGAAGTGCAGGATATTTTGCGAAAAGGATTAGATTTAATGATTAAAGAAATGTCGTAAATTTAAAAAACTTAAAATGAAATTTCTTAGAAAAAAAGTAGATAAGATAAAACCGCATTTTGAAGAAGGGGGAAAGTTCTATTTTCTACATTCTGTTTTTGATGGTTTTGAAACATTTTTATATGTTCCAAATCATGTTACTAAAAAGGGAGCTCATATAAGAGATGCCATTGATATGAAACGGACAATGATTATTGTCGTATTAGCATTATTCCCTGCAATTTTAATGGGGATATACAATACTGGATTGCAACATTTTATTGCTACAGGACAAGCGCAGGAATTTTGGCCTATGATTGTTTATGGTTTGATAAAGGTATTACCTCTTATTGTGGTGTCATATGTTGTTGGTTTAGGAATCGAATTTGTCTTTGCTCAAATACGAAAACATGAAATTAATGAGGGGTTTCTTGTTACAGGGATGTTAATTCCTCTTATTGTTCCTGCGGATATCCCATTATGGATGCTTGCATTAGCTGTTGCTTTTTCTGTTATTATTGGTAAAGAAGTTTTTGGAGGAACAGGAATGAATATTTTAAACCCCGCCCTTACAGCAAGAGCATTTTTATTCTTTGCTTACCCTTCATGGATGTCGGGTGATAAAATATGGGTAAGTGGAATGATGAAGGGTGAAGGAATTGTTGATGGATATTCTGGTGCAACATTATTATCTCAATCTGCTGCTGGAGCACAAAGTTTTGTAGATGGTCTGGGCGAAAAGGTGACACAAATGGATATGTTTATTGGAACAATACCAGGCTCGGTAGGAGAAACATCTGTTGCGGCAATATTAATCGGTGCTATTATTTTGCTATTTACTGGAATTGGTAGTTGGCGAATAATGTTATCAACTCTTTTGGGAGGTGTTGTTATGGGACTTATTTTAAATGCTTTTGCTGTAAATTCGGCTATGGAAGTGGCTTGGTTCGAACAGTTAATGATAGGAGGTTTTGCATTTGGAATGGTGTTTATGGCAACAGATCCTGTTACTGCAACACAAACAAACAGAGGAAAGTACATTTATGGATTCCTGATAGGATTCTTGGCAATATTAATTCGTGTTTTAAATCCTGCATATCCTGAAGGTATGATGTTGGCAATATTGCTGATGAATGTGTTTGCTCCACTTATTGACCATATGGTGGTTCAGAGAAACATTAAGAAAAGGTTGAAACGTTCTGTTACTGTAAAAGCTTAATATTATGGATAGGAATAGTAATAAATATACATTTATATATGCGATAGTAATGGTGATTGTTGTCGCAACGATCTTAACAGTTATCGCAGTTAGTCTGCAACCCTTCCAAAGAAGAAATGTAGAATTAGAGAAAAAGAAAAATATTCTGGCAGCATTTAATGTTGAAAGTACATCTGGTAATGTAGAAAGCTTATATGATAAGTTTATTGTTGAAACTTTTGTTGTAGATGTGAATGGCGAGAAGATTGATGGGGTTGATGCATTTAATGTTAACTTAAAAGATGAACTGAAGAAAGAATCTGCAGATCAGCAATGGCCGGTTTATTTGGTTAAAATTGACAAAGGAGAAATGAAATATATTTTTCCACTTTATGGCAAAGGCTTATGGGGACCAATTTGGGGATATATTGCATTAAATGATGATTTAACTCAGGTATATGGTGTCTATTTTGATCATAAATCAGAAACACCCGGTCTTGGAGCCGAAATATCTACATCTGAATTTCAAAATCAATTTAAAGGAAAGATGATTTTTAATGATAATCATGAATTTGTTTCTATTGATGTTATTAAGACAGATGCTAGTCAGAATAATTATGCTGTTGATGCAATATCAGGAGGGACTATTACATCTTATGGACTTCGAGATATGCTTGACACATGTTTAAGTGCTTATTTGAAATATATTGAAAAAAATAAAAAATAAAAGATATGTTTTCTAAAAAGAATCTAAAACTATTGACAGATCCGATTAATAAGAATAATCCTATTACTGTGCAAGTACTCGGTATTTGTTCTGCACTTGCTGTTACAGTTAAATTAGAACCTGCAGTGGTAATGTCGCTGAGCGTTATTTTTGTGATGTCAATGTCTAATGTGCTAATTTCTTTATTAAGAAATACAATCCCAAAACGAATTAGAATAATTGTTCAACTTGTTATAGTTGCAGCTTTAGTAATAATAGTTGACCAGTTTCTTAAGGCTTTTGTTTTTGATGTAAGTAAACAACTTTCTGTTTTTGTTGGATTGATTATTACTAATTGTATAATTATGGGACGACTTGAAGCTTTTGCTCTTGCAAATTCACCAGGAAAGAGTTTTTTGGATGGAATTGGTAATGGGGCCGGATATGGAGCAATATTAATAATTGTTGCGTTTTTCCGTGAACTGTTTGGAAGTGGCACTATATGGAATATGCAAGTTGTACCAGAAAAAATGTATGAGTTGGGATATGCAAATAATGGATTAATGATTCTACCTCCTATGGCTTTAGTTGTTGTGGGAGTTATTATTTGGGTGCAACGTAGTCGTAATCGTGAACTAATAGAAGAGTAATATTATGGAAAATTTAATCAATATATTTATTAAGTCAATATTTATTGACAATATGGTATTTGCATATTTTTTAGGAATGTGCTCTTATCTTGCAGTTTCTAAGACTGTTAAAACTTCTTTCGGACTTGGGCTAGCTGTGATATTTGTTCTTACAATTACTCTTCCAATAAATTACTTGTTAGAAAATTATGTTCTAAAATTAGGGGCTCTTACTTGGATTTCTGAAGATTTTGCCAATGTAGATCTTTCTTTCTTGTCGTTTATTCTTTTTATTGCAATAATTGCGGCAATGGTCCAACTTGTTGAGATGGTTGTTGAAAAGTTCTCGCCAGCATTATATTCGTCACTGGGTATATTCTTACCATTGATTGCTGTAAACTGTGCAATCCTTGGTGGTTCTTTATTCATGGCAGAACGTGAGTATGCAAATATCGGTGAAGCAACAGTATTTGGTTTTGGATCAGGTGTAGGATGGTTGCTTGCTATTGTGGGAATTGCTGCAATTCGTGAAAAAATCAAATATTCAAATGTCCCAAAACCATTAAAAGGACTTGGTATTACTTTTATTATTACAGGCTTAATGGGACTAGCATTTATGGGATTTATGGGTATTAATTTGTAAAAAAAAGACTATGATTTTATTGTCAACTCAAACACTAATAATAGTAAGTGCAATATCTGTTTTTTTAATTGTTATAATTGCACTGGTAATAATGTTGCTTTATGCAAAGAAAAAACTTACTCCACAAGGTAAAGTAAAAATAACTATAAATGATGAAGACCCTATGGAAGTTGATCCGGGATCTTCATTATTGCAAACACTAAGTGAACAAAACATATTTGTTCCTTCTGCTTGTGGTGGTGGTGGAACTTGTGGAATGTGTAAATGCCGAATTTTAGATGGAGGAGGAACAATTTTGCCAACTGAAACGGGCTTTTTTACTCGTAAAGAACAACAAAATTATTGGCGTTTAGCATGTCAGGTAAAAGTTCGAAACGATATGAAAATTGAACTTCCAGCATCAGTGATGGGTGTAAAAAAATGGGAGTGTGAAGTGGTTTCAAATAAAAATGTTGCTACATTTATTAAAGAGTTTGTTGTCAAACTTCCAGAAGGGGAGAATCTTGATTTCTTATCAGGTGGATACATTCAGATAGATGTTCCAAAAATAGATGTTGATTATTCTAAAGATATTGAAGTAGAAGAGGAGTTCCGCGAAGATTGGGATCAACTCAAACTATGGGATCTGAAGATGAAGAATGACGAGGAAACATTCCGTGCTTATTCTATGGCTAACCATCCTGCAGAAGGTAATATTGTAATGCTTAATATTCGTATTGCGACTCCACCATGGGACAGAAAGACAAAATCATTTATGAAAGTTAACCCTGGTGTTTGTTCATCATTCATTTTCTCACGTAAACCTGGTGATAAAGTAATGATATCAGGACCTTATGGTGAGTTCCATATTAAGCCAACCGAACGCGAGATGATGTTTATTGGTGGTGGTGCAGGTATGGCTCCAATGCGTTCGCATATCTTTGATCAGTTTCATACTAAGAAAACAAAACGTAAAGCTACATTTTGGTATGGTGCCCGTTCGAAACGTGAAATTTTCTACGAAGATGAGTTTAGAGCAATTGAAAAAGACTTTCCAAACTTTGAATTCCATATTGCTTTATCTGAACCTAAAGAAGAAGACAATTGGGATGGATATGTTGGATTTATTCATCAGGTAATCTTAGATAATTATTTATCTAAGCTTGATGAACCAGAAGAAATAGAATTCTACTTATGTGGTCCTCCACTTATGAACGATGCAGTATTTAAAATGCTGGATGATTTAGGTGTCCCTGAAGAAATGATTGCATTTGATGATTTTGGTGGGTAGCTTCGACTTCGCTCAGCTACCCAGTTCGACTTCGCTCAGCTACCCAGTTCGACTTCGCTCAGCTACCCAGTTCGATTTCGCTCAGCTACCCAGTTCGACTTCGCTCAGCTACCTAGTTCGACTTCGCTCAGCTACCCAGTTCGACTTCGCTCAGCTACCTAGTTCGGCACTTCGAGAACCTCAGTGCAGGCGAGCTCAGCTACCAAATAAATAATAAAGCACATACGCCAAGGCAAACAAAATACAAGGAAACCGACCGACTAAAAATTTGTTGTTTTTTCCTGAGTTCCGCACTGGGACACCCAATTAAAATTTGAATAATTTAGCAA
>CAYUWD010000017.1:8725-38281 GCA_964448235.1 uncultured Bacteroidales bacterium | reverse complement strand
ATGTAAAAATTGCTTCGATGCTATCTTTAATAAATATTATCTCCTGCTCCTCTTCTGTTAATGGCTCAGGTCTGATGCTCTCCCAATATCCGGTATCCCTTTCGTAAGCTTCCTGAGTTGTTACTGCAAGTTCATTATTAAAATACTTCTTCGGATAGTCAATATTTAATTCAAAATCGTCATATTTCACAACAGTTTGACCCGAAAACTCAGTTCTCCCCTCCTTAGTTTCATAATAAAACTCTTGTTTTGTTACCATCCAGATTGAATCTTGAAACAATTCATATTCCTGCTTTACCCGAAACTTATCATAATACATCAAACCACCTTTATCGATTGCTAAATCAACCCGACGAATTGCATAAGAACCAAAAATAATATCGATATAACCTTCAAAGCTGGCATTACCTTTCTTACGTGGAGTAACTTTAATATGATAAATCATATTATCACCCTCGAACCAGGTTTCTTCAAGTTTAAATTTATAAGTTAAAACAGATGTTGTATTAAGCGGAGATACTAAAGGCAACTCATTTAACACATCAACACGCAAAAGGTTTTGATAAAAGTTAAATTCTGCTTCTGTAGTTGATAGAAAGAATAAATCGTAAGTGGAACCATATTTGTCAAAACCGGTTCTAATCTCTTTTCTATTGTTTGGATATTGATAGTTAAGTTCAAGATTTATTTCGGCCATATTCATGCTGTTAGCAAGACGCATTCTTTCGGCTTTTTGTTTTTGCAATTCCTGATTCTCAATTTCTACAGGATCAATCTCAATTTCATCAACTACATCATCCTCACGAATGTCTTCTATTTCTTCCTGCTCTTTTTGTTTTTCTCTTCTTCGCTTTTCTTTTTCAGAGATATTTTCCTTTGCTTTTATATAAACCTGACATCTGTATGAGTTTACCTGTTTATTATTATCTTTTCTAGCATCAATTGCAAGATTGATAATCTCATAGGCAGGATCGCGACGCTTGGCTTTTACCTCTACCTGTTCCAATTGCATAACAGAATTATTCAGCCAGACATTTTTAACAACTTCCTTATTCTCAACAACAATTTTTATTACTCTTGTCTCATAACCAATGGCTGAAATAATAAGCTCGTAGTCTCCTTCTTCAATAAATCTTATAAAATATCGTCCATGTTCATCAGTTGTAGTCCCAATATTGGTATGTTTTGCATAAATATTTACATAAGGAACGGGAGAATTTTCTGTTGAATATATATACCCACGAACTGACTGAGCATTTAGAACAGTTGAAATTTCTAAAAACAAAAAAATTGAACACAGCAATTTAAGGTAACTTTTCATGTAGTTATCTTGCTAATACAAGTTAATTAATTAACGAAAAACTCATGTCAATATTATAATATTACATTAAAAAAACAGGGAATGACTATGTCTATTCCCTTTCATTTCATTTTTCAATATTTCAGTTAAGTCAGTTTTAAAAATCCGTCAACATTTTCGAAGATACGTTGTTCGAGATTATCGGCATCTGCTTTTACAAACTCTTCGCCCGTGATTTTCTCATAAAGTTCAATATATCTTTCAGAAATTCCGTTAACAATTTCATCCGTCATTTCAGGTAAAGTCTCACCTTCCTGTCCTTTGAAATTATTTTCCATTAACCATTCTCTTACAAATTCTTTTGAAAGCTGTCTTTGGTTTTCGCCATTATCAAATCTCTTCTGGTAAGTATCTAAATAAAAATATCTTGAAGAATCAGGTGTGTGAATTTCATCGATAAGATAAATTATTCCGTCTTTTTTACCGAATTCATATTTTGTATCAACTAAAATAAGACCTTTTTCTTTTGCAATCTCAGTTCCTCTTTGGAAAAGTTCCAATGAATATTTCTCTAACTGAACATATTCTTCCTCGCTAACCAAACCTTGCTTAATAATTTCCTCTCTTGAGATATTTTCATCATGAAAACCCATTTCTGCTTTAGTAGTTGGTGTTAAAATTGGTTTTTCAAAAGCCTGGTGTTCTTTCATTCCGTCAGGAATTAGCACTCCGCAAATCTCGCGTTCTCCTTTTTTGTATTCTCTCCAACTGCTTCCTGTTAAATATGCACGCACAATCATCTCGACAGGATATGTTTCACAATGATGGCCAACAGTTACCATTGGGTCTGGGGTAGCAATTTTCCAGTTAGGAACAATATCAGCAGTAGCATCCAAAAATTTTGATGCAATCTGATTTAAAACCTGTCCTTTATACGGAATTCCCTTTGGAAGTACAACATCAAATGCTGAAATACGATCAGTAACAACCATTACAAGATGCTCGTCATTAATGTTATAGACATCTCTTACTTTTCCTTCATAAAGGCTTTTTTGATTCCGAAACTCGAAATTAGTTTTAGTTACAGCTTTCATTTTTTAGTGTTTATTTATAGTTTAATTTATTCTTCATTTGTTTTTGTTATATTTAGACAAAACTCTATTGGTTTTTGCTATTTAAACGCTCCGAAAGCTTTCGGAGGAGTCGCGCTTAAACAGCATAAACACAATTTAATCTCTATCTATATTTGATTCGCTTTTTTCGTATGCATCAACAATTTTACTTACCACTTGATGTCTGATTATATCTCCTTTATTAAATCTCACAAAAGAAATATCTTCTATATCTCCTAAAATTCTTTCGGCAGTAATCAAGCCTGATTCGGTTCGTTTTGACAGGTCTACTTGAGTCATATCACCAGTTACAATAAACTTTGAGTTCTCTCCCATTCGAGTAAGAAACATCTTAAGCTGAGTATATGTTGCATTTTGACCTTCGTCAAGAATTACAAAAGCATCACTAAGAGTTCTACCACGCATAAATGCTAATGGAGCAATCTGAATAACCTTCTCTTCGATATATTTCTCAAGTTTTTTATACGGAATCATATCCAAAAGTGCATCATAAAGTGGCTGAAGGTATGGATCAAGTTTTTCGCGCAAATCTCCCGGTAAAAAACCAAGATTTTCTCCTGCCTCAACAGCCGGACGAGATAAAATAATTCTTTTTACTCGCATCTCTTTTAGAGCACTCACAGCCAAAGCAATTGCAGTATAAGTTTTTCCAGTACCAGCAGGACCTAAAGCAAAAAGTAAATCATTTACCTGAGATTCTTCAACTAATAATCTTTGATTTTTAGTTCTGGCTCTCACCGGTTTACCTGTTACACTATAAATTAAAATGCTTCTATCTCGATCTTTTATTGTAGTATTATCATCATTTGATAATATCTCTTTAATATCGTCAGGTTTTATTCTGTTATACTTATCAAAATGCTTAATTAAAGCTGATAATTTTTTTTCAAAATCTTTAATCTCTTCAGCATCACCAATTACTTTAATAATATCTCCCCTTGCTATTATCTTTAATCTTGAAAAATTTCTAATAAGAATGTCCAGATTTGCTTCACGCACTCCATAGAATTTATTTAGGTCTGAAACTTCAATTAATATACTTTTTTCGGTCATCTAATAAAATTATCCTAGTTTTGTAGTAACAAATAAAACTAATTTTTAACTTTAAACTGATTTTTTTTTGATTAAATTATAATTAATTTTTAACAACTAAAAGTGTCCAAAATAATTACATTAACAACAGACTGGAAGAATAGTGACTACTATATCGGTGCTATAAAAGCCAGAATAATTTCAAAATTTCCAGACACTAAATTTGTTGACATTACTCACAATATTGACGCATTTGCTATTTCACAAGCTGCATTTATAGTTAAAAGTACATATAAAGAATTTCCAGAAGGAAGTATTCATATCATTGCTGTAGATAGCGAACCAGACAAAAATGGTAAAATATTAGTAATTCAACATCAAAATCAATACTTTATTTTAAATGATAATGGCTCAGCAAGTCTCATTTTTAATAACAAACCCCAAAAAGTTATTTTGATTGAAACCGGTTTTGGATTTGAAGGTGCAAGTTTTCCTGAACATTCGATATTTAGTCAACTTGCTTTATTTATTCTAAAGAAAAAAGACATTTCAGATTTGGGCACTTTAAGCAATGGTTATCTTAAAACTCCTCAATTACTTCCTCAGTTAGAATCAAATACAATAAACGGAGAGATTATTTATATAGATTCTTTTGGGAATGCTATTACAAACATTCATATTGACTTTTTTAAGGAAAATGTTGCTGAATCCCAATTTGAAATCCTATTAAATTCGAACTTTTATAAATCAAATAAAATTTATAATGGATATAAGCAGGTTGAAAAAGGTGAGATTGTTTGTATTTTCAATTCGATAGGCTTGTTAGAGATTGCAATCAGACAAGGAAATGCCTCACAACTATTAAGTCTTAAAAGAAAATCAGAAATAAGAGTGAAGTATAATTTATGAAAGTAAAATCCATAATAATAGTATTTCTTTTTGCGTTTTCATCCTTTGTTTTTTCTCAGAAAAATTACTCAGTGGAAATCCGTTTGAATAATGGTTTCGTAGCTCCTCATAGAATTGGAATGGAAGGCCTTGCAGACAAACCTTCTTTTGGTAGTGAGTTAAGCTTTTTTTATGATTGTGGGAAAAATAATTTTTACGATTATAAATTTAATGATCCAATTACAGGTTTTGGGGTGTCATGGCAAAATCTAGGAAACCCACAAGTTCTAGGACAATCATTTACGATATTTTCATTTATGGAATTTAATCTTTTTAAATTAAAACAAGTAAATTTCATTAGTCGAATAAATAGTGGATTAACTTATTTAACACACAAGTATGAACCTGTTTTAAATTCAGAAAACATAGCAATTGGAACAAATATCAACTTCTACTTTAATCTAAACTTTGGATTTCATTATAAATTTTATAATTCACCATGGGCAGTTCGAACTACTGTAGGTATAATTCATTTCTCAAATGGTTCTGTCAAAAAACCAAATTTAGGTCTTAATCAAATTAACTTTACTCTGGGTTGTTCGTATCAACTAAACAATTCGGAACGAACTGAACCCGATATAAATCTAAATTCAAAACCCGAAAGAAAGCATGAATTTACAATCATGGGAACAATTACCAGTTCCGATGAATATACCATACAACCAGATAGCAGAGGTGGTGGATATCTTGCAAGCAGTGGGGCAGTAGGATACAATTATCTCTATTCAAGACTTGGAAAACTTGGTATTTCGGCAGATGTTTTTTATAATGAAAACCTAGCTTACTACTTTGATGCAAATTGGGATACTGTCGTTAAATTATATGATAATCCAAAAGAGATAATACGAGCAGGACTTAGTATTGGTCATGAGTTATGTTATAAAAGAATTTCTTTCTTAAGTTTTGTAGGTCTATATTATTATAATAAAATTAAACCTCAAGATTTTATGTATACCAGATTCGGACTAAGATATTACATTTTTAAAAATGTTTTTATAAATACAACAATAAAAGCTTATGGTTTTAAAGCACATTATATTGAATCTGGTATTGGATTTAGCTTAAAATCCAGATAATATTATGCTCAATTATACTAAAATCATTGAATTATTGTTTAATTATCTTTAATGTCTTAGTATAATTATTTTCTTGTATCTTAAGCAAATAGATTCCTTTTTTTAGCCCTACAGCTATTTCAGACAGATCAATATATGATTTTCTAGACACAATTTTACAGATTTCAATCCCTTGTGAATTAATAATAGATATTAATTTAGACTCCCTATTAGACGATGTATTAACATACAGTTTATTATTAAACGGATTAGGATATACAAAATCATCAATATAATCTTCCTTTAAATTACTAAAAGTAAAATAATATCCATCAGAAATAACAGAGCATCCATATTCATTAAATACTTCGACATAATATTCTCCAGAACAACTTGGAGTATAGTCAGGATTAGTGGCACCAGAAATAGGTTCCCCATTCAAAAACCATTGTAAATAATTGTAACCTTCACTTATAAAAGATAAAGTATTTCCACTCTGCTGTATAGTTGGAATATCAGGGACAATCCAACAAGAAACTGTTGATAGAGTAGTATTAGTTTGTACATCCTCATTATAATCAAAATAAATATAAGCTTTGTTATTTATAGTAGTCAATGGGTCTAAGTCAGGTTTTGCATTTATTCTATATTTAACATATCCTTGACTTAGCAAAAGATTTGTTCCACTATCAGGCAACATGATATTATCAAACTTGAAAATTATTTTATCACCATCTCTAATTAAATACACATCGTGACTGCTAGACATTAATTCAAATGAATTTTCTACTAAATCAACATCGATATAATCCTTTATATATACATTGTATGCTGTATCATTTCCTGTATTTTGAAAACGTATAGTAAATTCTAATTCCTGTCCGGGATTAATAAAATTATTTCCAGAACCATCATCTGGTTTTACAATTTTATCATTTGGATCGTATGCACAAGTAAATACAGAAATAAGTGTATCAGAGAAAACATCAATAATAATATCCTCTTCATTTAGAACATACAAATTTATTTGATTTATCAATGTATCCCCTATCATTTCGATAGGTGGTGAGCTTAAAAATACAGGGAAGTTAATATTTTCAAAATAGCCCAAAGAATCTACCGACCAATAATAATTATTGTTTTGAATAGAATCACAAGGTACTTCACAATAGAGAATATTATAAGCAGGATCCAAAATATATTCAACGACAAATGATGGTTTAGTCGTTCCCATATTCATAATATCAATCCACTGTGTATAATAACTTCCACATAATGAAAAGCCTTCCACAATATCAACATTTATAGAATCTATAATAATTTCAGGATAAAATCCAAAATCACAAGTATCCGGAACACTTTCCAAATCTTCTATATCTATATTATAGTTATCGTAAGGAGTTGATAATCCCCAAAAATCGGGTTGATCACACTCTACAATATAACTTCCCTCTTCTACGGCATACCAATAACTCCCCATTTGATTAGTATAACTTGCTAATGAGTAAGGAGTTAAAGAAATTTGAGAATGTAAAAAGCCTGGCTCTTCTTCTTCTCTCTCTCCATTTTCATTTTCATCAAAATACACATCCCCACTAATTTTTAAACTATTGAAATAATTTTTTTGCCATAACACTTGATGAGAATTTGAAAAACTTGTTATAATATCAGAATATCCATCATTATCCAAATCCTCTAATAATAAAGTTCTAAATTCTTCATCCCGAAGAATATCATTATATCCATCTATAACTAATTGAGGGGTAGTCGAAAATTCATAACCCAAATTTTCCAACCAAAAAACTCTATTAACTTCTTGATAAACAATATCAAAGTCTCCATCTAAATCCAAATCCTCTACTCTTGCCATCTTTATAACCTCTTCATTATAATAATTATCAACTAATACTATGTCTTCAAAAGTATTATCTCCATTATTCAAATACAAGTGCAAATAAAAGCCACTTGCCAAAACAATATCAGAATTTCCATCATTATTGATGTCTACAATGTTTGTTCCCGAAGGAATAATATTTGAATTCAAATCTGCTATTAAGAAGTTCTCATTAAAATTACCGGCACCATCATTTAAATAACAATATATTATATATTCATTAGATGCATAAGCAATAAGATCATCATCATTATCATTATCAATATCAGTAAAAGTATAATCAAACAAATAGTTCTCTACATTGATAATATTATTAAACTCAGAAAAATTTCCAGAGCCATCATTTAAAGCATATGAAAGAGTGGTATAATTTGTTGCAATTAAATCAAAATCACCATCCTGATTAAAATCATATAATTTAACTAAACGAACCGAAGGATAATACATATCTAAATGATTAAAATCGTTACCATTATTAAGCATAATTCTTATTGTATCCTCAAGCCAGTAAACAAAGTCCAGATCATCATCATTATTCAAATCTTCGATACCATTTATAGGAAATCCAATATAATCGAACAAACTAGCACAAAAGACATTCTCTTCTCCAAATTGACCATTCCCATTATTCAAATAATAGGAAATCCATTTACCCGAAAATTCACCATTAACGACAAAAAAATCAATAGCATCATCATCATTACAATCCTTTTTTATTATACTCTTGGGGCCATAACAATCTCTTTTTATGACGACAGGCTCGGCAAAACTAAAATCTCCTAAATTGCGATACCAATTTATTCCACCGGAAGTTTGCCCTTCGAGGCAATCCATATTTCCATCATTATTTAAATCTGCAAAAAGTAAGCTTGAAGAATAAACATATTCCATTTCATGAAGGAAACATTGTTCGGGAATATCAGATATATTTATACAAACACCCGTATAAGAAGCACTATAATTTAAACCAGATGCAAAATCCCAATTCCCATCACCAGATATGTCATCAAAAATTACCATATCTGTCCCAAAATCATAATATCCAAAAAATTCAGGATCTCCAAACCCTTCTCCATTCAAATTTTCAAAAGCTATTGCAGAATAATTAACATTTAAAACATCCAAATAACCATCACCAGTAACATCGACAGCTCTAGGAAATCTAAAAATATTTTCATATACAGAATATGTAGTTAATTCGTAATGATCAAAACTTGTAGATCCGTTATTCATATAAACGTCAGTGTCTCCATTAAGAGAAGAAGCTAAAATATCATAATATGTATCATTATCAAAATCGACTAATTGCAAATATAATGGTTCATCGCCTTGTGTTGAAACAATATTTTCGTTAATAAAATTCCCATTCCCATCATTTTCAAACCATGATAATTTATTCTCCAATGTATATGCTATAACAATATCTGTATCTCCATCAAAATCAAAATCACATCCATATCCACATCCATATGTTTCAACAATTAGATTAAATTCATCAAATGTATTATTCCCATAATTCTTATACCATCCTATACCATCTTCCGCATGAGCAATCAAATCAACCATTCCATCACCATCAATATCTGCCGTATCCATTGCCGGAAGAGAATATTTCGTTATAATCACCTGACTTGCCAAAGAATCTCCCGTAATATTCTCAAAAAAAACTAAAAGCTTACCATCAATAGACGCTGCAAATAAATCATTATCACCATCTGCATCATAATCAAAACACATCATTCGTCCAACAGGTCCGAGAGAGTTAGAGTGATTAATAATCTCTGTTGCTCCAAACTGTCCAAACAAATTTATTGATAATGCAAAGAGTAGGAAAAAAACTGAACATTTCATGATTTTACCAAATTAAAGATGATACATTTTGTAAATATAACAAATTAATATATTAGTATCAAATATTAATATAAATATTTCGTTGATTTTAAAGTATACGACTTTTAAACTTACAATAAAATTTAGTCCACTATTATTTTACTTCTATATACATCATCATCAATATAGATATTTACAAAATAAACACCTGCATTAAAGTTTTTTACATTAATTAAAATTGAATTATCAAAATAATTATCTTCAAAAACAATCTGACCTACAGAATTAAATATTTCAACTTTATCGATAATATTATTATCGGTCAAGATATTAATAATATTTTTTGTTGGATTTGGGTAAATAGCAATGTCCAAATTTTTAATAAAACTCACTCTAACTGGATCTAAAACAGTTAAATTTACAGGAATTGTAACCGTATCTGTATTAGCAAAAATCTTGATATTACAAGAATACTCACCAGGCACCATATCCTGAGTATTAAAGTTTAATACAATTTCGTCTTCATGACCAATCCCCAAATTACCCGACGATAAAGATAATGTCAACCATTGAACCGGTGGACCAAAATTAGTCAATATGATAGAATCTTCAACGACATGAGGTTCTGAAGCATATACTTCTCCTTGAATTATATAATTTATCAACATATCATTTTCGAAATCTTCACTAACTCTTCCATAAACTGTTGATTTTGCAATTTCTCCAACACCAATCACTCCCCATCCATCATCATTTTCTCCAAACCATGAAAATTCGGAACCATTACCAGGAATTCCTGAAATAAGCACCAATGTATCCGGTGATTGATCATAAAAATCGGTAATTGAATCAATAATAAAACCTTCAGGAAAATCAATTAACAATTCTTCAATCCATTCATTATCTGTAGAATTATTTTTAACCGAAAATTCCCATTCCACAGTATCTCCTGTAAAAAAACAACTTTCTGAACAAGTCATAACAGAGCCATCAATACTTTTAAAACTCTCTAACCAAGGTAAATCATTCAATATTTCTATTTCATAATTAATTATTCCACCCCCTTGATTAGAAACATACAATATTTCGGTATCTGTTTCATCAGGATACAATGTTTTATTGATTTCACTTGCACTTATAGTTAAAACCGGATCAGCATCATAAATAGATGGAAATTCAATTAAATCTATCCATGCACAATCATCGTTTGAGTCAACAGATCCATCTTTATGATATACCCATTTAAAGTTATGCACTCCGTTAAATACAGGATATGAAACATATTCCCAATCAATTACTCCGTCCCACCTATCCTGTTCTACATCATCAATATAAAATGCTAAATAATCCCAATTATCATTAGTTTCATCATCTTCACAACTGACTTTTCGATAAAAGCTTATATTCCCTGATGAGATTACCTGCAGTTCTATTTCAAGGATTGAATTCTGTTCATGAGTAATATCTCCGGATTTTAAACAATAGACTCCTTGATAGGGATTTTCATCAGTAATAAACCAATCGACATCTCCACTATTTGTCCAATTATATGATTCAAAAGTATTTGATTCCCAATCTTCTACAATAATACCAATACTAATGTACGCTTCAATATCTTTTTCAAAACCATTTTCTCCTGTTAAATGAAAATTTAGTATTGCCACATGACCTGGCAAACAATCAGGATGAGCAGTAAAATTAAAATATGCATTAGCATTTTGAGACACATCCAAATCTCCTATTGCTTCGACATTATCATTTATTGTTAAAAATGGATCAGAGCTTGTAACTGTTACATTAATATCACCCAAAAAAGCTCCTCCCATATTTTCAAATTTGTAGTATACGTCAGAGGTTTCGCCAATATCTAAACGATTATTATCACTATCATCTACAAAATATTCCAAAACATTAATATCAGCTGTGTAAACAGGATAAACTATATCAAATTCCCATATACTAGCTCCAGTTTGAGCGAACAAATGAAAACTCACTTCCTGCTCATTATAAAAATTATAATTTACATCAAAATCAAATGCCTCAGTAATTACCAATTCTTCAAGAGGCTCTAAGCTTACTACATTTTCAATTCCATCATTTATTGTTACATCAGTATTTTCACACGTAAGAGTCAAAACCAAATCATTAAATATAGATTCTGAAGAATTACGGATGCTTAAATTCATATCCACATTTTCGCCCCACTCAATAGTATTACCATTGAGAGTAGTAATGTCATAATCGATTATTAAAACTTCTGTTGAAATTGGGATAGTTTTTCTATCAATCATTCCTCTTGCGTCTGTAAGTTTAAAATTTAAAGGATAAGCTATAATTTCTTCGGTTGGCGTACCAAATAAAAGACCATCTTCTGTTAGAGAAAATATTTCAGGAGGAGCCAAAGGCTCAAAAGTATAACCAATTCCAGATACACTTCCCATACCTCCACTTTGTGGCGTTAGTGAATAGTTCAACAAATTTCCAAATGATAATCCAGATGACCAGACTTGTTGATTTGTAGGTTCAATAGTATTATAATATATTGAAATCTTTCCATCACTTTCTAATTGAATTGAGACATCTATACCTGTCCCAACCCACCTTACAACATAAAAATCCAGACCACTTGAAAAATACACATCACAATCTGTATTAGAAAAGAATGCAGCAATACTTTTTCTATGCATAAAACTAACCGAGTTACTGCTTAAATCATTATCATTATAAGGCAAATTATATGATTCTCCGCTAAAATCAATCAAACCTGTTGTTTGCAGATAAAATCCAGAAAATGTTTCTCCATAAAACTCAAAATCGAAAGGTAATTCAATATAGTTTCCAGACAATGGGGTTGTAGCATTAGATAGTGGTTCACTCATCTCTATCATATTGTAATCTATATCAAATTCCCATCGATAAGGCGCTTCCCCTCCTGATGCTTCCATTTGATAAGAATAATCATGATAAACATTTGCATTAGGCAAAGTTGATGTTGATATTTGAGGTGTAACAAAATTTGGAGTATGCTCAAGACTAACAGTTGTAATATCATTTTGAAGTACAGCAACATTTGTTTGAGAAGAAGGATATTCAACAGGGGATGCCCCAGAATAGTCTATCAGTGAAAAGCTTTGTATCTCGCCTTCACCCCAACCTTCATCATCATTTTCCAATATTTGAAAGAAGAACTTAATTGGTGTATTAGGATCAAAATTATTTAAAAATGGGGTCACATCTAATCCTAATTCCATGTGTCTGGAAACTTCATCATTTTCACCTTGCAAACCCCAACCAGCACCCTGATAATCTAAAATAGGGAAATTTAGATAAAATTCTGGTTCTATTGCATCAAGATTGGGACTACAACCGGCTAATATTTTTATCCTACCTCTTTTTGTATAATATAAATTTACTTTATATGTTAACATTGGTTTATATTCTTTAATAGGATAAACTACATTTGCTGTATTATTCCAAATACCACCATCATTTGATGCAAGTGCCAAAGATCGATACATCATCCATCCATTATATGGAGATCCGTAAGTGTTACACATTTTAAATCCTCCAATCTCCCAATCACGCACATCCACAATTTCATCACCATTAATATCAATATCATTTGTATAGAGTCCATCTCCATTATAATCCCATTTAATAGAATCATTATAACCTGTTATCGTCATTGCATGATTTGGTGATGTTCCCCAAGATGTACAAACTTTTTCTCCTGCATGTTCTGTTCCTACAGGTAATGTTGTTGTAGGATTTTGATGTTGAGAATAAAAAAATGCTATCCCTCCTACTTCAGATCCATCAAGATGATCATTTAACCAATGCTTTAAAGTTAAAATCCCTTCTTCATCAGAACAGTTTATTGCATAAGCTTTACTTATTCTGTTTTGCATAGCTTCATAATATGCATCATATCCTGACATAAATCGTTTATCTCCCCCATAATCATGAGTACCACCATATGTTTCCATATTTGGGCTACCAACAAGTTTTAGTAAACTTAAACTATGATAATAACTTGCTCCATAATACCCATTACCCCCATTTTCCCAATTCCAAGCAAAATGAGTTGGATACTTATTTGAAACAATACTTCCATCAAGTTCTCTAACACGATTGATCTCATAAGTAAAACCATTAGCAACACAAGCTGCCTGTCCACAACAATATCCACTTTGTGTAAACAAACCTGAATAACAAGTTTGAATTGTATTATCTATTTCGTAAGGGATTGATTTTCCTTTATATTCATCAGGCAGTTTTAATTCAGGTAAACTTGCTAACTGCACTTGCTCTTTAATATTCAATTTTTTCAACACAGTTTGGTTGGAATAATCATTCTTTTGTGCAAACACTCCTAAAACTGATATAAATATAATCAGCAACGCTAGTCCAATCTTCATAAAATCAAATTTTAACTAATCTACTATTAAATATTTTTTCATTAATATGCATTTCAATAATATATACCCCATTATTATAATCATTTAGATTTAATATATATGAATCACTATTATTAAAATTATCTGAAAACACTATTTCCCCAATACTATTTATTAAGTTAAATCTAATATCACCATATACATTTTCCCTAAGTTTTATAGTAGTAAATTCTGAAACGGGATTTGGATATATAGTAACAATTTCATTATCCATAACTTGCATATTTACTCCAGTAGTCAGCTCATACCTCTTTGTAAAAGAAATATTGTTTACATCTGTCACTCTCACTCTTATAGGATAAGAGTTTAACACCCCGGGATTTCCATACAATGTTCCTTCATTATTTATATACAGATTTTCCGGAATAGGATATGAAACAATTTCAATTTGTGATCCATTTTGCGGAATATCATCCATCCAAACCATTATATTATCATCATGATTTCCAAAAGACACACCCCCAATATTTGAAAATATATTTGATAAATATTCTTGGCCGTATGAAAAACGTATTGTTCCATCAGCAATTAACTCACAACCGAAATCTGCTTTTGTCCACGCTTCTGCCCAAGTATCAGATACCTGCCACCTAATTTTTACAGTATCTTGCAAGCTTTCATACCAAATTCCATCTCCAGATTCCATATCACTAATTAGTCTAAATCGGGCTAATGGAGCAATAACAGATTCATTTATAAAAAACGGATATAAATGTTCACGAAATTGTGTCCACACATTTGTTTCAGAAAAAGGTAAAATATACCCATCAACATTTATACGTATTTCATCTGTTTCTTTATCATCAAAAGGAAATGAAAATGGCAATTCAAGGTTAACAACATCATTATAATCACTTTCTGGAGTTAATTTTGTTCCTTCAAAATAATCAAAATCCTCATTTAAATAATTAACATCAAAACAAGGTAATAATTCCCATTTAAAAGGAGATTTTCCTCCTTCATTTTCAATATCATACCAGATTTGGGTCTGAGCTGACAAAACAGGTAAAGTTTCTGTAATTATTTTAGGCTTATTTAATTCATCTAATTCAACATTTACACTAACGACTGTTTCATTATTATTAATTAATGTTGTCAAAGTACTATTTGTAAATTCCTGTACAATATCACCGGAATAATCTAAAACAGAAAACTCTTCTATTTCTCCACTAAATACATCTCCGTTATCTGCCTCATCAACAATTAAAAATAGCTTTGCCTGTTTATTCTCATTAAAATACTCCAACAAAGGAGTAATATCCAAACCAAACTCAAGTTTTTTATCTGCTTCTGTCACACCCCCTTGCATGTATTTGTTTCCTCCCTGATAATTAACTATTGGAAAATCTTTTATATACTCCCAAACATCTGATTCTGTATCTGAAGAAATTCCGATTTTCACTTTTATTTTTTCACGTGATTCATGTTTTAAAATAATTTTAGCTGTCAATAATGGTGTATAATCAATAACAGGTTTAATAATATGCACATAATTATTTAAAATTCCACCGTCTAAATATTGATCAGCCATACATTTATACATTATCCAGCAAAAACCATCCCCTTGCCATTCTGTTCCATTACTTTCAGCCAATTTAAATCCACCTTTTTCATAGTCACGAACATCTATGATACCATCACCGTTCAAATCCACATCATTAGTGTATTGACCATCATCATTATAATCAAAACACACATCATCATTATATCCAACAATAGTTCTAGCATGGAGTGCATCATTTCCACACTTAGTAATCACATAAGCTCCTGCTTCTGGATTTCCAATTTCAAAATAAGTTGAACCACCAGATGCAATATTTGCCAAAAAAGTAGCTGTGCCACCATAATACTCACTTCCACAATTATCGTAAACCCATGCTTTAAGGGTATTTAATCCAGTTAATGTATTTGTTTTTATTCGCAAGTATTCACCTATTCTATTATGCATGGCTTGATAGTATTTATCATATCCACTAATCCACATTGCACTATCTCTAATCAAATCCGACTCACAATCAGAAATCTTAGGAACACCCAACTCTTTTAGCATTTCCATTGTTATTACGTAATTATCACCATACCAACCATTACCTCCATTACCAAAATTCCAGGGAAAATAAACTGAAAATTGATTTGCCTGATCTTCTGAACTTATACTTTTTAGTTTATTTGTTTCAAATGTCATCATATAGTAAGAAGATGCAGCTTGATTACAAACCCAATGAGTTTGATTATATAATGGTGGGAAATACACAAAACCTGACAAATCAAACTCAGCTGGAAGTACCTTAGTATAGTATTCATCAGCTTCCTGAGTTAAAGTCACATACCCTTTATTTTCTAATACATTATCTTGTGAATACAAGATATTTAAACAGAATAATGATAATAATATAATAAATATAAATTTCATTTTTATTGCAATATACCATTTTTTTGTGTTTTTATGATAATTTTGCAAAATAAAATACTACTATTTAACAATGGATTATAAACTACTCTCAGATTATCTTCCAACAGGTGATCAACCACAGGCTATCAAACAACTTACGAACGGTATTTTTGATAGTCAAAAGCATCAAACCCTGCTTGGTGTAACTGGAAGTGGGAAAACATTTACAATAGCAAATGTAATTCAAAATGTAAATAAACCGGTTTTAATACTTAGTCACAACAAGACTCTTGCAGCGCAATTGTATAGCGAATTCAAAGAGTTCTTTCCGAAAAATGCAGTTGAATATTTTGTTTCCTACTATGATTACTATCAACCAGAAGCATATTTGCCTGTTACTGACACATATATTGAGAAAGATTTATCTATTAATGATGAAATAGAAAAACTAAGATTAAGCACAACTAGTGCTTTACTTTCTGGAAGACAAGATGTTATTGTTGTAAGTTCAGTTTCATGCATATATGGTATTGGTAATCCAGAAGATTTTCACACAAATACACTAGAAATATCTGTAGGTCAAAACTACGGAAGAGATATCTTGTTAAGACATTTGGTAGACTCTTTATATTTTCGTTCCGATATTGATTTCAAACGCGGTAGTTTTCGTGTCAAGGGAGATACAGTAGATGTATTTTTAGCATATCATGATATTGCAATGCGTATAATTTTTTGGGATGATGAAATTGAAGAAATATATTCTTTTGAACCATTTTCAGGTGAAAAAATAGAAAGGCTTAAAATTGCAAAGATTTATCCTGCAAACATTTTTGTTACAACTAAGGATAGGATAAAAGAAGCTATTATTCACATCCAAGATGATATGATAGAACAAGTTGCATATTTTAATGAAATTGGGAAACACCTAGAAGCAAAAAGACTAAAGGAAAGAGTTTCTTATGATCTTGAAATGATTCGGGAACTTGGACATTGCAGTGGAATTGAAAACTACTCAAGATATTTTGATGGTAGAAAACCCGGAACGCGTCCTTTCTGTCTTATTGATTACTTTCCGGATGATTTTATAACTATAATTGACGAAAGCCATGTTACAATTCCTCAGATTGGAGCTATGTACGGAGGTGATAGATCGAGAAAAGAGAATCTTGTAAATTTTGGATTCAGACTCCCTGCTGCAATTGATAACAGACCTTTAAAATTTGACGAGTTTGAATCATTAATGAATCAAACAATTTATGTAAGTGCTACGCCTGCTGATTATGAGCTTAATAAATCCGAAGGTATAATTGTTGAACAAGTTATTCGTCCAACAGGTTTACTTGACCCTCAGATTGAAGTAAGGTCATCAGAAAATCAGATTGATGACTTGATGCATGAAATCCAAATAAGATCTGATAAAGATGAACGCATACTTGTAACGACTTTAACTAAAAGAATGGCGGAAGAACTAACAAAATACCTTTCAAGATATCAGGTTAAATGCAGATATATCCATTCCGATATAGATACCTTAGAAAGAGTTCAGATTTTATCTGATTTAAGAACCGGATTATTTGATGTACTTATTGGAGTTAATCTTCTAAGAGAGGGTCTAGATTTACCTGAAGTATCTCTTGTTGCAATTATTGATGCAGACAAAGAAGGTTTTTTGCGATCAGAAAGATCCCTGACACAAACTGCAGGACGAGCAGCTAGACACCTTAGTGGAAAAGTTATTATGTATGCTGATAAAATTACAGGATCTATGCAAAGAACTATAGATGAGACAAATAGAAGACGAGAAAAACAAATAAAATATAATTCAGACAATAACATTACTCCTACTCAAATAATAAAAGCTCAAAGAGAAATTATCGGACAAAAAAATAAAACAGAACCTCAAAATTATAAAACATTAGAGATTGAAACACGTATTGCAGCAGACCCTATAGTAAAATATATGGATTCTAAAGCACTAAAAAAGGCAATTAAGAATACTAAAAAACAGATGGAAACTGCAGCGTCAAAGCTAGATTTTATTGAAGCTGCAAGATTTCGAGATGAAATGTACGCTCTGGAAAAAATGTTGAAAACTAAGCAATAAGTGTTAATAGTTATTAAGCATCTTTCATTGTTCTTTTCTCATTTACTGTTAATTTCGACAAATCAAATAAAGTCGAATTTATAAGTATTTTATTAAATCCAAAAACCAAATAAATTATGAACCCACTGGTAATTACAGGAAATGATTTAACAATTGAAAATGTTGTTGATGTAGCACGTCAAGGCAGAAAAGTAGAACTTTCACCTGATGCATTAGAAAGAATTAAAGTTTGTAGAGCAATGCTCGAAAAGAAAATTGATGCAAATGAAATTATGTATGGTGTTAACACCGGGATTGGTGAATTTTCGGAAGTAGTTCTTGATGATGAGCAGGTAAAACAATTTCAAAAGTATCTGGTATATAACCACGCTGCAGGTATTGGTGATCCTGCACCAATTGAATATATTAGAGGTGCTATGTTAGGAAGAATTAACGTACATGCACATGGAAATAGTGGCATAAGGCCTATAATTACTCAAACTCTTGTTGAGATGTTAAATAAAGGCGTTACTCCTTATGTATGTCAAAAAGGTTCTGTTGGTGCTTGTGGTGATCTTGCTCCAATGTCTCAGATTGCACTTTTATTAATGGGTGAAGGAAAAGCTTACTACAAAGGAAAACTTCTTGAAGGAAAAGATGCAATGGAAAAGGCAGAAATTGAAGTTCCTGGATTAAGAGCAAGAGACGGATTAGGAACGATTAACGGATCAAACGTATTAACAGCAATGAGTGCAATCTTCCTCTTTGATGCAAACAATTGGTTAAAACAAGCTGAAATTGCTGCATCTATGTCACTTGAAGCGCTTAGAGCTAACATGAAACCATATACATCATTATTGCATGAAGCACGCGGGTTTAGTGGTGCAATTAGATCAGCAAAAGCTATAGAAAAATGCGTAACAGGTGGAGACCTTAAAGAAGGTAGAGTGAAATGTAAGGTTCAGGATGCTTATTCAATGCGTTCAACACCTCAGGTTATTGGTGCTGCTCATGATGCACTTGCATATGCAAGATCTCAAGTTGAAATTGAACTAAATGGTGTTGGCGACAATCCAATTTTCTTCCCAGATAAAGATTTAGCTCTTTCCGGTGCAAATTTTCAGGGAACTCCTGTTTCTGTACCAATGGAAATGGCTGGTTCTGTAATTACAATGATTTCTGTATTATCAGAAAGAAGAATGAACAGATTGAATAACCCGGCACTTAGTGTTGGACTTCCAGCTTTCTTAACTAAAGGGGCCGGAATGTTCTCAGGCTTGATGTTAAGTCAATATACTGCAGATATGCAAATTGTTGAACAAAAAATACTTTCTGCTCCTGCAAGCATTCAGTCAATACCGGCAGCAGCTGACCAGGAAGACTTTGTTTCAATGGGTATGAATACTGCTATTAAAAACTTCCAGATTCTTGATAATGCATATGGAGTTTTAGGAATTGAGTTTATGGCAGCAGCTCAAGCTCTTGATTTCAGAAAAGAAGAAATTGAAACATTTGGTAAAGGAACAACAAAAGCGTGGCAAACAGTTAGAAAACATGTAGATTTCCTTGAAATTGACAGACCTCTTTATCCTGACCATACTACAATGAAAGAACTTGTTAAATCATGTGAGATACTTAAAGAAGTTGAAGCTGAGATTGGAAGTTTAGAATAAAAACATATAGGTGGCTTCGACTCCCATAACAATCGGAGCTCAGCCACCTATTTTTATTTCTCAATAATCAAGATTTCTACTCTGCGATTATGGTTCTCCTCGAATGCATTTCTTTCCTCAGGGTAAAGTTTATTACTCGATCCAAAACCAACATAAGACATACGTTCAGCTTCTATTCCATATTTTATTAAATAGTCATAAACAGCCTCTGCTCTGTTCACACTTAAAAAGTTATTTTGATTAACTCTGTCCCAACCATCAAGATCATCATCCTGACAACATATATGACCTTGTATTTCAATTACCAATGTTGGATTATTTTTCATTGCTAGGTATAATTGTCTCAATGCATTTTCAGATTCAGGTTTAAAGTATGGTGTTCCACCTTCGAAAATTATATTCTCCAAAACAATATTTTCCCCAACAATCAGATTTTCTTCTGTAAGATTAGCAAATATTGGAATTACGACTTCCTCAACGGTATCTTCTTCAACAACAATTTCTTCTTCGACAATCTCCTTTACTTCCGGTTCTTCTTTATAAATAAAAACTACCTTACTTACTCTATGTTGTAATATCCCCCTATCATCAGGATTTCGTCTATTCTCATATGAGCTAAACTGATGTACGCCATTCCCTTTACATTCTGTAATAGCAGATGCAGGAACATCCTGGCTTAAAATATATTTTTTAACCAGGTTTGCACGTTTTTGCGAAAGTTGCTGATTGTGTGCAAATGTTCCAAGAAAATCGGTATATGAATTTATTTTTATCTCTTGAACATCTTTTTTCAGATAGTTCCTGATATCATTTTGGAATTCCCATTCAACACCAATTGAATCTATGCTATAATAAATTAGTAGTGTATCACTGGATTGAGCAAAAGTAAAACCTATTAAAAAAAAGGTGAGTAAAACAATAAATGCAAGGCGAGTAATCTTCATGATATTTGTATTGATACATAAATATAACTACGAAAAAACGAAATTATTTCTAATTCTTCTGAAAAACAGAAAAATATTTTAATTTTGCAGCTCTTGGTTCCATAGTTCAACGGATAGAATAGCAGTTTCCTAAACTGTAGATGCAGGTTCGATTCCTGCTGGGACTACGAAGTAAAAAGAAAAAGCCACGATAAGTGGCTTTTTTCTTTAAGTATTGTAACAAAATTAACTCTACCAAAACTACATATTTACTACATACGTAATAGATACAAGTTCCAAACCTAAGCTAAGTGCATCTTTATTTTGACTTGAAAATTCAACATCTCCGATGATATTGTAATATTCATCAGGCCATTCTGTTGCGACATCACCTTCAGGCCAACCTACAAATAGAATATAATCATCAAATTTTGCAGATAAATCAACAACTGTTCCTCCATAATCCCAGGATAATCCATAAAATGTAAATTCAGCTCCATTCAATTCTTCGATATCAGGCAAACTGCTTCCTAATGATAGTCCTGTTTCTGATGGTAAAATCAAGCCACCATCGGTTGTCAACTCACCTTCATTATTGTAAGTAGAGTAAGTGTTTTCAACAGATTCCATTTCTTTACAATCTTCACTTGCCCAATAAACAATAATTTTATTTTTAGAATCCGGATATACCACACTTGCCCAATAGCTCATTGTACCTTCAGCCACCCATACTTCAGTTTTTTCGACATTATCTTCACCGTAAAACTCAACAATCTGACCATGATTCTCGAATTGTGCAAAATCTTCAAGATAATTGATTTCAATCCCATTATCATCTGTTAGTTCCTCAGTAAGTTCATCTAACTCCTTTTCAACTTCAGATTCAATTTTCTCGGTAATATTTCCACAAGAATAAAAAACTGTAAATGATACAGCAAGAAATAAATAAAATAGTCTTTTCATAATATTTTTTAAATAGTTAATAAACAATAAATTTTCACATTGGCTTAATCAAAAACTTTACCAAAATTCCATCAGTACAAATATAAAAAAAGTACCTGTAATAAATTCTCCCACAAAGCATTTTTACAGGTACCGCTTTTATTTATAAAATAATTGGACGAAAATTATTTTACAATCTTTCGTGTTGTCTTAGTTCCTTGACTTGAAACATTAACAATATACATCCCCTTAGGCTTATCAATCATATCTATTTCAAGACTGTAATTATTTGGGTATAATAATTTTACGAGTTTACCTGTAATGTCATAAACACTAACTTGATCAATATTTGAACTATTTTCAATTACAAGTGTATTTGTTGCACTAAGGAAAACATTCAAATCCTCAAAGATTACATTATTAACATTTACAGGATTAACATTTACAGTTACGCTACCCGTTAACTCAGTACCTAAAGCATCTGTTACAGTAACACTATAAGTCGTTGTCTCTGTAGGATTAGCATTAGGTGTTTGAGATTCATAATCATTTAAGCCAAGTTCTTCGCTCCATTGAAAAGTATATGGTTGAACCCCACCATTTGCAAGTGCAGAAATTTCAACAGACTCCCCATATGCAATTGTATAAGATTGTTCTATTTCAGTTTCCATTTGTGGAACACCAACTGGAGCTTCTGCTCCAATATTATCTAAACAAAAATATGCAGGGGTATTCATACCATAATCTCCTGAATCACTTGAAAGAAGAATAAAATTCAAACTATCAGCATCTTCAATCCAGCTCATGTCAATATAGTTCCATGTGTCGAACTTAAAATTATTTTCAGTGTTTTCGAAACGGTAATCAGCGATAATGAACTCTCGACTTATGGCAAACCATGTAGTTGTACTAATTGCATTTATCCTCAACTTTAACCAGTGATTTCCATCTTCATAAAAATCTCCATCAGCCATATAAAGCGAGGAATTTGCATTTAAAGAAACATACATTCCCGGTATTGATTCAGGCATTGTTTCTGTATCAAATTTAACAACAGTCGGAATTGGCGTATAATCATTCATCCAATCTGTGTTAACCCAAGAAACAGCATAATTTGCAGAACCTTCAGCCCCACTACCTGCAGCAGAAGCATACTGATTATCAAATGAATAAGTGGTATTATCTGTTTCATTTGTATATGCAAAACCTTCCCACATGAAGTAGGTTTCGTCATAATAATTAAAAAAAGTAGCATATCCTGATGTAAAGCTACCGCTCAAATCGCTACCATCCCAGTGCGATTCTGGGTCCAAAGATAAATCTTCGAAATCTACAACGGCTTGAGCTAAAAAAGTTGTAGAAACACCCATAAAAATAATCAATCCAAAAAGTTTAAGTCTTTTCATACTTTTAAAATTTATTAATTAAACAAAATGTTAAGGGTGTCAAAACTTGTTTGCATTGGGAATTTGAGGCAGATAATTATCCATCTTCAGCTTTTAGTCCCGAAAGCTTACAATTTATGACTGTTTCTGGCAGGTCTTCTGACTTACTCCTTGTTGTGATACCTTCCCATCCCGATAAATTAGGACAGTGGCAAGTGGGATTCACAACATATTACAGAGATTACAGCAGCGGGTACTGTGCATGATTCTCACATACTTCCCTTAAATTTCAAAATCATTCTTTTGAAAAACCAATAACAATACAAAAGTAGTTATTACTTTTAAATTTCAAACTAAAAATGATACTTTTTATAAATAATTTATCCTAAAGTATTGGCAAAGTCCAAAAGTTTTTCAGTAAAAACTTTCCAACTCAATTCTTGCTTAAGTTTTCTAATTTCATCAACAAAAATTGTCATATCAGAATTAAAAAACTGTTCTATAGATTCTTTTAAAAGTATAGATTCTGGTTTTGCAACTATCAACCCTGTCTTGTTGTGATGAATAATTTCGGCTAATCCTCCAACATCAGTTGCAAGCATTGGAGTTTCAAAGTGATAAGATATTCCGGTAATTCCACTTTGAGTTGCACTTCTATAAGGTAATATACATGCATCTGCTGCAGAAAAATATAATCCTACTTCATTGTCAGATATATATTTTATATGTTTGTGAATTCTTTCTTTATTAGGATTTTGTTCAATTAACTTGTCATATTTATCAAAATCCCCATAAACTTCACCAGCAATTATAAGCTGATAGGATTTGCCAAGTAATCCAAATGTTTCTAAAAGAATATCCAAACCTTTGTAATCGCGAATAAACCCAAAAAACAAAAGTGTCTTTTTATTAGAGTCAAGATTGAGCATATTTATTGCTTGATGCTTCTCAGGGATTTTACCAAAATGGTCATATAAAGGATGTGGTAGCAATTCAACTTTTGCATCAGGCTTTAAGCTTAACAAATCGTCTCTTACCTTTCCAGACATAGCGACAAAACCTGTGTTTCGTTTTAAAAAATATTTTGTAAATGCTTTATCGAAAAACTTTTTCTCATGTGGTATTACATTATCTAAAATCGTAATAATTTTTGTGTTCTTCTTTAAACTACCAGCAACATAACCTAATGAAGGGCCAAAATAAGACATCCAGTATTTCATTATAAAAATATCCGGTTCTGTTTTTCGTATTTTTGATACTGCGAAAGGCCAGTTAAAGGGCAAAGCAGAATTTAACACCCTTTCTGAATCAATTTTATCAACGACATCTCCCTCTTTTACCATTTGTGTTTCTCCGGGAAAAAGAAAATTAGGATATTGAACCTTAAATGTGAATGCATTTACATTATGTCCAGCTTTTTCTAACTCACGCAACACAGATGCATTAAACTGTGCAATTCCTCCTCTATAAGGATAAAATGTTGATAAATAGGCTATATTCATTGTGCAATACAATTTCTTATCTGCCAAAATTAGTAAAAAAATAAACTTTGCTAAAAATTATCGTCACTTATGCACGAATAAAAACTTTGAAGAATACCATGTAAAGAATACTGTAATCAGTAATTTTTGGCATCAGTAATCGATAATCAATGGCAAATCAATTAAGAGGAATCAGCAAAGATAATGACAAAGAAAAATTTCCGTGTTAATCCGTGTATTCTGTGGCAAAAACAAAATTTGCGATTAATAATTTAACTTTTCGATTTCCTTAAAAACAGTTTCCGGCTTAAGATCATACATGCAGGATTGATCTCTTTTACATGAATTACCGTAGAAACAATCACAACCTGATTCAGGTTCAACAATAACACCTCTGTTATAAAGATAAAATTCGTGTTTATTGAAGATATTATTCATTAAGACCATTTTCTTTTGAAGTGCTGTTGCAATATGCATCATCATAGAGACTTGAGTAACAACTATATCACATGCTGAGGTAATAGCAAAAAACTCTTCAAGGGAATAAGTTCCGGGATACCATGCACCTGTCACTTTTGCAAGATAAGCATTCTTTTCATCCTCTTGTGATCCTCCTAAAATAACAGGAAAATATCCTGCATTCAGTAAATATTTTGTAAGTTTCACCCACATTTCTTCTGGCCAAAGTCTGGTAAGCCACCTGTTACCACAACCTGTATTAAGACCAACAATCTTTTTGCCTTTACCTTTTTCTTGCATTTTACCTGACCATTTTGCAGCCAGATCTTTATTATAATTTAACAAGTATGGCTCATCATTAAATTGCAGATGACATATTTCAAATATCTCATCCATGTAATGTTTTTTATTCTTCTGAGAATGGTGGTCGTAATATCCTGTAATTAATTTATGTTCAGCAGCTGAAGTTGCTGCATCAATATGATTATCATTCCAGATAAATCCATATTTTTCAGAAGAATCTACTTCAGCAAGTAATATACATGCTTCTTCTTCTTTATCAAGATTTATTGCAATATCAAATTTTTGATTTCTTATAATATACAGCGAAGTCTCATCCCACTTATAAATCTTATCAATATCTTCTTTTGGAAGCACATCGGGTGACAATGTTAACCAGGTAATTTGAGCGTTAGGATATAGATCTCTAAATTTCACAACCAAAGGTGTTGTTCTGATTACATCACCCATTGCACCAAGTTTTATTATCAAGATTCGCTTCTCAATCTTTACATAAAACTTACAGTTTTCACAATCTACATTGTGCTCTTTATTTGGTTTACATGGGATTGCTCCTTTAAAATGTTTGCAATCGTATTTTACATTCTTAATATCCATAAGTGCATGTTTATTGAGCAAAAATAAAAAAAATATTGAGACGGAAGAGCGGAGACGGAAGACAGAAGTAAAAATCAGGACAATAACAGACTAACAAACAACCCCTTACTCTCAATAATTTTAAAGTACTAATATCACATTACTTCGGTCTTCCGTCTTCTTCCAGCTTCTTTCTTCTTCCAGCTTCCTTCTTCCAGCTTTCAACTGTTAATACTCTTGTGATATCTTTTACGCAAAATATGTCAACAAAACAAAAAAAATATACCATATTTGCACACCATAAAAACAACACTAAAATGACTGAAAAAATTCTCATCCTCGACTTTGGCTCACAATACACACAGCTTATTGCAAGAAGAGTTAGAGAACTTAATGTTTATTGTGAAATTTACCCTTACAACAAGATTCCTGAATTAGACAATAGTATTAAAGGTGTAATTTTAAGCGGAAGTCCATATTCTGTAAGGGAAGAAAAAGCTTTAAAACCAGATTTATCCAAGATAAAAGAAAATTTTCCATTACTTGGAGTATGTTATGGTGCACAATATCTATCACATTTTTATGGTGGGGAAGTTGCTCCTTCCGACACAAGAGAATACGGACGTGCAAACCTTAGTTTTGTAAATACTGATAATCCTCTTCTCTCAGAAATGAGTAAAAACTCTCAAGTTTGGATGTCTCATGGTGATACAATTGTTAATGTACCTGATAATTATAACATTATAGCTTCAACTCATGATGTTAAAGTTGCAGCTTATCAAATAATGGGTGAACAAACTTGGGGAATTCAGTTTCATCCAGAAGTCTATCATTCAACAGAAGGAAAAACTTTGATAAAGAATTTTGTTGTTGATATTTGTAGTTGTAAACAAGATTGGACACCTAACTCATTTATAGAAACAACTGTACAAGAATTAAAGGATAAAATCGGGAATAATAAAGTTGTTTTAGGTTTATCCGGTGGTGTTGACAGTTCAGTAGCAGCAGTTCTTTTACATAAAGCAATTGGTCAGCAACTTACTTGTATTTTTGTAGATAATGGTTTATTACGTAAAAATGAATTTGAAAATGTTTTAGAATCATATAAAGGCATGGGACTAAATGTCATCGGTTCAGATGCAAAAAAAGATTTCTATTCAGAACTTGCTGGAATAACAGATCCTGAGATAAAAAGAAAAGCTATTGGAAAAGTATTTATTGATGTTTTTGATAAAGAATCTCACAAAATAAAAGATGTAGTTTGGCTAGCCCAAGGAACAATTTATCCTGATGTGATTGAATCAGTTTCTGTTAAAGGTCCTTCTGCTACAATAAAATCTCACCATAATGTTGGTGGATTACCTGATTTTATGAAACTTAAAATAGTTGAACCATTAAATTTACTCTTCAAAGACGAAGTTAGAAGAGTAGGAAAAGCTTTAGGTTTATCTCAAAGTCTTCTGGGTCGTCATCCTTTTCCTGGACCGGGACTTGGAATTAGAATTTTAAGTGATATAACACCGGAAAAAGTAAGAATTCTACAAGAAGTTGATGATATATTCATCCAAGAACTAAAAGAATGGGATCTATATGATGAAGTATGGCAAGCCGGGGCAATGTTATTACCGGTTCAGTCAGTAGGAGTTATGGGAGATGAAAGAACTTATGAAAATGTTGTAGCTCTAAGAGCTGTACAATCAACTGACGGAATGACTGCCGATTGGGTTCATTTACCTTATGAATTCCTCGCAAAAGTTTCTAATATGATTATCAACAGAGTTAAAGGTGTTAATAGAGTAGTTTACGATATAAGTTCTAAACCACCTGCAACTATTGAATGGGAATAAAACAAATATAATGTTTTATAGCAAACTCGAAACCAAAGAAAAAAAAGTATTTAACCTGCATCTTATTTTCAGCTTACTTGAAGGTACAGTTGTTGGTGTTACCTTAATGAATGAGTTTGTATTCTTAAGAAGTCTGCAAGGAACAGAATTCCTAACAGGTGTACTTTTCTTTGTTACAATGGGAGTTTTCATGAGTCTCATTTTGCTAAATGAACTTATTAGACGAAGTCATAATAAAAAGAAATTAATTCGTATAACTGCTCTTGTAACAAGACTTCCATTATTGCTCTTTTTATTTTTTCCAGCACAAATCACCCCAGAAAATGATTCATATTTACACTTTGCCTTTATTTTAATATTTTTCTTTTATTTTATGGGAACAACCCTAACTCTGCCAACAATCAATCTATTGCTTAGGGATAATTACAGAAATAAGATCTTTGGAAAATTGTATGGATATTCTGCAACTGCACAAAAAATAATGACTTTGCTAGGAACATTTATTTTTGGGCAACTTCTTTATCACGATTATTTCATTTTTAGATATGTATATCCTACAATAGGAATGTTAAGTATAATTGGACTTTTTTCATTATCTACAATTCCATTTTCTAATCAAAAAGAAATTCCAAAAACTAAATTAGGCACAAGCTTAAAAAACTCAATAAAACGAATGTATGGGATTTTAAAAAACAACAAAGCATTTTTACATTTTGAGATGGCCTTTTTCTCTTATGGTATAGCATTTATGATAACTTCTACAGTAATAACATTTTTTCTGGAATCCTTCCTACAACTTAGTTATTCAAGTATTTCGACATACAAATCTGGTGCTGGAATAGTTACTGTCATAGCACTACCTATATTAGGTATTCTTTCTGACAAAATAGATCCTAGAAAATTCGGAATAATTACATTTAGTGCTATGTTACTTTATGTACTCTTTATTATGATAACAGAATATATTGACGTAAACATAATAGTTGGAAATGTAGAAATTTACTACACTTTAGTTTTAGCATTTCTTAGCTATGGTATATTCAGTGCTGCAGGCACTTTATCCTGGAATATAGGATCATCCTTCTTTAGTAAAGACGCTAAAGACTCTGCAGATTACCAATCTGTACATATTTCATTAACCGGTATTAGATCAATGATCGCACCTATTGGTGTAATCATTTATAAATTACTTGATTACAAATATACTTTTGGATTATCAATTTTATTTGTAATTTTAGCAATCGCAATTTTAAAGTATTCTATCTCAAAAACATCAAAATAACATGGCTAAAAAAAATTTCTCATATAAACAAGCTCTTACCGAAATCGAAAACATTCTTACTGAAATCGAAAATGGAGAACTTGACTTAGATACACTAAGTGCGAAAGTAAAAAAAGCAACTCAACTAATAAAAGATTGTAAAACCCAATTACGCAAAACATCGAACGAAATTGATAGCATAATTGAAGATTGGGAAAAAGATGAGTAAAATAGATTTTCAAAAATTATTTTAAACTGTAAATAATTTTTAATCTACACTAATAAAAATCTTACAATAATAGTTTTTTAACAGAACTCTTCACTATCTCAACATATTGTTTCCTTATTTGAATCAAAACAGTATAAAACAAACATAATAAACTGTTTTGGAGTAATTTCAACTAAAAAATAAAATTTAGCTTTGTAACCCTTAATTGTGTTAAGTTTCCAATTCATAATAGAAAATAAACGCTTTTCCTTTATAACAACCTTCTACATTGTTAACAAGTCTGTAATAAAATTACCTTATAATATAGGAAATGTTTTTTAAATATAATAACTTTGTTGATTATTTTTTAGTAAAAC
>CAYUWD010000017.1:0-8697 GCA_964448235.1 uncultured Bacteroidales bacterium | reverse complement strand
TCAATGACTGTGCAACACTTGCACTTGGATACAAAATTATTTTTTAGTAAAACAATTTTTTCATGGGACTAAACAAAATTATTAGTGGAATATTTGGCTCTAAAGCCGACAGAGATATGAAACAGATACAACCTTATTTAGAAAAGGTTTTATCTGTTGAGCCAGAACTAATATCCTTAAATAATGACGAATTAAGAGATAGAACAGAAAAGCTAAAGAAAAGCATAAAAGATTTTATAAAATCTGATCAGGATGAAATAAATAAATTAAAAGAAAAAGCAGAGACATTAGATATCTGGGAAAGAGAAGAAATATTCAATGAAATTGATAAAATTGAAGAAAAAATAGATGAAAAACTTGAAAATCATCTTGACTCAATACTCCCTGAAGCATTTGGAATTATTAAAGAAACTGCACGCAGATTTACAAATAACAAAGAAATTGAAGTTACTGCTACTGATTTTGATAGAAATCTTGCAACATCAAATGATTTTGTTGATATAAAAGGTGACAAAGCTGTTTGGAAAAATTCATGGACAGCCGGAGGCAATACAATTACATGGGACATGATTCACTATGATGTTCAGATTATTGGTGGTGTCGCTTTACATCAAGGGAAAATCGCAGAGATGGCTACAGGTGAAGGCAAAACTTTAGTCGCTACATTTCCAGTTTTTCTAAATGCTCTTACCAGACGCGGAGTACATCTTGTAACTGTTAATAATTATCTAGCAAAACGTGATGCAGAATGGATGGGGCCTATTTATATGTTTCATGGGCTATCTGTTGATTGCATAGACAAGCATGAACCCAATAGCGATGCTCGTCGTAAAGCATATGCTGCAGATATTACTTTTGGGACAAACAATGAATTTGGCTTTGATTATCTTAGAGACAATATGGCATTAAGTCCTACCGACCTTGTTCAAAGAAAACACAATTACTCAATTGTTGATGAAGTTGACTCTGTCCTAATAGATGATGCAAGAACACCACTTATTATTTCTGGTCCGACACCAAAAGGAGATGACCAATTGTTTGATGAATTTAAACCTCAAGTTCAAAAACTTGTAAGTGCTCAAAAAGCTCTATTTAATACAATTTTTGCGGATGCAAAAAAACTCATCGCCAATGAAAACGAAAAAGATGGAGGTTTTAAATTACTTCAAGCATTCAAAGCATTACCAAAAACAAAACCTCTTATCAAATTCCTTAGTGAACAAGGAATGAAAGCCTTGTTACAAAAAACAGAAAATCAATATATGGCAGATAATAACAAAAATATGCATCTGGTTACAGATGATTTATTTTTTGTTATTGATGAAAAAATGAACTCTATAGAACCTACTGATAAAGGTTTTGACTTACTTTCAAGCTCAACTTCTGATACCAATTTTTTTGTTCTCCCAGATATCTCAACAGAGCTATCTTTAATTGATAAACAAGACATTAAAGAGTCCGAAAAGCTAAAAAAGAAAGATGAAATCATTCGTGATTACTCAATAAAGTCAGAGCGCATACATACTGTCAACCAACTACTTAAAGCATATACTCTTTTTGAAAAAGATATTGAATATGTGGTTATTGATAATAAAGTAAAAATTGTCGACGAACAAACTGGTCGTATTATGGAAGGTCGTCGATATTCTGACGGCTTACATCAAGCAATTGAAGCAAAAGAAAGTGTAAAAATCGAAGCCGCAACGCAAACATATGCAACAATTACACTTCAAAACTATTTCAGAATGTATCACAAACTATCCGGTATGACCGGTACTGCGGAAACAGAAGCCGGAGAATTTTGGGATATATACAAATTAGATGTAATGGTAATTCCAACAAACAGGCCAATTACCAGAGGAGATTTTGAAGATCTTGTATATAAAACAACAAGAGAAAAATATGCAGCTGTAATTAATGAAGTTGAACGATTAACAAAACAAGGCAGACCAGTATTAGTGGGAACAACATCCGTTGAGATATCTGAACTTTTAAGCAAAATTCTTACAAGAAAAGGTATTAAACATAATGTTCTTAATGCTAAAATGCATAAAAAAGAAGCTGACATCGTTGCAGAAGCAGGATACTCAAGTAATGTAACTATAGCAACAAATATGGCCGGTCGTGGAACAGACATCAAATTAAGCGATCAAGTTAAAGAAGCTGGTGGACTTGCTATTGTTGGTACAGAAAGACACGAGTCAAGACGTGTAGACAGACAGTTAAGAGGTCGTGCCGGTCGTCAGGGAGATCCGGGTTCTTCACAATTTTTTGTATCTCTTGAAGATGATTTAATGAGACTTTTTGGTTCGGATCGTATTGCAAAAATGATGGACAGAATGGGACTACAAGAAGGTGAAGTAATTCAACATTCTATGATCTCAAAATCTATCGAAAGAGCGCAGAAAAAAGTAGAAGAAAACAACTTTGGTATTCGTAAAAGATTATTGGAGTATGATGATGTAATGAATGCGCAACGTACTGTAATTTACAAGAAACGTCGTAACGCACTTGATGGAGAAAGACTTGGAGCAGATATTGCAAACATGATGTATGATCTTTGTGTTAGCATTACTGATGATCTACATGGCATGACAGATCTTGAAGGTTTTAATCTCGAAATATTCAGACTTCTCTCTATACAACTTAAAATAAGCGAACAGGAATATAATAATATGTCAAAAGATAATCTAGTTGAATATCTCTATGAAAACCTTAGAGAAACTCACAAACAAAAGTCAGAAGCCATTGCTAATCAAGCATTTCCTGTAATAAAAACCGTTTTCGAAAATAATGCTAGTCAGTATGAAAATATACTAGTACCCGTATCTGATGGGACTAAAGTCTATAACGTAATTGTTAATCTGGAAAAAACATATAATACAGAAGGCACGGAAATTGTAGCTGCATATAATAAAACAGTGGTACTTAAAACCATTGACGATCTTTGGAAAGAACATTTGCGCGAAATGGACGATCTTAGACAATCTGTACAAGCTGCATCTTATGAACAAAAAGATCCTCTTTTAATTTACAAATTAGAATCTTTTGATTTATTTAAAACAATGTTGGACAAAATAAATCGGTCTGTTGTTACAACACTTATGAAAGGATACATACCTGTAAATAAAGCAGATGAAGTAAAAGAAGCTAGACCTAAATCAAAACTTGATTTAAGTAAAATGAAAACAGGAAGAGAAGATCCTGGATATAATGATCCAAGCAAAGGAAAATCAAAAGCAGAGCCAATAAAAGTAGAAAAGAAAGTAGGACGAAATGATCCTTGCCCTTGTGGAAGCGGGAAAAAATATAAGCATTGCCATGGAGCAATTCAATAATAATTAACTTTTTAACAAATAAACAATATAATTTTATGTAAAAAACCCTGATGGGAATACAAATTTAAATTTGAAAACTATGAAGCGAAAACTTTTATTGATGACAATGATTTGTATACAAGTTTCTGTCCTTTTAGCACAGAATGATGTAGACACATCACAAATCGTAATTCCGATAAAAATCGGGTTCGAAGGAGAAGCTGCTGTCCAAGATACATCCAGCACATTAATCGTTGCCGAAGATCAACAAGCAAATATCGCATACAACGATGGAGTACAGTTCTATCAGCAAAATCAATTCGAAGCTGCAATACAAAGCTTTTCAAGAGCACTAGAATTAAATCCAAGTATGGATAAGTCATATTATGGACGTGGAACCTGCTACATCCAAACTAATGACTACAAAAATGCTCTTGATGATCTTTCAAAATATTCTATTAGCGCTCCAAATGATGCTAATGTAGTTTATTTAAAAGGTTATTGCGCATACTACTTAGAACAAAACGATAACGCTGTTAAATTCTTTACTCAAGCAATTAGCATGGGATATGAAGATGTTAACATGTACTATTTTATGGGTGTAATGAAGTTTAAAGAAGAAAAATATGAGGAGGCAATAACTCAATTTAATAGTGCTTTAAAAGTAGACCCTAATCACTTTTTCTCATATAATGATAGAGGTTCTGCAAACAGAATGTTAAAAAAATACGACAATGCAATAGCAGATTATAATAAAGCTATTGAAATTAAAAATGATATGCCATTATTATATAATAACTTAGGTAGTGCAAAAAGACTAAATAAAGACTATGAAGGAGCTATTGAAGCATACAATATTGCTATCGAAAAAGATCCTACTTATTTTTATGCAATAAATAATCGAGCTGTTGCATTATTTGAATCTGAAAATTATGAAGATGCAATCGAAGGTTTTAGAGATGTGTTAAAACAGAAAAAAGATTATGCTTATGCATATAATAACATAGGATTATGCTATTATAAATTAAAAGATTATGATTCTGCCATTGAAGCTTTTTCTACTGCAATTTCAATGGACTCTGAATATGCTTATGCATACATCCACAGAGGTAGTGCAAAAGAAATGTTAAGAGATATGGAAGGAGCTTGTGATGATTGGAAAAAAGCCCAAGAATTAGGACTTGATGTAGCAGAAGAATATTGTTCTGTATGTATAGAATATAAAAAGTAAATTTTACAATTATGAAAATACAATATAAAATTATAGTAATAGCATTTTTTACTACAATACTAAGCATGTTAGTTATAAACTCATATGCACAAGTAAGTGCTGAAATAAACAAAAAAGAATTTAAACAAGGTAAAAATGGATATAAAGATGCTATGGCATCAATTAAATATGCTGACACATATTATGAAATAGGGCAACCAGGAGCATATCGTATGGCACTAGCAGAATATCTTAAAGCATACGAATACAACCAATATTATCCAGAATTAAACTATAAAATTGGGGCTTGCTATTTATATTCAACTGAAAAAGAGAAAGCAATCGATTTTTTAGAAAAAGCATATAAAGCCAAACCTGGTGTAGCAAGCGACATATACTTTTTACTTGGCTGGGCAAATCATATGATATATAATTTTGATGAAGCAATTGAATTTTATCGTAAGTATAAAATTGAAAACCCTCAAACAGATGCAAAGAAAAAGAAAGATGATGTTATTACCCATGATGTAGACAAAAAGATACATGAATGTGAAACGGGAAAAAAACTTACTGCAAACCCAATAAGAGTTTTTATTGACAATCTTGGAGCAACTGTAAATTCAAAATATCCAGATTATGGTCCAGTTATTACAACAGATGAGTCTCTTGTAATATTCACATCAAGACGCGAAGGCAGTACAGATGGAGAAATTGATCCAAACGATTTATTGTATTATGAAGATCTTTATATTACATATAATGACGATAAAAAAGGTTGGTCACAAGCAATTAACATGCGGGCATTAAACACTCCCGGACACGATGCTTCTGTAGGGTTATCCCCTGATGGACAATTATTATATACATACAAAGGTGTTCCGGATGGCACTCTTTTTGAGAGTAAGCTAGATGGAGATAATTGGACAAAACCAAAAGAAATGAACAAAAACATTAACACAAAGTATCACGAAACATCAGCTTCTATTTCATACGACAGTAAATATTTATATTTTGTAAGTGATAGAGAAAAAGATGAATTTGGAAATTCTTCTTTAGGTGGCAAAGATATTTTTGTATGCGAAAAACAAAATAATGGCAAATGGAGTCCTGCAAAAAACGTAGGAACTCCAATTAACACAAAGTATGACGAAGAAGGTGTATTTATGCACCCTGATGGAGTTACTATGTATTTTTGCTCAAAAAGAAAAGGATCCATGGGTGGATATGACATCTTTTATTCTGAAAATGATGGAGCAGGTAACTGGTCCGAACCTATTAACATTGGATATCCTGTTAACACACCTGATGATGATGTATTCTTTGTTGTAGCAGGAAACGCTAGATATGCATATTATTCAAGTGCGAGAGATGATGGATATGGTTTACAGGATATTTATAGAATCACGTTCTTAGGTCCCGAAAAAATGATGGTTGTTGGAAGTGAAGATATTCTTATTGCAAGTTCAAATGCTACAATCCAACAAAAGGTAGAACAAGAAGTTATTGAAGTTAAGAAAGTACGTCTTACAATTATGAAAGGAACCGTTACTGATGCACTAAGCGAAGAACCTATAGCAGCAAATATCGAAATTGTAGACAATGAGAAAAACGAACTAGTAACAACTCTAACATCTAATAGTAAAACAGGAAAATATTTAGTTAGTCTACCTTCCGGCAAAAACTATGGTATTGCAGTTAAAGCAGACGGGTATCTTTTCTATTCCGAAAACATTAATATTCCAGAAGCTACAGCATATCAAGAAGTAACAAAAGACATAGTTTTAAGTAAAGTTGGAATTGGATCAAAAATCGTTCTTAAAAACATTTTCTTTGATTATGGAAAGGAAACTCTCAGAGAAACTTCTTTCCCAGAACTAGACAGACTTGTTGCTTTATTAGAATCATATCCTGATATGAAAATTGAAATCGGTGGTCATACTGATAGCCATGGTGGATTACAATTTAATACACAATTATCAGAAGATAGAGCAAAATCAGTTGTTAATTATTTAGTTGATAATGGTATTGATGAATCTAGATTAACGTATAAAGGCTATGCTTATCTTCAACCAATTGCAACAAACGATACAGATGAAGGCAGACAACAAAACAGAAGGGTTGAATTTAAAGTATTATCTATTAAATAAATTATTAGTAAAGGAAATTTCTATACCATTATAAATATAGATTTTTCCTTTACTTTATATTCTAAAACTTAAGACAATGAAAAAAATATTAGTTTTATTCGTTTTTATTTTTACAGTAAGTTTTATTTATTCCCAAAACGACATTAGTTTTACAAAATCAAATTTCCCTGGAGAATCTAACGAACTTTCAATAGCAAAAAAACAGATAAAAAACGCTAATATTTATGTCTTTAATGAAAACAATATTAATGCAGGACTAAATTTATATCTAAAAGCATATGAATTTAATCCTGATAATTCTGACCTTAATTTTAAAATAGGATATTGTGTTTACAATACAACTCAAAAATACGATTGTTTAAAATATTTTGAAAAAGCCTATAATCTTAATCATAAAGTCGACAAAAAAATTGAATATTACCTAGCAAGAGGTTATCACTTAAATTATAAATTTAATGAAGCTATAAAATTTTATAATAAATACGCTGCTAACTTAAAAAACGAAGAAGAAATTCTTGAAATCAACAAATATGTCACAGAATGTCGTAATGGGAAAGATATTTTAAAAGACACAACAGATGTAGAAATAATTAATATTGGAGAAAACGTAAATACAGAATATCGAGAGTATGGTCCTATGATTACAGCAGATGGTTCTAAGATGTATTTTACTTCAAGAAGAAAAGGAACAACCGGAGGTAAAATCGCAGGTGATGGAATGTACTTTGAAGATATTTACGAAACCACAAAAACAAAAACCGGTTGGACAAAAGCACGAAGTGTAGGAACTCCACTAAATTCAAAATTACATGATGCAGTTGTTGGCTTATCTCCTGATGGTCAAAATTTATTTGTATATGTAGACCAAAATGGAGGAGATTTATATGTTTCAAGCTTGCAAGGTAGCAGATGGTCAAAACCAGAAAGCATTTCTGAAAACATAAATCATAAATCACACGAATCATCAGCATGCATTTCTTATGATAATAAAACATTATTTTATATTTCTGATGATCCATCAATATCATTAGGAGGTAGAGATATTTTTTATTCAACAATGGATAAATATGGTAATTGGTCTCCACCTACAAACATTGGCCCTGTTGTAAACACAAAATATGACGAAGTAGATCTTTTCCTTCATCCTGATGGTAGAACAGTTTACTTTAGTTCAAAAGGACATAATACAATGGGAGGTTACGACATCTTTAAGACTACTAAAGATAAAGATGGAAACTGGTCAACACCTATAAATTTGGGCTATCCAATAAATACTCCTCTTGATGATGCTTTCTTTGTAACTACAGCGAGTGGAAAAACTGCATATTTTGCCTCAGTGCGTCCTGAAGGTAAAGGCTTACATGATATTTATGAGCTTAGATTCCCTGTTGATGAAGAAACTACTCCAGTCGAAGATAAAGTATATCTAACTTTAGTAAAAGGAACTGTCACTGATAAAATAACCGAATTTCCATTAGAAGCAAATATCGAAATTATCGATAACACCTTAGATGAAGTTGTAGCTACTTTTAAAACAAATAGTCAAACTGGGGCATATATTGTAAACTTACCTAGTGGAAAAAACTATGGACTTAATGTAAATAAAGATGGTTATCTATTTCATTCCGAAAACTTTAATCTTGCAGACACATCAGCATATCAGGAAATTACAATTGATATCGAACTTCAAAGAATAGAAGTTGGGACAACAATTGTACTTAAAAATATTTTCTTTGATTATGACAAAGCAACTCTTCGTCCCGAATCGTTTGCCGAACTAAACAGAGTTGTTCAAATATTAAACAAACAACCTAAATTAAAAATTGAAATTTCAGGTCACACAGACAATAAAGGAGCATATGAATACAATAAAAACTTATCACGAAACAGAGCTAATACAGTTGTCGATTATCTTATCGAAAAAGGGATATCAGAAGACAGATTAAGCTTTGAAGGATATGCTTTTGATAAACCTATTGCATCAAACGACACAGATGAAGGACGTCAATTGAACAGACGTGTT